>JAJRUG010000058.1 GCA_024277915.1 Gammaproteobacteria bacterium
GAGGAATGCTCGCCCAGGAATTGTGAGCGCGTAACGTTGCTTAACGCTAAGGCCTTCGCTGATTCACCGGCTGAAGCGAAAAAAATGCTGGCGCCTCTGCGGCAGCACCAACTGCTGAAAAGTTCGTTGCATGCGCAGATTGGCCGAACTGCTGATTTCGAGCATCTGTTTCAGGAGGAAGAAGCGGGTTTCCCACAGAGAAGAGGACGCGCCGACAACATCCTCACCAATCGTGCGGTTGAAGCAGCCAGTGTGCTCAAGCGGCACATGCCTTTGGCACCTTCCGCCAGCAATACCCCGGTAATCTTGTACCTCGGTGAATCCAAGTTCCCCGGTGCCGCTTATTCAGCTACCGGGCGTTTTTATATGTCGGCTTATGCCCAGTGGGATGACCCCACCGATGACCAGGTCAACCTGGCCTGGCTGCGCAAGATGTATGACGACATGGAACCGTTTGCGTCCGGTTTCTATATTAACGAGTTCGATCGTGAATCAAGATCGGATCAAATCCACCGGTGCTTCGCGCCGGAAGCCTGGCAGCGTCTACGCGAACTTCGGCAGGAGCACGACCCAGCCAGTGTTTTTTACGATTTTCTTGGGAGTGACGCCGTATGACCGGTCATTATCGAATGATGAAAGCATCGCCATCTCCCGGGCTGCGTCAATACGGAGTCGGTCGCCTGCGATTCCTTGGTTTTGGCTTCATTTTGTTCTTTGGTCTTTGCCATCTCCCCGTTCTTGGTCAATCGAGCGAAAGCGGTTCTGATCCGCTGTCAATCGTACAGGCTCTTCATGCGGCAATGGAAGGAAACGATTCGGAAGTTGTACTGGACTTGTTGGACGACGAGGTGCAGTGGATTGTTCATGGCCCGCAATATCTCATCCGCTATGCAGGTGAGCACCGGGGACGGATTGGCGTACAACGGTATCTTTCCAGGGCCATGCAGACCCGGGAGGTACTAGATGGCGGCTACAGCAAGATTTCCGTTGATGGAGATGTGGTGACCGCATTGGGCTGGGAGCGCGGCTCAAGCCGCGAGACCGGAGGCGAGTTCCTCGCGACTAAGGCCCAGTTCATCACCGTACAGGATGGTGCGGTGGTCCGCTTCGAGGAGGTTCTGGACTCGGCTGAAATCGCTGAGGCGCTGATGCCGGCCGATGCCGAACGCGGCAGGGCTTATTACAGCAGTTGCGTAGCTTGTCACGGCACTAACGGCGAGGGTAACTACAGCATGCATGGATCAAATCTGACCGTGCTGGATGGTGAGTATCTGCTACGACAGATGCGCAATTACCGAAATTATGCTCGTGGGGGCGTGACAGATTTTTATGGCTGGCAAATGAATGGGCGCGCAATTGCAATGCCCAGTGATCGTGCGTTGCGTGATCTGGTTGCCTTCATCGACACACTTCCGGATTTTCAGGCAAGCAAGACGATTGAAGGCAATGTCTCCAAGGGGAAAAAAATTTACGAGGAACAATGTGCCTTCTGCCACGGCAGCCGCGGCGAAGGGGTCGCAGAACTGGGGGCTTCGCGCCTTTCAGGGCTTGAAGACTGGTATCAACTGGATCAGCTTGAGAACTATCGCAATGGCATACGCGGCGTTGCAGACGGAGACACTTGGGGCCAGCAAATGAGGCCCTACGCTGAGGCTTTGGCAGATGACACCGCGCTCAGAGACGTTGTGTCGTATATCGCCACTCTTGGGGACAAGTAAGATGACGGCAAACGAGCTTTTCGGTGTTTTTGTCGGTGACCTGTCAGTTGACCTTATTTTCTTGAGCATCCGCTTCCCGTTTAGCCTGCTCATATTTCTGTCCTGTTTCCCCGCATCGCAAGCCTCGGCGGAGTATATGCCCACAGAACCTTCGCTTGCCTGCTGCTGTTGTTCAGAAGGCAGGTATTCTCATTTGGCTTGAAGTGTATGGCATCTCCCTTCTGCAGGATGTATGTGTTTTCTCCGATCTGAAACTCAACAGTGCCCTGTTGGCATAGCAGGAATTCCTCACCCGGGTGTGGTGGGTCAACGCCAATATTTTTCCCTCCTTCGAGAGTCAACTCAATGACTTCAAGCATCACGTTGTCCAGGATGCTTGTCAGATTTTCCACCTTACACTGTAACCCGTTGAACTCGAGTATCGCCCGGTCTTTTTTTCTGACAACCACTGGTTCCTCACCCTGTTCATCGCTGATCAGCTGCGTGATTTTCAATCCCATTCCTCGGGCAATTTTAGCCAGGGTGTTGAAAGACGGAGAGATAATGTCCCGCTCAATTTTCGAGATCGTGGTCCTTGCAACCCCGGAGCGTTTAGCCAGATCGTCAAGCGTCAGTTTCAGTTCATGCCTCTTCGAACGGACCCGTTGGCCCAATGCAATATTAGATTCTGTCAATTCGATTCCCTCCGGACTCTAGCCAGGGCTATCGTTCTGCCCGCACAGAGATCCATGGTCATATATCAGATACTCCCTCGACGATATCCGCCGGCGTAAATACGACAGACTCCCGATACTCAGGATCGGATTGTCTCTTGACGGCCATCCAGGCATAGACAACCACTCCCAGGACGATCCAGATACCAAAAAGTGTCCACGAGCTTGAGGGCATTCCGAAGGCGACTGCAATGGTAATACCGATGGCAATTAATGTGGCTAGAATACCCATCCCGGCGCCACCAGGCATCTTGACCGGGCGCGGCCAGTCCGGGTGCTTCTTTCTCAATACTACCGCACACAGGCATGTCAGCGTGTAAACAATTCCGGTAGCGAAAGATGCTGCAATAAACAGGGTTTCGAGCCAGTCCTCCCCTCCAAGTATCACCAGAGCGCTGCATAAGAAAAAAACCAACCAAACAGCTGTGTGCGGAATGGCGTACCTGTTTGTCCGAGAGAAGACCGGAGGCAAAACCCTAGCGCGGCCCATGGCAAATACAACTCTGGACGCTGCGATCATGAAGCCATTCAAACAGGTGAGCGTCGCAAGTAGCCCTGCCGTATTCATAATAGCTGCGGGAACATACCCTGCCACAGATCGGGCGATTTCAGGGCTGACGACGATCTGTTGCGTGATCCAGGCAGTAGGCTTCATGCCTGCGTTGGCAAGGCAAATCAATGCAAACATGGTTTCGGATATCAGCACAGCCGCCAACATGATCCACATCATGTCACGCTTCGGATAGGCGGCTTCCTCGGCCAGCTGCGAGATGCAGTCAAATCCGATAACCATCAGAAACATTATGCCAACCGCTACCACAAACCCGCTCCCTCCGGTCGTGAAGAAAGGAGTCAGGTTCGCTGGCGACCAGTGTCCCGAGCCAAAGAACCACAGGAATGTGGCCACACCAACAGCGACCATGCCCAACACCATGATCAATTGGAGTCTCACCGAGGCATTGATCGAGAATGTATTAAGAATCGAGAACATCAGCAGGATGCCGATTCCGGCGAATCCAATCAAAGTCTCGGACAACTCAGTGAGCATAAATAGGGCCTGGAACATTCTTGCCGTCGCGGGCGCCATGAACGCAGTCGCTATCAGGTAGAGCAAAATCATGAACCAGCCTGTTACCCATGCCGGAGTAGCGCCAAGAGCATTGCGCGCGAAATTGTATCCTCCGCCTGCAAAGGGAAGCATGGCCGTCAGCTCGCCGTAGGCAAGAATAATCGGTATTGCCAGTATCATGACCACCAGAAAGACCAGTGAGATGGACGGGCCGCTCAGCGAAAACCAGAAAGGCATCTGCGGCATCCAAGGGCCCACAATAATTCCTACGGCCATCGCCAGCATGGCGAATCTGCCGATTCTCGGTTTAAGCCTTGTTGCGTGATCTGCCATCCTCATCCACCGTTCTTGATCGTAGGGTTGAATATTGACTTTACATTTGTCACCGCATCGAAATTTCTTCACCAGACCGAGAGGATGATTGACACGAGATGATGCATATAATAAACTAATTTTAGTTTATAGTGTAATCTCAATCATGCCTGATTTCTTCCCGATTTGCGAAGCTTCAAGAACGGCCACCGCAGCATCCAGTTGATCTATCGGTAACACTCATTGCTTCACAGAGGTGAGTATCATGACTGTCGACAAGGAAAAACTCCTCCAATTTGACGCCGACCATATTGTTCACTGGGTTATGCCTGTTGGAGAGAATGCAGGCCACATTTTCAATGACTGCAAAGGGGTCACTCTCATTGACACAGATGGGAATGAGTATCTGGATGGGTCATCTCAACTTGTCTGCGTTAGCCTTGGCTATGATTATAATGATGAGATTGCGGCTGCAGCTGCTGAGCAACTGAAAAAACTACCCTATATGACCACGTTCTGGGGACTTACCAGCGACACACTTATCAATTTTACAGAACGGCTAGTGAAATTCATGCCGGATGGATTAGACCATTTCTGTTTTACAAACGGTGGTTCTGAAAGTACCGAGCTTTCCTTCCAGTTGGCACGACTTTACTGGAAAAGAAAAGGATCTGGCAGCAAATACAAAATCATTTCCTTACATAATTCGTATCATGGAACATCTTTTGGCGCAACGAGTGCAACCGGCATTTTCAAGGGAATGTTTTCATCAGGTTATGTGCCGCTGGTGCCTGGCTTCATAAAGGCGCCTTCCTATTACTGTTATCGCTGCATGCTTGACCGCGAATACCCGAGCTGCGGCATTCAATGTGCTGCACACCTTGAGAAATTGATCGAGACCGAAGGGTCGGACACCATCGCAGCATTCATTGCCGAACCTGAGCATGGTACGGCCGGAGATATACCACCGCCGCCGGAATACTGGCCCATGGTCCGGGAGATCTGTGATAAACACGATGTTCTGCTCATTGCCGACGAAGTGATGACCGGATTCGGTCGCACGGGCATGGCTTTCTGTGTTGATCACTGGGATGTTAAACCGGACATGATAGCTATGGGAAAGGGTATCTGCAGCTCTTTTATACCGTTTGGTGGAGTTGCACTGAACGAAAAAGTGCACGAAGGACTTAAGGGAGCACTTATTCCTGGTGCTACTTACAGTGGTCACCCGGTGGCCGCCGCCGTTGCTAATAAGGTACTGGAAATATACGAGAGAGATAATATTTTTCAAAATGTAGTGAATATGGGTGAATATGCCTTGAAACGACTCAACGAAGAGTTTTTGGAGCTACCTTTCATTGGCGAAATCAATGGCCTTGGGCTCATGATCGGAATAGAAATAGTCGAAGACAAAGCAAACAAAAAGGGTTTCGATCCGGCATTGGGAAAAATGAACGAGATAAGAGAAAAGGCCTTTGAAAAAGGCTTACTTATTAGAGTCACAGATGAGGGCTGGGCGCCGTCCAACCGTGTTTCTTTCGGGCCACCCCTGACCAGCAATAAGGAACAAATAGACGAGATGCTCGATATTCTGTACTCGGTGCTGACAAGCGTCCTTGGTGCAGAAATAAATGCCTGATCTCTAGTATCGGGTAGGCGCCAATGCGTCTCTTGAAATTAGATCAGATTTCAGCCCTGATCCCGGCGGGACCGTCCGTTTTCTGGATGTCTGCCTCGCTATCGGGAATTCGTGGCGAAATTTCCGATGACCGGGAACAGCAAGGTGAAAAAGCACAGAAAGCGAGAGAGCGGCGTGACATCAACAACGTGGAATCATGAGCACGCCGAGGCGCAACTGAATCAGGCCTATAACATGATATCGAACGGGATCACATGACCGCGGCCCTGGCCACCAAACCAACCCGGTCATCGCTCAGTTGTTCATGAACAACGCAGACCTCAGTTCCTGGCCGCAGCCCTTCCTCCTCAAGGCGCGCGACCATGATAGGGCCGGCCCGCAATTTCACCGAGGCAATCAGATACGGGGATCTATCCCGGAAGTATGGATGAGTGCTGGCGAACAGCCGTGAGCTTGCAATGATCTCACCGGAGCCATCAACTGCCTGCCAGCTCAAATCATTGGAGAGGCAATTACGGCAGACCTCCCGATAAGGGTACTGTACCGTTTCGCATTGTCCACAGACCTGCAGCGTTAGCTTGCCCGGGCGGCTGTGCGTCGCTGCCTCAACGGAGACTCTGGATCTTGGAAGATCAGGAAAACCTTTCACCGACCCCTCTCCAGTATGGCCGCGGCCGAACAGATGCCGCGGTCGAAATTTACAAAACCGAAGCCGCTTGCCAGGCCGAACCTTGCATCGGGCACTGCGAGCCCTGGAGCCTGGTCGGTCAACTGGCGAATGGATTCGACCAGCCCGAGAAAGCTGCCTGCGAATCCGGCTTGCCCCACCGATAGCTGACCGCCCCCGGTATTGTGCGGCAGCCGCGGCCCGTTTTCGTCCCTGAACATCAGGGCTGCTTCTCCCTCGCTGCACAGACCGAGGCCCTCGAGCTGAAGAAACACTATCACCGGGTAGTCGTCGTAGGTCTGGACAAGATCAATATCTGCGGGTCTGACGCCAGCTTGGAAATACAGCTTGTCCGAACCCATATGCCAGCCTGTGCGGAGCTGGACTGGATCGCCAGAATAGGCATTGTGACTTTCCATCACGCCGCGCACATGTGCAAATCCAAGCCCTTGGTCCCGGGCCGTCTTTTCCCGCATGACCAGAAAGCCCTCTCCCCCAGCACAGGGCATCACACAGTCAAAAAGGTGCAGCGGTTCAGCAATCGGACGGGCATTGAGGTAGTCATCCAGTGTCATTGGATCCCGTAGCAAGGCCTCTGGATTGGCCCGCGAATTGCTGCGTTGTGCCACACACAGCCGACCGAAATCTTCGCGTGCGACGCCATATTGCCTCATATAGGCCTGGGTGATCAGGGCGAAAACGGCATTCGGACCAGCTGCACCATACGGTTGGATCGCGTCCATGGAAAAGCGGCTGAAACGGCTCGTCAGTTCCGCTAGAGACCCTTTGCGATTGGTATCTCCCGCCAGGCAGGCCACGACGGATGCATCGCCCGCCTGCACGGCCCTGGCAGCTCTTTGCAGGGCAATGATCCCGCTAGCGCCGCCGAATGCGACGGACTCCAACCACCGGAGCGTCATGCCAAAGTGATCGGCCATGGCGGCCGGAGAATCCGGTTGCAGCGACATGCTGGTAATGCTCATCCCATCGATATCGCCCTTGACCATTCCGGCGACTTCGAGCACACCGGCCAGTGTCCGGCCAAGGAACCACGGTGCTCCCTGGTCGGAATAGCGGGTATAGCTCTCTGTCCAGGGGGCGGTAATCACAATGCCGTTGTAATCGTCGGGCCTTGAGCCGTTCACCGCATTGGCCTCGTTTCGGGCTTCGTCATCGCACCAGGATCACGTGGCTCGCCAGCCAGGAAAGACCTCAATTGGGCAACCATTCTGCTTTCTCCTGGTAGCCTACTGCTCTGGCGGGTGACATCGCCTTCTTCCTCCGCAAGCATTATAAGCGGCCGGTACTCAAAGTGCGTTGTTACACTGGCCGTTTACGCAGCTGCCCTTTTTGGCGCAGAGTTTTTCCACAACCTCGAAGGAAGGCTTGAGATAATTGCTAGCCTGCATATTTCACCAATAAAAAGACAAAGCCCCCCTAATACAAAATAATTCAGTTACTTACGCTGATATCGAAAGAGCTTTGCCAGTAATCAACTGTACCCAAGATTCGTTTGAATTTCCACGGGTAAATGGCCGGATTGTTGAGGCTAACTTCCAGGGCGGTCAGATCACATCCGACGGTGGTGTGTTGCTGTTGCGTAAGCGATCAACGAACGGCGTATTGACAGATCGCCGAAGCATTGTATTCAGATTCTGTCATCCAGACCGTGGTTAATTTCGTGATGAAGATATCTTCTTCGACTGCCATATCGATGGCACGATCAAGCCGCACTAACAACTGCTCGAGCGTTTCACCATCACGACGAACCAGCATGGCGAGGTTTTGAACCTCGTCCACAGCGGTGGCGGCGCAGGCAACCGGGCCCACGGCACCGATCGTGATGTCGCCGTTGCCGTCGATCAGGAACTCGATATTGGGTAATGACGGAAAGCCCGGACTCATGCCTTACGCCTGTTCGACTTTGAGTTGATTGATATCGAGATTACCGGGCAACAACGCCTCGATGTCCTTGACGGAATCGGCCTTCGGCAGTGCCGTGAACACGTAACGGAGATAAGCATAAGGCTCCAGGCCATTGGCTTGGGCGCTCTCGATCAGTGAGTACAGGTTGGCACTGGCTGCCACACCCTTGACCGAAGCACTAAAAAGCCAATTTTTTCGGCCAATGACAAAGGGACGGATCGCATTCTCGGCCGCGTTGTTGTCGATCTCAAGCCTGCCATCGTCCAGGTAGCGGACCAGCTTGCCCCATTCATTGTGCAAGTAGTGCAATGCTTTGCCAGTGGCGCTGGTTGGTGGTACCTGCGGCAAGGTTTGATCCAGCCAGGTACGCATCTCATCAAGAACCGGTTTTGCATGGCGGTGACGATGCTCAAAGCGTTTCTCAGGCGTCAGTTTCCGCGCCTGTTTCTCTACCCGGTACAGCTTCTGAATCAGGGTCAGCCCCCGATGCGCTTTACCGCGTTTCTTATTTCTGCCCTGCGCCTTGACCGCTTCACTGAACTTACGGCGGGCATGCGCCATGCAACCAACATGAGTGAGCTGATTTTCTGCCACGGCGGCGTTATAACCATCATAGCCATCCGTTTGCAGATATCCCTTGAAGCCTTCCAATAAACGCTTGGCAACCCCGGCACCACGACCCGGATCATAGTGATACAGCACCACCGGATGCTCCAGCGGACCACCGCGTTGTAGCCACAGGTAGGATTTGGATTGTGCTGTTTTCCCGGATTCTTTGAGTACCTGCACGGTGGTCTCATCCATTTGGATGATGTCATAGCTTAATAGTTGATCGTGCATCAGGTTCATCAGCGGCTGGATCAGATGGCCGGCCTTGATCATCCAGTTGGCCAGTGTGGCCCGCGGGATGTCGACACCGATGCGCTGCAAAATAATCTCCTGGCGGTACAGCGGCAGTGCATCCTGGTACTTCGATACCGTGATGTGAGCCAGCAACCCCGGCGAGGCCATGCTTTTGGGGATCGGTTGTGCCGGTAAGGACGCGGTCTTGATGCATTGACCGCAGTCACAGGCGTATTTCTTGCGGATATGCCGGAGCACCTGGATCTTTGCCGGGATGATATCCAGCTGCTCCGAGATCGCCTCACCGATCTCGGTCAGTAAACGGCCGTCATGATCGCAGTGACGCTCCGACTCAGGCAATTCGTGAATGACATCGATCCGCGGCAGCTGAGATGGCAATGGCTTGCGGCCACGTTTCTTGCGCTGGTGCGCGGCCACCATGATCTCATCATCGTCGGTATCGGTATCGGCGTCCGGGTCGGGAACCGCTCCATTATCCAGCTCCGCTTCATCAAAAAAACAGATCTGATCCGGCGAGCACTTCTCGCTGCTGGCTGCATAACGACGCGCCAGGGCAAGGTTCAGTTGTTCCTGAAGCGTTAAAACCCGGGCCGCAAGTTGTTCGTTTTTCTGATCAAGCGCTTGCTTGTCGGCTTGTAATTGTTCATTGCGAACCAGCTGATCAGCAACCAGTGACTTCAGTGCATCAATGTCATCGGGTAACTGATGCAGTGCAATTGGCATGCGCAGTATTGTATCAAAGACACCCTCTTAAGGCCTCATAAAACACTGGAAAAATGCAAACGTTCGTGCGGTTTAAAACGCATCACATCATAACCGTCCAGCAACCAGTTCAGCTGTTGACCGGTCAGAGTGATCACATCACCGGTTACTTTGCGTGGCCATTTGAAGCGCGCTTTCTCTAACCGCTTTTGCCACATGCAAAAACCGCTCCGCTCCCAATATAAAATCTTCACCCGGTCACGACGCCGATTACAGAATACAAATAACTGCTCGGAAAATGGATCGAGTTGCAACGCTTCTTCGACCAGGATACTGAGCCCGTTGATGCCCTTGCGAAAGTCTACGATGTCCCGGCATAGATACACGGCCGGCAAATCGTTCGACGGGCGCATCATCCGAGATGGGCCACCGTGTGCAGTACCGTTGACAATGATCCGGCATCGACTGTGCCGGAGAAATCCACCGAAACACCGTTCGGTAACTGGATACGCCATTCGCCGCCGACCGTAACCGCTTTTGTTTGAACACGCTGAAACCGGGTGCGATGTGTCCGTGGCAACACGCCCTTCCTGACCAGCGCTTTCTTCGCGTCATACATCGCGCGAACCGGGTAACCATGCTCCGATGCATACGCGGCAACACTCTTTCCCGAGGCTTCACAGGCCTGGATCTGCTCCAGCCAGTGGCGCTGGTGTTCCGTCAGTCTCGTTCCTTCCGCTTCATCCATCGTCTTGCTCCGCTGTGATTGAAACACCACAGCTTGCAAAAAAATGGATCAGATAAATAGAACGTGGCTTATTTTGCGCTTAGTACGCCAGGCAAAGCTGGCAAAGAATAGCGGGTGGAAGTCCCGTGCGGAGTAAGGCCGAGCCAGCCGCTCCGGCCCCGAGTCATGCGCGGTTTTCCGTGAGGGCAGACGTGAAGTGTTGACAGGGGAGACCATGGGCTAGGTATGGAGCTGCGAAAGTAATAAGCAACGAGGTGTTGATGTTCTTAAGCGAAGCAGAAGACAACAACCGTGCAAACGCCATTGGCGAGTTTGTGTGGTACCTCGCGCAGTCGAAGACCCTATGCACGTGGAGACGTTCTTTGACCGGAACCTGGGAGATCTCGATATTGCCCGCGCAATCGGGTCGGTTGAGTAAGGCGAGAGCCATATTCTCAACATGAACGATATCGAGAAGTCGGACAGCGTCGTAGTACCGATGAAGCGGGCGAACAAAGGAGGTAACACTCTGGCGGAGCCTGTGGAGGAAAGGACGCTGGCCAAGGGGAACACCCATCAGCCGACCACTACCCGGACACAGTGCCGGGATTCGGTGTCGAGCGGATTGGCGGGTGTGCGCAAAGCGGCAAGGAGGCACAAGAGAATGCGGTTCACCGCATTGCTGCATCACGTAACCGTGGATCAACTTCGGGAAAGCTGCCACCGCTTGAAGCGGCAAGCAGCCCCGGGGATCGACGGCATGACGTGGGCAGAGTACGGGGAGGACGGGGAACAACGCCTCAAGTCGTTGCACCAGCGGATACACAAAGGCACTTACCGAGCCAAGCCAGCCCGACGGGAGTTTATCCCGAAGGCGGACGGCTCGCAGCGCGCCCTGAGTATCTGGTGTCTGGAGGACAAGATTATCCAGCAGGCGCTGACGACGGTGTTGAATGCGATCTATGAGACGGACTTCCTCGGCTTTTCGTACGGGTTTCGGCAAGGACGAGGGCAACACGACGCGCTGGATGCGCTGTCGGTTGGCCTGTGTCGCCGGAAGGTGAACTGGGTGCTGGACGCAGACATTCAGTCGTTCTTTGATCGTATGGATCATGACTGGATATTTGCATTCCTTGAGCACCGAATCGGTGACAAAAGAGTATTGCGGCTGGTTCGCAAATGGTTGACGGTGGGCGTCATCACTGATGCTGGACGGGAGCGCCTCGACCGAGGCGCTCCTCAAGGCGCGGTCATATCCCCGCTGTTGGCCAACATCTATCTCCACTATGTGCTGGACCTTTGGGCCCAGCAGTGGCGAGGGCGAACCGCGACGGGCGATGTGATTGTGGTGAGATACGCAGACGACATCGTGCTGGGGTTCCAGCATGATGCTGACGCACGCGGTTTTCAAAGAGATTTGCAGGAGCGGCTCGCCAAGTTCGGGCTCAACCTGCACCCAAAGAAAACGCAGCTCATTCGCTTCGGTCGATTCGCTCGGCGAGATTGCCGCGCATACGGTGAGGGCAAACCACCCACGTTCGACTTTCTGGGGTTCACGCACTATTGCACGGTCGCCAGAGCCAATCGACGTTTCATGGTGGGGCGCAAGTCGATCAAGAAGCGCATGCGGTCTCAGCTATTGGAGATCAAACAGGCGCTTCGAAAACGGCTTCAC
>JAJRUG010000003.1 GCA_024277915.1 Gammaproteobacteria bacterium
AGGGTGCTCAAACCGGGGGGGTATTTCCACCACAGCGATATGCTGCGGCCAGGTAACCGGTTTGTTGAAGAGCTGTATTATATTTATCTGCGGGCCTGCCTGACGGTTACTGCAAGAATTTTCAGCAGCAGTGAGGCTGCACTGGACTGCCGAAAGTATTTCATTCAGGCACTGCGGATGTTTTATTCGCCCAGGGAGTTGTCAGAACTTCTTGCCCAGGTGGGTTTCAGCGATGTTACCCATAAACCTATATTTCTGGGAATGCTCGCATTCCACAAAGCACGCAAGACAATAGAGGACTGAGATAGCTCAGGTCGACTGTTATGCAAGTCGTCCAAACAGATATTGTAATCGTCGGTGGAGGTGGTGCAGGGCTGCGTGCTGCAATTGCCGCGGCCGAATGTGATCCAAAACTCCGGATTTCGCTGATTTCCAAGGTAGTACCAATGCGCAGCCATACGGTTGCCGCAGAAGGTGGCTCCGCAGGTGTGGTGCAGTCCTGTGACAGCCTCGACAGCCACTTCCACGATACCGTAGCCGGTGGTGACTGGCTGTGTGAGCAGCCGGTGGTGGACTACTTTATCGCCAGCTGCACCCGGGAAATGGTGCAGCTTGAGCACTGGGGTTGCCCGTGGAGCCGCCAAGAAGATGGCAGTATCAATGTGCGCAATTTCGGCGGCATGACCACTGCCCGCACCTGGTTCGCTGCTGACAAGACCGGCTTTCATATTCTCCACACGCTGTTTCAGACCTCCATGAAATATCCGTCGATTCAGCGCTTTGATGAATTCTTCTGTCTTGATCTCATTGTGGATGATGGTCGCTGTCAGGGCATTGTTGCGATTGAGATTGCAACCGGGGAGTTTTTCCGCTTCGAGGCTCATGTGGTGATATTTGCCACCGGTGGTGCGGGTCGTATCTATCCTTGTAATACCAATGCGGGCATCAGTACCGGTGATGGTATGGGTATTGCACTTCGGCACGGGGTGGCACTGCGGGACATGGAATTTGTTCAATACCATCCCACAGCATTGGCCGGATCGGGTTTGTTGATTACCGAGGGCTGCCGGGGTGAAGGAGGCTTCCTTTATAACAAGGACGGCTACCGTTATTTGCAGGACTATGGTCTCGGGCCTGTCGACCCCTCCCCACGCCCCAAAGCCATGGAGCTCGGTCCGCGGGACAAACTCAGCCAGGCGTTCTGGCATGAAGACCGCCTGGGCCGCACACTGGATACGCCTTTGGGCTCAGTTGTTCATCTTGATCTCCGCCATCTTGGTCGGATCCGGTTGCATGAACGTCTGCCGATGATCTGCGAGATGGCGGAAACATTTCTCGGCATCGACCCCGCAGAGGCACCGATCCCGGTGCGGCCTGCCGTGCATTACACCATGGGTGGAATCTGTACCGATGGCAATACAGCTACCAGCCTGCCGGGATTTTTTGCTGTCGGTGAGTGCTCAAGCGTCGGCATACACGGAGCTAACCGGCTCGGCTCCAATTCCCTCGCTGAGATTGTTGTATTTGGCAAAGTGGCCGGCGAACAGGCAGCACAGGCTGCTCGCACCAGCCGTGGTATCGATACCCGGGCTGTCGCCCATCACGCGGAGAGCAGTATGGAAGCGGCCCTGGCATTGTTTGAGCACGATAGTGATCAGCGTATCGTCGATCTGCGCAAGGCCATGCAGGCTGCGATGGAGGAGGGTGTCGGCATCTATCGGACAGAGGAGGGCATGTCGGCAACCTGCCGGATACTTGATGAATTAGTCGAAACCAACCGTCGGGTGCACCTTGATGACAAGAACCGGGTATTCAATACCGAGTGGCTGACAGCGATTGAGCTGGGGTTTACTCTGGATGTGGCGCGTACCATGGCGTATTCAGCAATACAGAGAAAAGAATCACGTGGTGCGCACCAACGCCTGGACAGATACGAACAGCGCGATGATACGAATTTTCTCAAGCACTCTCTGGCATACGCTGTTGCCGATGCACCGCCGCGTATTGAGTATCAGGAGGTTGTGATCACCAAATTGCCACCCGCCGAACGGGTGTATGGCGGTCAGGCTAAATCACAGCTGCAGGGCGAATGAGGTAGCGCTCAATGACACAACAAGAGATCAATATTGAAGTACTCCGGTATAACCCCGAGAAGGACTCGGAACCGTCCTACGAAACATTCCAGGTGCCTTTTTCCCACGAGACTTCGGTCCTGCAGGGACTGCAATTTATCAAGGATCAACTCGATGGCAGCCTGACCTTTCGGTGGTCTTGTCGCATGGAGATTTGCGGTAGTTGTGGAATGATGATCAATGGAGTTCCACACCTGACCTGCAGTGCCTTCCTGCGCGACTACTACCCCGGCAAGCTACGTATTGAGCCCTTGTCACATCTCCCCATCGAGCGAGATCTGGCGGTAGATCAAACCGACTTTCTGCAGAAGCTGGAATCCATTCAGCCTTACATTATTCCAAAGGAGACCAGATCGCTTGAGGACGGCCCCTTTAAGCAAACTCCGGCACAGCGCGAGCGCTTCTATCAATTCTCGGAGTGCATTAATTGTTTGTTGTGCTACGCGGCCTGCCCGCAATACGGTCTCGACTCAGGATTCCTCGGTCCGGCGGCAATGGCGCTGTTGCATCGCTACAATTCAGACTCGCGGGATGCCGGGCAAGCTGAACGTATGCCGATAGTGAATGCCCAGGAGGGTGTCTGGGGTTGCACACTGGTCGGGTATTGTTCCGAGGTGTGTCCGAAGGGGGTTGATCCGGCTTCGGCCGTGAACCGCAACAAGGTGAGCAGTACGCTGGATTATTTCTTCCGGTTCATGGCGCCCAGGGGAGCATCAGAGTAATGGCTGCACGTCGCCCCTATGTACGACCGATGGCGGGATGGTGGCGCCGCAATCCCTTTTATATTTTTTACATGCTGCGTGAGTCAACTGCTGTATTTGTGGCGCTTTATGCACTTCAGCTGCTTTATGGACTGTATATGTTATCCATCGGTGAGGCAGCATTCGATACATGGCTGGCTTCCTTGCAGCATCCGTTGTACCTGGTATTTCATACGGTGGCACTTGCTGCTGCTTTACTGCATGCATTCACCTGGTTCAATGTGGCGCCCAAGGCGATGCCGGTTCTCTATCTGGGAACCCGTCGAGTAGCTGACCGGACAATCGTGTGGGTTCAGTTCCTGTTTTTCTTTGTGATCTCGGCGGCCATGATTGGCTTGGCACTTGGAGGCTAGGTAATGTCGAAACAGATGCCGAAACGCTCTAATGAGCCAGTCTTCTGGGCATTATTCGGAGCCGGAGGTGTGTTGGCTGCCTTTGTGCTGCCTGCATTGATCCTGATTACCGGTCTGGCTGGGCCTATGGGTGTGCCGTCCGCTGATGTTTTGAGTTACCAACGTGTAAGCGCCTTCGCTGCCTCATGGCCTGGTGCATTTTTTCTGTTCCTGGTTATCTCACTGTCACTTTGGCACGCGTTTCATCGCATCTACCATGCGCTACACGAGCTGGGAGTCCATCGTGGACTGCCAGTGGTGCGAGTGCTGTGCTACGGCGTGGCGCTGGCCGGAACATTGCTTACCGCTTTTTTGCTCGCTGCAGGGTGATTTTCAGTGAGAATCTACCCTTCGCGATGTGACGCGAGCGATACTGATCAAACCGCTATTGGTAACTATGGCGGGTCTGGTATATTGCGCTGACAAATTACTTGTGAGTTCGAGAACTGCACCCTGGGTGTAGAACGATTTTTTTAGACTATTTTCGGATTTGCGGTGCGCAAGTTCGGCAGGGGGAAGTTCAATGCGTCGAACCGGTTTCATGGCTTTGCTTGTCTCCATTGCACTCATTGGTATGTCCGGCTGTTTGTTTGTCGATATAACCATGCCGTTGGATACTGATCTCAATAAAACCGAGCTTGGTGACAAGACCGGTGAGGCATCATCCCACGCAGTACTGTGGGCAGTTGCCTGGGGTGATGCCGGAACCAAAGCTGCAGCTGATAATGGTGGGATTTCTGTTGTCCGGCATGCGGATACCAGGCTGTATAGTTTCTTCCTCGGGATTTACACACGAAGAACCACAGTGGTTTATGGGGACTAACAGATACCAGGGAACGATGAAGCATTTCATGCTTCTCTTTGCATGCTTGTTGACGAGCAGCTGTATTTACAGCCATACAGTTACCCCTTTGACTGTGAACTTTCAAAATACACCGAGTGGCGATACCAGTGGCACCGGTAATACCAAGACACTAACGTACTATGTCGATATAAAATGGGATATCAATGGTATCGGTGCCGTGGCAAAGGAAAATGGCATAGACGAGATCTACTATGCTGATCTGGAAACTCTGCGGATTCTTGGTTACTGGCGTCAGGATTGGGTCCATGTATACGGTGGGTCTGCATCACCGGATGATACAGATCACACTGAGTAGAACTCTAACAATCAGCTTTTTTAGTTAAAAGGTGTCCACGTTAAAAGGTGTCAGGTTTGAATGGCACTCCGAGAAAAGGAAGAAGGCTCCATGGCAAACTACAATACCAGTGAATTCAAGTCCGGACTGAAAATACTGATCGACAATGACCCTTGTACGATCGTGGAAAATGAATTCGTCAAGCCGGGCAAGGGCCAGGCATTCAACCGTGTCAGGATTCGTAACCTGAAAACAGGAAGAACCCTTGATCGCACCTTCAAGTCCGGGGAATCAGTGGAGGCGGCCGATGTCATGGAGCTGGAAATGCAGTACCTCTATTCTGATGGTGATCTGTGGCATTTTATGGAGCCGGAATCCTACGATCAGTATGCTGCCGGTGAAAGCGCTGTAGCGGATGCAAAGTTGTGGCTCAAGGAAGAGGATATTTGCATTATCACGTTGTGGAATGGCCAGCCGCTACTGGTGGAGCCACCAAAATTTGTAGAACTGAAAATCACCCGGACCGACCCTGGTTTGCGTGGCGATACCGCCCAGGGTGGCATCAAACCGGCAACTCTCGAGACTGGTGCGGTCGTCAAGGTGCCGTTGTTTATAGAAGAGGGCGAGCTCATCAAGGTCGATACGCGGAACAAGGAGTACGTTTCGCGAGTCAAGTGATAGGCTGTTACACCGCCAATAAACAGCCGCTATCCGGTAAAACTGATTGTTTCCTGAATAGTTGATAACCCGCCGAAACTCATTAACACGCGGTCAAAGCCGAGAGCAACACCCGAGCAATCCGGCAAGCCGTGGTCAAGGGCTGCGAGAAATTCCGGATCTGGTTTGATATCGGGCAGGCTCGCTTTGTGGCGATGCAACTGATCACTTGCCAATCGCTGGCGTTGTTCCTGGGCGTCAATGAGTTCGCGGTAGCCATTGGCCAGCTCCATGCCGGCATGGAAAATTTCAAATCGCTCCACAACCCGACTGTCGGTCGGATCGATTCTGGCCAGCGCAGCCTGTGTCACGGGGTAGTGGTGAATGACCACCAGCCCCTGCCGGTCCAGTTCGGGGATCACCAGATGAGTCATCAGAAGATCCTGCAGCGTCCCGGCATCATCGCCGAGTTGTAACAACAGTCGCTCGTCGATTTCTGACTGGAGTCGCTGGCGGGCCTGATCGGCGAGCTCGGCCACAGTGGCCGACAGAGGGTCGAGCCCCGTCGCTGCCCGAAACACCTCCTGGTAGCTGTATCGGCAAACCTTGCCTGCATCACTGCTTGCGGTTCTCGCCAGTTGCTCTATCAGCGCACAGGTATCAGTGATCATTTCATCCAGCGTAAACCCGAGCCGGTACCACTCGATCATCGTGAATTCAGCTTGATGGCGGAGACCGGTTTCAGCGTCGCGACAGACTTTGCAGAGCTGGTAGATATCAGGTGCGCCGGATGCCAGCAGTCTTTTCATATGATATTCGGGCGAGGTGTGCAGGTAGCAGCTCTGCTCCGGGTTGTTACCGGGCCGGCAGCGAATATTCTGCAGGTGTGGATCAGACACGCCATAGTGCACCAGGGCAGGGGTTTCCACTTCCATGATGTCCCTGCGGGCAAAGAAATCGCGTGCCGCCGCCAGCAGCTGTGCGCGGAGCCTGAGGGTTTCCAGGCTTGCGGTCGGTCGCCAGTCAGCTGGTGCTGTGTTCATTGGATCGGGTCAGTGTACCGATGGTGTTTCCGACGCGCACTGTTACACCGGCCGCCAGATCCGGCCGCCAGCTGACGGCACCCGGTGGCATTGCGATGATAATCGTCGAACCGAGGTTGAATTGCCCCAGCGTGTCACCTTTTGCCAGCTGTGTTCCCTGATGGTCGACTCCATAGTGCCAGCGCTCCATGGTACCGGGTTGCCGGGGTAGTACTTCTCCTGCCCAGCTTACCGACATACTGGCGACGTTGAGTGCGCCCACCATGACCAGTGCAAACGGACCACTGGGTGATTCACAATGGCAAACGACCCGTTCGTTACCGGAAAAAAGACCAGGGACAATCGCGGCGGTCGCTTTGTTTACTGCCAGTCGCTTGCCGGGTACGAAGGTCATTTTTCGTATCGAGGTCGCTATGGGGACGTGAATCCGGTGATAGTTATCTGGCGCCAGATAAACGGTGATGAATTGCCCCCCGCTGTAGAGTCTGGTCGCTGTATCATCTTCGCCCAGCAACTCGGCCAGGCTGTAGGTCATGCCTTTTGCCTGTAGAATCTGGTTACCGGCGATTGCGCCGATTTGCTGAATTGTGCCATCGACAGGGCTGCACAATGCGACCGGATCAGCATCGAAAGATCTGGCGCCGGCTTGCAATCTGCGGGTGAAAAATGCGTTGAAGCTGGGATATCCGCCTGGTACCGGATGCTCGGCTTCGGTGATGTCGATGGAGTAAAGACGTACAAATCCCCTTATCAGGAGATTTTTCAACAGGCCGTTACGACTGCGACTGATGCGGTAAACGATACGCCCCAGAATACGGGTTGGCAGCAGGCGTTGCAGGGTGACGAACAGATGATCGAGCATTGTGAGTTTAATATTCCATGTGGATAATAATCTAATGAGCCGGGCAATGGATCGAGCAACGGGTCGAATCCTGCACCGGCACAAGCAACGGCATTCTACACTGCGATGAACAAGAACCCGGATGAAATAGTGGTGACGGCAGGTGATCTGGTGCGGGATATCGGCGAGGAGCTCGCGGCGGCGGGTATATTTTATGGCCATGGAACGGACAATCCACGTGATGAGGCAGCCAGTATCGTGTTTCATGTCATGCGCCTCGCCCATGATGACGCAGACGCGTACACCGCCAGGGTATCGAAGCAGCAGTCCGGCCAGATCGCTGATCTGGTTGAGCAACGCATCAAGCAACGAATGCCTGCACCCTATTTGTTGAACGAAGCCTGGTTTTGCGGCCTGAGCTTTTACGTTGATCAACGGGTACTGATACCGCGGTCGCCATTTGCCGAACT
>JAJRUG010000004.1 GCA_024277915.1 Gammaproteobacteria bacterium
AAACAAACGCTGTTCGGCGTGGCATCGCAATCCTCGGACAATTCGCGATCCATATCCAGATAGCCGGTCAGGGACACAAAGGTGAAGTGATCGAAATCCTTTTCAATTCGAAGTGATGCATGCTGGCCATCCTGCTTCAACAACGCGGGAAAATCGGAGTCTGTAATATTTCGGGCACTCACCCCGAAATTATTCTGGTTGTACCCGGCTAAATCGACACCGTTGGGATCAGTGCTGTACAAGCCAGTGACCGGGTCCGGGGAATTGAGGGGGATGGCCTCGTAGTAGTTCTGGATAGTGTCAATTGTTGAATACTCACCCTTGAGCAGCACCCTTACATCATCGGATGGCTCGAAAAACAGCTGGGCCCGAACCGCATTGGTTCCGGCTTCACCCCCTGCTTCGAAGTCCGGGTTGATGTTTTGCACATACCCATCGCTTTGATGACTAAGAACTGACACTCTGCCGGATACGGTGTCACTCAATCCTCCGCTCACGGCACCTTCTACCTTGGTCTCGCTGAAACTCGCATACTCAACCGAGAAATAACCTGATGTTTCCCGGGTTGGTTTCGCAGTAACATAGTGAACCAAGCCACCCGTGGAGTTTCTTCCGAAAAGGGTGCCCTGTGGCCCCCTCAGTACTTCGACTCTTTCCAGGTCATACAGAGAAAAATCCACGGCGGGAACGGCGACCAAATAGAATTCGTCTATGTAGGCCGTCACGGGCGATTCATGACCCTCACCAAAATCGTTGAGGCCAATCCCCCGAATGATAACATTGGCGCTCGAACCCGAGCCATAGGATGTGGTTACCTGCAGATTAGGGATTTGACTCGCGATTTCTATAGCCCGATCAAAGTCGAATTCGAGAATGGAGTCCCCGGACAAAGCTGTAATCGAAACGTTTACATCCTGCAGGCGTTGCTCACGTTTTTGGGCTGTCACAATGATCTCTTCCAGGATTTGCTGTTCCTCAGACACCTGGCCGAAGGATGACGTTGTCCACAGAAACGAAGCAATAACAACGGATGCGAATAATCTTGAAATTCGCCTGATGTTTTCTAATGCCTTCATTGGAGTTTCTCCTGTTAAAGCGCAACTGCCTTACTTCCAACGTAGACTTCAGGCGACACGTTGGAAGTAAAATCCGCTTCGCCTGTTGCAAGTGCAGTTCTTGAAGTTTTTTAGCTACAGATGGCGGTTAATCAACTTCCGCTAGTCTAACTCTCAGTTTTCAAGGAGAACAATCACGAGTAGTGATGGAGGATTATTTGGCCGAATCGACTAGAGAGCCATGGTGACGGTCTTGAGATCTGTGTGATGACGGATCGCTTCTTCACCCAGTTCACGGCCAATCCCGGAACTCTTCACCCCACCGAATGGCACGGCGAGATCGAGCACGTTGTGCGTGTTGACCCATACCGTTCCGGCCTGCAAGCGCGGAACTAGGCGATGCACGGTGCTAATATCTTTTGTCCAGATGCTTGCACCAAGCCCGTACTTGGTCATGTTCGCTTTCTCAACAGCGTCGTCGAGATCATCGAATGGTGTCACAACCAGTACCGGTCCAAAAATCTCTTCCTGGACGACCTTCATGTCGTCCGTGACATTGCCGAGCACGGTCGGCTCGACATAGCAGCCGCTTTGCGTCACCTTGCGCCCGCCAACCAGGAGTTCAGCGCCTTCTTCGACACCAGAATCGATGTATCCAAGCACGCGCTTCTGCTGCACTTTCGACACCAGCGGCCCCATTTCGGTATCGGGACTGAGTGCCGGTCCCAGCTTGATGCCTTTGGCAAAATCCACAATGCCAGCGACAATCTCATCGAAGCGGTCCTTGTGGACGTAAAGGCGCGAACCGGCGCAGCAATTCTGACCGTGGTTGCCGAAAATCGCCATCGCCGTTCCCTGGATAGTGATCTCAGCGTCGGCGTCGGGAAACACGAGCATGGCAGACTTGCCGCCCAGTTCCAGTGTGCAATGTTTCAGGCTTTCACCCGATTTGGCCGCTATGATCTGTCCGATCTCCGTCGAACCCGTAAATGAAATCTTGTTGACATCAGGATGTTCAACAAGTGCGGCTCCGGCTGAATGTCCCATGCCTGTCACGATGTTGACGACTCCGGGAGGAACTCCCGCTTCATTGAGCAGTTCGGAAAAACGAATCACCGTCAACGGGGTTTGTTCCGCAGGCTTGAGCACCATTGTACAGCCCGTCGCCAGTACGGGCGCGATCTTCCAGATAGCCTGGCAAAGGGGAACGTTCCACGGCGTGATGGCGCCGACGACCCCAACCGGTTCACGCAGCGTATAGGAGAAAAAATCAGTATCGGGAACGTAGGGTACACTCGGCGTATATGTCTCTCCATGGATCTTCGTGGCCCAGCCGGCCATGTAACGCAGGTAGTCCACCGACAGGTCGACATCGAACGCTCGCGTGTTCGGTACCGTCCGCCCACTGTTTACGCTTTCGATATCAGCGATTTCGGTTGCATGCTGTTCCAACAGATCCGCGAGCTTCAACAGCACCCGCGCCCGGGATGATGGCTTCATTATCGGCCACGGGCCGGAATCGAATGCCTTTCGGGCGGCCTTTACTGCAGCGTCAACGTCCCGTTGCTCACCTTTCGCTACAAACGCGATTTCCTTTCCGCTCGTCGGGTCAACGACTGGAAATGTGTCGCCCGATTCCGCAGCAACGAATTCTCCGCCAATCAGCATTCCATGATCAGCGGCCAAAAACTGGGCCGCCGCAGGAGACAGCATTGACAGGTCATTTTCCATTTGCGTTTGGGCTGTTGCGTTCAATTCACTGATTCTCCCCTAATAGTAGGGCAGGCAATTGCTGGCTTGGCCCAAAAAGGTGCCACGATCGGTTGCACAGTCACCGTCCGTAGCGGGCGACATCTCCACCCGGTGTTCCCGGTAGCTATCGACGCGCAATAATAGATTATAGTCGACCTTTCCACATGATGGCCAATCATCTTTGGTGATACAACGGTATTCTCTTGCGGAGCAAGTGCCGAAAGCTAGTCAGCCGGCCATTGCGACCTCTTTGGCAAGGCGTCGAAACCACCGATGTCCTTCGTCACCATCAAAATGGTCGTGCCACATCTGATATACAGTGACAGCATCGTCATAGACAGGGTTCTTCAGTACCTGCAGATCCAACACCTCGCCATACAACATGGCGAGCCGCTTAGGCATCGTTGCGATGAGGTCGGTTCTGGCGACCACCCTCGGGATAACCGTCAGATGTGAAACTTCGGCAACAACCTTTCGCTGCAATCCACGACGTTCGAGAGCACGCTCAATTTTGGGATGATGCTGCCGTGTTGGTCGAAGGGCAACATGTTCCGCCGCAAGATATTGATTTAGGCTCAGCTCACCATCAATTTCAGGGTGTCCCTTGCGCACTACGCAATAGCCATTGTCGTCGAAGACAGCATCAACGTGATAATCAGGATCATCGATACGCACCCAGTCCCAGACAAGGTCGACGGCACCGGACTTCAGTTCAACCCCCAACGTGGCTCCCGGATTCGGCAGACAAACAATGCCTACTCCCGGCGCCTCTTCCGTCAGTCGTCGGACCATGCGGGGCAGAAAATAGAACTCGCCATAATCTGTCAACGCCACCGTGAACGTGCGATGCGAAATCTCCGGGCGAAATCGCTCATCGAGGGACAAGGTTGCGTCTACTTGCTTCAACGCCTCCTGAATCGGGCCTACCAGATCCTGCGCCCTGGGCGACGGCATCATGCCGCTCGAAGTGCGGACAAAAAGCGGATCATCGTAGAGTTCACGCAAACGCTTTAGAGCGTTACTGACAGCAGGCTGGGATACACACAGCATTTGCGCAGCATCGCTCAAGTTTCGTTCGCAATACACAGCATTAAAGATTTTTAGTAAATTCAGATCAATATTGCGAATCCGGGTTGTCAAATTCTTCTCATGAACCATTGTCATTAACCCATATTTCTCCAGTGATCAAAGAGCAAAACCAATGGATCTGGAAAGACATGCAAGATCGTTCAACCGACTATTCGTCATTTAGCGGTAATACTGTTGATTTGCACCGAAAGCTGACCCGGGTTTTGCATTGAAAATCCCCCTCCCCAGTTGAGCTGATTATGGCTCAGGTTTTGCCATTTTTCTTGCTTTTTATCTCCTTGTTGCTGGTGGATGAGTTCCTGAGCCGGTAGCTGTCGTTGCCGGTTTCCAGGATGTGGCAGTGTACCTGGGATCCTTTTGGCTGCAGTTATGTTAACGTCCTGATAACCTTCAACCCACCACCACCACCGCCACCACCGACAACAGCATGTGGCGAAAATTGTCACGCCGCCGCCACTTCCCCGCCACCGCCTTCTTCAGGTAAACAAGCGAACGTGCGTAAAAAGCGTTGATGAGGTGCTGCTCGCGTATTGTCTCTGACTCAAGAGACTATGATGAATGCTACAGTGTCGTAGGTGTACGTATGAGATCTGTGTGAGGTGGCTATGCTCAGTCGTGACCAGTGGTGATATTTGCAACGGGCGCCACTACCGCTAATATAAAGTTAATCAACAAGTTACCGTTTCGTCGTCGTTCTACGAACCAGGAGGTCGGGAGTTCGAATCTCTCCGGGCGCGCCAATAAAGTCAAACAGTTAGGCCAATCTGGGCATTTGGCTTCTGCCTAATAAATTTTGGAATACCATGCCTGAACGCACGACTGGCAAGGGCTTCTCAACCGAGCATCTGACCCCATCCAATATTACAGAAGCCAGAACTGACTTACCTGCCCACTAACCAAGTGCATTACCGAAGTAAACGGCGCTCGAGTAACGAGGGAATATTCCGGCGCCCGTCAAGCACACAGTGAACCAAAACATTCTGCCCGATGATCTGGTAAATGACACGGTAGGGCTTGAAATGGACTTCCGATGCAGACCTCGTTGACCTGGCCGATACAATCGACACCGGACAGATTCATACTCTCGACAGTGGTTTTAAAATCTACAGGCGGCGTTCTCAGCATAAGTCCGGGTTACTGGTGAACCGGCCTGCGGTAGATTAGTATCGTTTATAATAAACGTCCTGCTTCATTCGGGATGATACTTGGACAACTCAGCCACCTTCCCAAGAATCGGACTCGCTCTGGGCTCTGGCGCCTCACGCGGCTGGTCACACATTGGTGTGATCAAAGCGCTGTTAGCAGAGGGTATCGAGCCCGATATCGTCTGTGGCACATCGGTTGGGGCCATTATCGGCGGCTCATATGTGGCCGGCAATCTCGAGCAGCTGGAGCAGTGGGTTCTCAGTTCAACCCGAAGCGATGTACTCCGGTTTTTCGGTATCAATTTCTCGCAAGCTGGTTTTGTCGATACGGAAAGGCTAAGTTGGTTTCTGCACAATTATGTTGCTGCTGAGGATATTTGCATCGAAGATCTGCCGAAGAAATATGCCGCCGTGTCCACCAACCTCGATACCGGCCGCGAAGTCTGGTTGCTGGAGGGAAGACTCGCGGATGCGGTCAGAGCATCAATGGCAATGCCGGGTTTATTTCCTGCGGTTCACAATAACCATCGCTGGCTGGTCGATGGCGGCCTTGTCAATCCCGTGCCAGTAACTACCTGCCGCGCACTGGGGGCGGACATTGTGATCGCTGTCAATCTGAATTCAGACCTCATCAGCAAGCACTACAACAAAAAGCAGGAAACGGCGCCTACGGAAAGCAAAGGCATATTAAGCAACCTCAAACAGCAGGCGAAAGAGTATTCAGATTCCATCTTTCCCCATCGTGATGAAAAGAATGAGGCGCCAGGTTTGTTCCATGCGATTGCCAACTCCATCAATATTGTTCAGGAAAGAGTCACCCGAAGTCGGCTTGCCGGCGACCCGGCGGATATCCTGCTCTCTCCCCGGCTTGCCCACATCGGCATGCTGGAGTTTCACCGCGCTGCCGAAGCGATCAAGGAAGGTGAAGACTGTGTACAGCGGGCGCTGGGAGAAATTCACCACACAGCGGGAATGGAGAAGATCATAGTGCCGGGTTTTCATGGCTGAAATTGGCCAGACTGGAATAGCTGTATGGTGGGATAGGAAATTTACGCTCAGGAGAACAAAAGGATGAATGCCGCAATGAGTGATCTGCAGGACAAAAATCCTGCTGTGGTTAGCACTGACCTGGCCACCTGCCTGGAATTGCAGCGCAAATCCTTTCTCACCGGCCCAACTCCGGACTATAGGCAACGCAGGCAGGATCTGCTGACTCTGAAGCGCATGGTCATCAACAATAGCGACCCCATCATCGGCGCGATCAACAAGGACTACGGAAACCGCTCTCGCCACGAGACCCTGCTGGCAGAAATCATCTTCACTATTGATGGTATTAATTTTGCTCTCAAGCACCTGAAGCGCTGGATGAAACCCCAGCGGCGCAAGATTGACGTCATAATGTATCCCGGTGCAAAAAACCGCGTGATACCACAACCACTTGGCGTGGTGGGTGTTATTGTTCCATGGAACTTTCCCGTTCAGCTGGCCTTTGGGCCGCTGACCTGCATTTTCGCGGCTGGCAACCAGGCGATGGTCAAGATGTCGGAAAACTCCCGTCATTTATCCCGGCTATTGATCGAACTCCTGCCCGACTACTTCCCACCGGAGAAGCTTGCCTTTTTCGAGGAGACAAACAATGTCGGAATCCAGTTCTCCCGATTGCCGTTTGACCACCTGCTGTTCACCGGATCAGGCACTACCGGCAAAGCAGTCATGGCCTCGGCTGCAAAAAACCTGACTCCGGTCACCCTGGAACTGGGCGGCAAATCCCCGGCGGTGATTGCACCCGACTATCCCCTGCAGAAGGCCGTTGAGCGCATCATGTTCGCCAAGCTGTTCAATGCAGGACAGGTTTGCGTCAATGTGGATTATGTTTTTGTTCCCGAAGACCGTGTTGGCGAGTTTGCAGACCGGGCCAAGGCCTGGGTGGGCGAGCATTGTCCGGACATCAACAGCCCCGACTACACATCGATCATCGACCAGAAATCCATGGATCGCCTCAACGACAGTCTGTCCGACGCCGAGCAAAAGGGTGCAACACTGGTTAATCTGACGAAAAATCAGGAACCTTCTTCCGACTTGAGAAAAATGCCTCCACATCTGATCCTGAACATTTCTGACGACATGATCCTGATGCAACGCGAGATTTTTGGCCCGATCATGCCCGTCATCCCTTACAAGGAACCCCAAGAGGTGCTCGACTACGTCAACCACCGTGACCGTCCGCTGGCATTCTATCCATTCACCAAAGACCGCAAGTTGCAGGAATTCTATCTGGATCGCGTGATGTCCGGTGGTGTTTGTGTCAATGACGCCCTGCTCCATCCCGGGCAACACGACCTGCCATTCGGTGGTGTGGGTGGCAGCGGCATGGGGCACTATCACGGCTACGAAGGTTTCACCACATTTTCAAAACTGCGTCCTGTCTTTTACCAGGCTCATTTCAGTGCAATGAAATTTCTTGCACCACCTTACGGAAAACTGGCCAATACTGTATTGGATATGATATTCAAGATAAAAAAATAACATACTGAATCAAGATGCCTGTATGGGACGGGTAACTAATAAAAAATGGAAGTTCTGCAATGAAGAAATCCGGCGCCTGGCTGGTGCGGTACGCACTGGAACAATTGGGCATTCAGCACACTTTCGGCATCCCCGGCGTTCACAATACCGAAATTTACGATGAACTCGCATCCTCGGAACACATTACCCCGGTCCTGGTGACCCACGAAGCCTGTGCCGGCTTTATGGCTGATGCCATCAGTCGCACCTCGAACAGTGTCGGCACTCTGTTGATCGTTCCCGCTGCCGGTGTCGCCTATGCTGCAGCCGCCATCGGCGAAGCTTACCTTGACGGCATTCCACTGCTGGTGATTACCGGTGGTATCCGTCGCGACAGCAACCGCGCCTATCAGCTCCATGATATTGACCAGCACGCGCTGCTAAAACCCATCACCAAACAGTCATGGCTGGTGGAGTCACAGGCTGATATCGTACCCACACTGTTCGATGCATACCGTTGTGCCACTACTGGTGAGCCAGGTCCGGTGCTGGTGGAAATTCCGGTGGAGCTGCAACTGTTCGTCGCTGAAGTGGGTGAGCCACCGAAGTTCACTCCTGCCGACCCCGCGCCGCAAGCCGATGCAGACTCGATGGCAAAGGCAATAGATGCATTGTTGGCAGCCAAAAACCCCGGCCTGTTTCTCGGCTGGGGCGCACGGGGGGCGAGAAAAGATTCTCAACGTATTGCCGAGTTGCTGGGTGCACCGGTAGCCACTACATTGCAGGGGCTTGATGTATTTCCCGGCAACCATCCGCTGCACACCGGCATGGGCTTTGGCGGAGCCGCGGTGCCGGCGGCGCGCAACGCCTTCGCGAAGTGTGATTGCCTGCTGGCGGTGGGCACCCGTTTTGGAGAAATCGCCACCGGAAGTTATAGCGTCACAGTGCCGGAAAACCTGATTCACATCGATATCAACCCCGCGGTGTTCAGCGCCAACTATCCTGCAAAAGTGACTATCGAAGCTGACGCCAGACAAGCCATGAGCCAACTCGCCGATGCCCTGGAAGCACGTCTCGAAAAACCCCGCGAAGGAGTCGACACCAGCGAACAGATTGCCAAAGACAAGGCGGCCTATGTGGATACCTGGCTCGCTCATGACAGCGGCAAGCGCGTTAACCCGGCAGTATTTTTCCGTGCGCTACGCCAGTTACTGGACGACAATAGTATCGTGGTGGCAGATGACGGCAACCATACGTTTCTCACTGCGGAATTGATGGCTATTCACAACGGCGATCAGTTTATTTCCCCTACTGACTTTAACTGCATGGGTTACTGTGTGCCGGCAGTCATCGGTGCCAAGCTTGTGAACCCGCAAAAGCAGGTGGTGGGTATTGTCGGCGATGGTGCTTTTCTGATGACCGGGCTGGAAACGATCACTGCCGTATCACGCAATCTCGGCTGTGTGTTCTTTGTGTTCAACGACGGCGAGCTGTCGCAGATCTCCCAGGCCCAGGAAATTCCCTTCAATCGAAAAACCTGCTCCACCCTCGGTGAACTGCAATACGCCGGTATCGCACAGGCAGTGGGTGCCGAGTATTTGTTACTGGGGGAAAATGCCCAGGCAGAAACAGTGATTCTGCAAGCACTGACCCATGCCGGAAATAATCGCCCGGTGATTGTCGATGTGCACATCGACTACAGCAAACGCACCGCCTTTACCGATGGTGCGGTAAAAGCCAATCTCGAGCGCTTTCCACTGTCGGCCAAGGTGCGCATGGTGGGCCGCGCCCTGTGGCGGCGCATCAAAGTACCCGGTGCGGGTGATTCCTGATATGGCGGTGTTGAACAATGCCCGCTGGGCATTTTTGTTAAGTATCGGTCCGGTGCTGGTACCGCAGATGATCAAACTCGATACCGAACAGATCACAGAAACCCGACGCATTGTAGAAAATGCTCTGGCGAAACAGCCCGTCAAACGCCAACGCCAGGTGCGATTACTGTTGGCGGTGATGCGCTGGCTGCCGCTGATATTTTTCCTGCGCCCTCTGGAGCTGTTGCCGAAAAAACGCTGCGAACAGGTTTTACACTACTACGAAAATGCCCCGCTGCAACTGTTCCGTACGGGTTTCTGGGGTATCAAAACACTGCTGTTCATGGGGGTATTCGGCCAAGCGGCAGTAGCGGATTCCCTTGGCTACCGGCCGCAATTTGATGGCAATAAAAAGTTATTGCCAATCTCTCCCGATGAATAACAAACACTACGATATCGTTATTATTGGCTCCGGCGCCGGTGGCGGCACTGTAGCCGCAACTTTGGCGCCACTGGTAAAACAGGGTCTGCGTATCGCCGTACTGGAGGCAGGTCCAAAATTTCGTGAGAATGAATACACCGGTCGCGAACTGGAGATGGCACAAAAACTCTACGCCAAGGGTGGTGGCATGATGACTGCCGATGGCAGCATGAGCCTCGCCATGGGGTGCGGCTACGGCGGCTCCACTATTGTCTACACCGGCACCTCGATTCTGATCGAAGAACAAACCGTGAACGCCTGGGGTATCAAAGGACTGGACTGGAAAGACCTCACCGACCGCTCACGCAAATACATGGTGCAGAACAACGTCCATCTGCTGGATGAATCACTGCTGAACGACAACAACAAACTATTTTATCAGGGCTGCAAAACCCTCGGCTACCATGTTGCTCAATTTCCGCTAAACGTCAAAGGCTGCAAGGGCTCAAGCCTGTGCAATTTCGGCTGCCCGAATGGTGCCAAGCAGGGTACCCTGCGCGTGCAATTACCTGCAGCGGAATCGGCAGGCGTGGAAGTGGTGACCAACTGTGAAGTACGCTGCATTGATGGCAAGACGCTGCAGGCTTCGGTGATAACCCGCGAGGTTGGAGAAACCTCTGCCTGGGAGGCAGGTGACTATATTATCCACGCTGATCGCATTGTGCTTTCAGCCGGTGCCATCCAGTCGCCGGCGCTGTTGCTGCGCTCCGGGCTGGAAGCCGCCCTGCCCTCCCTGGGCCGTTATTTTACCTGCCACCCGGCGCTGATCCTGGTGGGTGAACACCGACGGCCGATCAAAAATTTCTATGGCCACCCGAAAAGTTTTTACAGTGAAGAATTTATCCGCACAGAAAAATTCCTGCTGGAAACCTGCATGTACTTCCCCTTTGTCACCGCCAAAAGTCTCGCGGGGTTTGGCGCCGGCCATCAGCACCTGATGGAAAACATGGATCATTTGCAAATGATCCTGGTATTGGCACTGGATGAGGCACAACAGGACAACCGCATTGCCCTCGACCGCAACGGTCAACCCCGGGTGCACTACCGGTTCAGTGAACAGGTACTTGATGCCTTTGTCGCTTCCCAGCGGGCCTCGGCAAAAATCTTTTTTGCTGCCGGCGCCCGGCGGGTGCACGCACCTTCGGCGAAAAACTTCTTTATCGAAGCGCAACAGGCAAATGAGATTGATACGCTGATCCACCGCCGCTACCAAAAGCTCGGCAGAATTGCGCCGGCAGCGGCTCACCTGATGGGAGGCTGCCGTATGGGCAACGACGACAATACCTCGGTCACCGATGCCTGGGGCCGGGTCCACGGCCACGACCACCTCTACGTGGCCGATGCCAGCCTGTTTCCCGGAAGTGCTGAAATCAACCCCTACCTCACCATCATGGGTCTCGCCGACCGGGTAGCCGAGGGGATCTGCAAAGAGCTCGCTGCAACACCTTAAAAAAATCAGATTATGGCGGCAGGGTTTTAATCAGCAGCGCTGTCAGTTCTGCTTGCGTTGAAATAATGAGTGTTGCCCTGATCATCACTGATAATGGGCCTTAGAGATATATTTTTGCCCCCAAAAACAATCCTCTAAGAACAAAAAATGGCTTGATTTACTGCTACAGACCGCTATCTATAAAGGATGATCGAGGTCCGACCCCACAAACCTCTGTGGAATGTGCGTATTCATTAATGACGACAGCCCCGTATCCTGATATTGGGTACAGGTACCAGGCGCCATCCGGAGATATTGTTCTATGAGTCGCAAGGTATTGCTTCCGGATACGGGACAGTTTTTCGAGATCCGCTTCGAGTCTATCGGCGGGCTCGGGGCTCATGCTGCCGGGCGAATCGTCGCCACTGCCGCCGTACTGCGAATGGGCCTCAACGGGGCTCATTTTTCTTCCTACGGTTCGGAAAAGAAGGGCTCGGTAGTGCGTTCTTTCATTCGTCTCGCACCAACCGACCGGCCCATTCGCACCAGTGCACCGATCGAATCACCCGATGTAGTCGTCGTGTTTCACAGTGGCCTGCTGGCACATCCGGCGACACTGGACGGTATACGGCCCGCCGGCACGTTGATTTATGCCGGACACGCGGACGAAGTACCGGCGGAGCTGGCCCGGTTACCGGCGACCACGAGGGTCATCCGGATCGATGCCCAGACCATCGCGATCGAGGAAAAGTCGCGCGCCAATGCAGTGCTGATCGGCACATTGACAGCCGCATTACCGTTTCTTGACCGGCAAGCGATGATCGATACGCTTGACGCGACATTTGCCGGGCGTCACCCGGAAGCCGTGGCAGCGAATAAGCGCGCATTCGTGCGTGGCGCTGAAGAATTCGAACTCCTCGAAAACATCGGCTGCGGTGAAGACGGCATCCTCGCCTCGCCGGCCAACCCGGTCTGGGGTTACCGCACCGCACCACTTGGCGGTGTGCTGCCGATGCCCGGCAACAGCGTCTGGAATGACCTGCATACGTCGCGCACCGGCTGGCTGCCGGTGCTGGATCTCGATAAGTGTATCGATTGCGGAATGTGCGAGATGGTCTGTCCGGATCTGTGTCTGGTCTGGTCGACAGGGGCAGGTGAGGAAGATCAGCTGATCGTGAAACTGGAAGGCATCGACTACCGGTATGGCAAAGGCTGCATGCGTTGTGTTGAGACCTGTTCAACCCTCGCGATGACGCGCGAAGCAGAAACCCCGGGTCTTGCGGATCGCCTGCGCGTCCCGCTGTTCCCGGATCTGTTGAAAGAAACGGGAGGAGGACATGTTGCATGAGGCGGATGCACCGCTAACCCGCAATGAGCCGGATCAGGATCGGACCCGACCGGTGCGCCAGGTGCACGACTTTAAAAGCGGCAACGAGGCCGCGGCACTGGCCGCGCGCGACATCGGCTTTCATGTCATGGGCTATTTCCCGATCACACCATCGACAGAGGTTGCGGAAAACCTGTCGCAGATGCAGGCGAACGGCGAACACGACATTGTGATGATCCCGGCCGACGGCGAACACAGCGCCGCCGGCATCTGTTACGGCGCAGCACTGGGCGGTGGCCGGGTGATGAATGCAACATCGTCGCAAGGTCTGTTGTATGCACTGGAACAACTGCCGGTGCAGTCCGGCACGCGAGTGCCCATGGTGCTCAATGTTTCGACCCGCACAGTGTCGGGTCCACTCGATATCCGTTGCGACCACTCCGATATCTATTTTGTGCTGAATGCCGGCTGGATTATTTTGCTGGCGCGCGATCCGCAGGCCGTCTATGACCTGAATTTTGCTGCCATCAGAATCGGTGAACATGCGGATGTACGCCTTCCGGTACTGGTCGCCTACGACGGCTTTCTGACCAGTCACCAGAAACGACGCATCGACCGGTTCGACGATCAGGATGCAGTCCGTGCATTTCTCGGTGAGCCTGAAACCCCGTATTCCGCGCTCGATCCCGACCGGCCGGTGACGTTTGGTCCGTACATGAACGATCCCGACCTGATCAACAACAAGGTGCAGCAGTCCGAGGCGATGGAAGCTGCGCGCCGCGTGATCCCGGAAGTTCTGGCGGAGTTAAAAGCCTTATCCGGGCGCGGTTACCCGGTCGTAGATACATACCGGATGGACGATGCGGAGGCTGCCGTCGTGTTGCTGAACACTGCCGCAGAGAATGCCAGGGAAGTGGCAGACCGGCTGCGCGAAGAAGGTCACAAGGTCGGTGTCGTGTCACCTAATGTGCTGCGACCGTTCCCGGCCGATGAGATCCGCGCAACCCTGAAAAATGTACGTGCCGCCGTTGTCGGTGACCGCGGCGATTCGTATGGCGCCGGCGGCGGCAACCTCTCTCTCGAGGTTCGCGCCGCCCTTCAGCAAGATCCGGACAACCGGACGCTCGTGATGAGCCGGATCTATGGGCTGGGCGGCAAGGATTTCTTCGATACGGACGCGCGGATGTTTTTCGGTGAAGCCCTCAAGGCCGCCAGACAGGGCACTGTCGCGGTTCCTTTTGCCTATCACGGCACCTGGGCTGGCGACCCGGCACAGAACCCGCCCGCAGGCCTCCCGCCGCTGACCACGGAAGAAGTTTCGCGCGGGATGGCCGAGGTAACCCGGGACCCCGACACCGGTCGTCTCGAGGTCGAGTTGAAACCGCTGTGGGAGATGGCAACCGTACCGTCACGCATCGCGCCGGGGCATGGTGCGTGCCCGGGTTGCGGGATTTTCCCTATGCTGCGCCAGGCGTACAGCGTCCTTGAGGGCAATGTCGTCGTATTATTCCAGACTGGTTGCGCGATGGTTTCCACGACCGGCTATCCGACCACTGCCCACCGAATTACCTATATTCATAACCTGTTTCAGAGCGGTGCGGCCACACTGTCGGGGCTGGTTGAGATGTATCACGAACGCGTACGCCGCGGTGAGCTGCCGGGATCACCGGACGGCTCGGACACGACCTTTATCATGGTCACTGGCGACGGTGGCATGGACATCGGCATGGGGGCGGCGCTGGGTACCGCACACCGCAACCACAGAATGATGATTCTTGAATACGACAATCAGGGTTATATGAATACCGGGTCACAACTTTCTTACGCGACACCGCTCGGCCACCGCACATCGACGAGTGAAGTCGGCAGCGCACTGTCCGGGAAACTTTTTCATCATAAGGACACCGCGCAAATTTTCGCCGCGTGCCATCTGCCCTATGTCTTTACCGCGAGCGAGGGCTATCCCGAGGATTTCATGCGCAAGATCACCAAGGCACAGTGGTACGCGCAAAGGGAAGGCATGGTGTACGGCAAGGTCCTGTCATTTTGCCCGCTCAACTGGCGCACTGAAGACGATGCCGCGCAGGAGGTGTTACAGACGGCCGTGGATTCATGTTTCTTCCCGATCTATGAAGTCGAGAAGGGCCATACGACGATTACCTACGATCCTGACGTGATCGGCAGGCGCCGCAAGGCAGGTGACTGGCTCGGGCAGATGGGCAAGACGAAGCACATCCTGGCACCGGCGCATGCGGAGCAACTCGCGGCGATTGAGACAGAGGTTGAACAGCGCTGGCGGCGACTGAAAATCATGCACGAACATCCGGAACTATGAAACTATGGCAAGAATTCTCCAGAAGCGTCCCCTGACCCCGGTCACAAAGTTGTTTCGTGTCGAGGCACCGCTGGTCGCGGCCGCCGCGAAGCCCGGGCAGTTCGTAATCGTGCGGGTTCGCGAGGGCGGCGAACGCATCCCGCTGACAATCGCCGATTATGATCGTGACGATGGCACACTCACGATTGTCGTGCAGGAGGTCGGTGTCACAACCCGTTACCTCGGTGCACTCGAGGTCGGCGATGACATTCTCGATCTTGTCGGCCCGCTCGGCATGGCACTGGAAATCCCCGCCGAGGGCCACATCGTCGGTATCGGTGGCGGCTTCGGGGCAGCTGCATTGTTGTGCCTGATGCGCGAATTATCGGCACAGGGCGAACGCACGACAATTATCATTGGCGCACGAGAGAAAAATCTGCTGATCCTGATTGATGAACTGGCCGGGGTCTGCGATGACCTTGAGCTGTGTACCGACGACGGTTCGGCCGGGTTCAAGGGCTTCGTGACCGGACGGCTCGCGCAGCTGATCGACGGCGACGGACCGGGGCGGCCGGACAGTGTCGTGGCAATCGGCCCGATGCCGATGATGCGCGCGGTGGCCGAGACAACACGGGGGGCAGAAATACCCTCGCTGGTTTCACTCGATCCATTGATGATCGACGGTACCGGCATGTGCGGCGGCTGCCGGGTTACGATCAATAACGAGGTGAAGTTCGCCTGTGTCGACGGGCCGTTCTTCGATGCGCACCAGGTGGATTTCGAAGAAGCGATGCGGCGTAACAAGATGTATGTCGAACAAGAACAAGAGTCACAAGACCGGGCAGCCTGCCGGTCGACAGCTACGGAGCCGGCCTGATGCCACTAAAGCGCATCGATAAAACACCGATGCCGGAGCGGGATGCAGGTTTGCGTGCGCACGATTTCCAGGAGGTCAACGAGGGTTACGATTTTTCGCGTGCTGAATTCGAGGCGGAACGTTGCCTGCGTTGCCAGGACCCGGTTTGCATCGAAGGTTGTCCGGTCAGTATTCCGATCCCTGATTTCATTCATGCAATCGCTGCGGGCGACATGCCCGGCGCTGCAATGATCCTGCGTTTGGCCAATCCACTCCCGGCGATCTGCGGGCGCGTCTGCCCGCAGGAAACCCAGTGCGAGCAGCTATGCCATCTCGGTACGCGGTTCATCCCGGTCGCGATCGGTTACCTGGAACGTTTCGTCGCGGACTGGGAACGGGATCAGCCATTGGGTCAGGCGCCGGCATTGCCGCAGCGCTCCGAGAAGGTCGCAGTCATCGGTTCCGGCCCGGCCGGACTGGTCTGCGCCGGCGAACTCGCCCGGCTAGGGCATCCGGTGACCATCTTCGAGGGCCTGCATGCAACCGGCGGTGTCCTGCGTTACGGCATCCCGGAGTTCCGCTTGCCGAAGGAAATCCTCGACTGGGAAATCGGCCTGCTCGAACGCCTCGGTATCGAGATCGTCTGCAACATTATCATCGGCAAGACCATCACGCTCGACGAGCTGTTCGACAAGATGGGATATTCCGCAGTGTTCATCGGCACCGGCGCAGGCCTGCCGAAGTTTCTCGGCATTCCGGGCGAAAACCTGAACGGCGTCTATTCGGCCAACGAGTTCCTGACACGCATTAACCTGATGCACGCCGACCAGTTCCCGGAAGCGGATACGCCGATGAAAATCGGCAAGCGCGTGGCCGTGATCGGCGCCGGTAATACCGCGATGGATACGGTGCGCACAGCATTACGGATCGGCGCGGAGGAAGGCATCATCGTTTACCGGCGCAGCAAAAACGAAATGACAGCGCGCATCGAGGAACATCACCATGCAGTCGAAGAAGGCGTGGAGTTCAAGTGGTTGACTAATCCAATCGAGATACTCGGCGATGAAAACGGCTGGGTGACCGGGCTCAAGTGCATGAAGATGGAACTCGGTGAGCCCGACGAATCCGGCCGGGCGCGCCCGGTGCCAATCAACGGCTCTGAATTCGTCATTCCGGTCGATGTTGTTGTGTTGTCGATCGGCAATAACCCGAACCCGTTATTGGTGAAAACGACCGCAGGACTCGAGACCAACAAAAAAGGTTGCCTGGTCGTCGAAGAGAACACGGCCGAGACTTCACGCCGCCGGGTTTATGCCGGTGGTGATGCGGTCACCGGCGCGGCCACGGTCATCCTCGCCGCAGGTGCCGGCAAAAGCGCAGCACAGGCCATTCACAAAGATCTGTCACAAACTGTCAGACCCACATCTATTTCCTCCCAGCCAGTCTAGCTACTGGCTGCGAGGAAATTGGCCAGAGGATGATCTAATATGGCTCAAAGTGCTCGGCAAGTTCTAGTCTGTGTTGGCGTGAAACGTCTTTAGTTGCTGCCTGAGTTCCGCTACTTCCGCTTCCAGCTTGCTGACCCGCTGCGTCAGTTCGGACATACCGACGCGCTCTGAAGTCCTGGTGGATATCTCAACCTGAGTCTGACCAGCATATTCTTCAACATCAACAGGACCGGAAAACAGATGCATGTACTCCGCATCCTTGCGCCCCGGCGTGCGCGGCAGCTTCACCACCAGCGAATTGCCCTCCCGCTCGATCAGACTGGTGAGCGCATCCACGACAGCTGCGTTGTCAGCGAAGGTATGCAGACGCCCGCCACGTGCCCGTAGCTCCCCGGGCGTCTGAGGGCCTCGCAACAACAGCAGGCAGATGATGGCACACTGAGGCGGGTCAAACTGGTAATCACTGAAGCGCGTGTTACAGAGGCGCTGCAGGTATTTCTCCACACCTCTCTTGAAGTTCTCCTCCGTGCGCACCAGATGTTTGGCCTCCAGATCGCGAATAGTATGCTGCACCATGCCCTGCTCCAGCGACATCACGGGGTTGCGGGCGGACTTCTGATTGCAGGCATTGGTCAAGGCATTCAGCGTCAGTGGATACTGATCCGGTGTAACAACGGATTTCTCCATCAGGCAGCCGATGATGCGGGCTTCGTTGGCGGTTAAATAAAGTATGTCTGACTCCTGGCAGGCAGAGGCTGGTTCCAGCCTGCGCATGTATACCACATCTCAAATACCATTTTAGAAATTGTAGCTGATCTGATGTATCGGTTCATCGGGTTATGTGTATCCAGCTGCATTGCTATAATCATGCCCCCGTACAGACAGGGCTGAATATCGTCAGCACGACAAGACCTCCGGAGGAGCCTCACAATGAGCATTGCTCGCACAATATACGTCACTATCATTTTTCTCGCCTCATTGCTGTTTACAATGGTCAGTTGGGCCCAGGCCGATGCTGAGACGGATGCGGTCTCTGCTGCCAGTCCGGATGCCCCGGCGATTGACGCCAGCAAGGAACTGCCGGTGCGCCTGATTCCGAACATTCCGCCGGCCGGGGAAGCCTATTACGCACCGGATGACTATCACCTGATCGCGCAAGCCCGTGATCCGGATGCCCAGAAAACCGATGGTAGTCGGATTGGTGGTGCGCTGACCTATATTTTTACCGATGATGGAAAATTGACCCGGCGAATCAATGACCGTGGTCAGGATGCCTGCTCATATTTCTTCCAGGATCAAAAGCGCGTTATCTGGACTTCGACCAGAGACAACATGGAGATGCCCATCGGCAACTGGGCCAGCCAGGATGACTATCCGCAAGGCGCTGAACTGTACTCCTCCGACCTGTATGGAAAGAACATCGTCCGACTCACAAATAACGAGTGGTACGATGCCGAGGTCACGGTATCACCAAACGGTGAATGGATTGTATTCGCCCGACAGATCGACGGTAACCTGAACCTGTGGCGTATGCGGTCTGATGGCAGCGATGAACAGCAAATCACTTTCACCGGTGACTGGCAGCCGGGCGCACCATTTTATTTGCAGGACAACGAAACTATTTTATTTCAGGCCTGGCGCAACAGCGAATACGGCAAAATCACGCCGACACCGATGACCGTGTTTACGATCAGGTACGATGGCACCGAACTGACCCAGCGTACCTTCAACCGGGACATGCAATGGGGCCCCGCTCCGGCTGCCAACGGGCGCCACTATTTGTTCACCAGAATGATCGACGGTGGCAACTTTGAGCTGTTCCTGGGTGACCTGGGTGGTGACGAGCCATTGAGGCTGACCTATAACGCCGGTTTTGATGGTATGAAATCGCTGTCAAAAGACAGTACGAAAATGCTGTTCAACCGGACAGCGTATGAAGGTGATGACACGCTGTATGTTCATGTGATGGATCTTTCATCTCTGAACCTTGGCCCGGAATACAACCGGGGTATTCCGGATACACCGGTGCCGGAGGGTGCCGTACTGATTACTGACTTCACGGTTCAGCGTTAGCACAATACACAATTGAAACACCACACATATAATCTGAAGGAACTGCTGACAATCTATGGGCCCGCGATTATTATCATTGCGGCCGGATTCTATTACGCACAGAGCTTCATACAACCTGCACCGCCGCGGTCGCTGATCATCGCCGCCGGACAACCTGGTGGCGCCTATCATGCTTTCGCCACTAAATATGCCGGGTTTCTGGCGAAGGAAAAAATCAAGCTGGACATCAGGGTAACAGCGGGCTCAATGGAAAATATCGGGTTGTTGAATAGCGGCGCCGTCGATCTGGCCTTTATTCAGGGTGGAACGGTATCTGAAGTCGAAGCGTCGCAAATCGAAGCTCTGGGCAGTATCTATTTTGAACCGTTGTGGTTGTTTCACCGCAGTGATCTGTCGCTGGATCGCATGAGCAGTCTTGAAAACCTCCGGGTCGCAATCGGCCCCCCCGGATCCGGAACCCTTGCCCTGGTCAGTAAATTGCTCGCTGAAAACCAGCTGGATGATTCACGCCTGGAGCTTCTCGAACTGGAAACTACCGAAGCAGCCAGGCAACTGGAGTCCGGGAGTCTGGACGCTGCATTTTTTGTCTCCCGGGCGGACTCCGATGTTATCAACACCCTGATCCATAGCAAGAACCTGGCACTCGCCAGTTTCGAACGTGCCCGCGCGTATGAAACCCGTTTGCGCTATTTATCTGCCCTGACCTTGCCTGAAGGATCTCAGGATCTGGTCAATAATCTTCCGGGCCGGGATATCCACCTTATCGCTCCAACTGCAAGCCTGACTGTGAATTCAGAGATTCATCCGGCCATTGTTGACTTGATGATGCAGGGACTGACTGAAGTTCACTATCCTGGCGGAATTTTCGAAAGCGAAGGTGAATTCCCCAGTGCGAAATATCTTGATATTCCCCTGCATGAGCGGGCTGCACATTATTACCAGAACGGCCAGCCGTTTTTGCAAAGATATTTGCCCTTTTGGGCAGCGTCGATTATCGACCGCCTGAAAATAATGATTTTGCCGATTATCGCCCTGCTGATACCGCTGGTGAAAGTCATGCCGCCTCTGTTCCAGTGGCGAATGATTTCCGGTATTCGCAAACTGTATAAAAAGCTGTCACTGCTCGATCGGAATGATAGCGAGCTGCGAAAGCTTTCCGGGGAGGAGCTGAAAACCCGGTTGCACCAGCTTGCCGGGCTGGATGAGGAGGCACTCAACCTGAATGTGCCTGCATCACTCTCGGATCGTCATTATCACCTGCGTGCACATATCGCACAGGTGAAAGCGAATGTTGAGAAAATACTACGCTTGGGCGGCTAAGCTGATAGCAGAGAATCAATACCTCGTACACCTGAATCTGTAACTGGATCCTTCATTCTCCCGGCGATCAAAGGCATCATCCTTTGTCCACCATTGTGAATGGTCTATTTCCTTAAACCAGAATTTCAGAACTTCCCTGTACATAGCCCCGAAAAATCGGCACCTGCCGGTCTTTGATACAGCCGCAGATCAAATTCCGGTGCTATAGCGAGCAAATGGTCAAACAAATCCGCCTGAACATCCTCATATTCTATCCAGTCCGTCGTTTTAGTGAAGCAATAAATCTCAATCGGCACACCCTCTGGCCCCGGGGCAAGCTGTCGAACCATCAGCGTCATACCAGTCTGATGGATTGCGGAATGATTCTGAAGATAGCTCAGTATATATGCCCGAAAAGTACCGATATTGGTCAAGCGACGCTGATTAACATCAGCATCTACAACATGAGGCAACTGCGCATTGTACTCGGAAAGCTCGGCTTCCTTTCCGGCAATATAATCTTTCAGCAGGGCAAATCGCTTGAAACGTTCGATCTCCTGCTCAGTCAGAAAACGAACAGAACCTTTATCAACATACACCGATCGTTTGATGCGTCGTCCGCCCGATGCAGACATGCCACGCCAGTTCTTGAAAGAGTCTGAAATCAGCCTGCTGGTCGGTATGGTCGTAATGGTCTTGTCCCAGTTTTGCACCTTGACTGTATGCAAGGCGACATCAATGACATCACCATCTGCACCGAACAGCGGCATCTCGATCCAGTCCCCTACCCGTACCATGTCATTCGCCGTCAGCTGAACGCTCGCGACCAGTCCCAAAATAGTGTCCTTGAACACCAATAGCAGGATTGCCGTCATTGCACCCAGACCACTGAGCAGCAACAGCGGCGAGCGATCCATGATCGCAGAAACAATCATTACCCCGCCGATGATGAATACGACAATCTGCAGTACTTGCGAAAGACCCTTTAGCGGGCGTTCGCGAGACACAGGGTAGGTTTCGTATATCCGGTTTGCTGCACTGACTGCTGCAGACAGAGTCAGTGTGATCATCAGTACCATGTATCCGGTAGCGATGTTCCGTATCAACTGATCCAGAGATGCATCGAGATCCGGCACAAATTGCACCCCGATTGTCACCACCAGCGCTGGTACTACCTGTGCCAGCCGCGCGAACACCTTATGCTCGACCAAGGCGTCATCCCAGGTGAAGCGGGTATTGCGAGCCACCATGCGTGCGCCGCTAACGAGTACGTGCTTGGTCACAAAATGGACCACCACAGCGACGACCAGTAATACCAGCACACCTGCCAAGGCCGGCAGCACCGGGTGAATTCCTACGAGTTGTTCAATCATTTGTCGGCGTTCCCTGCTTCCGGTCTTTTTGTTTCACACGCTTGCGATCGTACTTGGTCCGATCTTTTTGAGGACCTGATTTACGAAGGATATCAGGTGGTGGCGGTGTTGGTCGTTTTCCCATAACGAGCTAATTGTAGCAACTCTGGCCGGGACGGATATATGGATGACATAGTCCGATTATGGCTAGTATGATGCCTGCTGCCCTGTACACTCGCGTACAGGAATCAAAGATATGCAACCAAGAAAGCACATTTGTGAACGCGCTCGCCAAACTCGTGACGCGCGGTTCGACGGCCGTTTTTTCGTTGGCGTCATCACCACCGGCATCTATTGCCGTCCGATCTGTCCGGTGCGAATGCCAAAGGCAGAGAATGTGCAGTTCTATGCCAGTGCAGCGGCAGCTTCAGAGGCAGGCTTCAGGCCCTGTCTGCGCTGTCGTCCGGAATGTGCACCCGGATCACCTGCATGGCACGGCAGTTCGAGTACAGTGAGACGAGGCCTGAAACTGATTGCAGAGGGCGCACTGGACGAAGGAAGTGTTATCCAACTAGCCACCCGGCTCGGTGTAACCGACCGTCATCTGCGACGATTATTCAAACAGCATCTGGGCGCGTCACCCAGTGCTACAGCACACACCCAGCGTCTTCATTTCGCGAAACGACTGCTGGATGATACAACATTGGCGATGACAGAAGTTGCCATAGCTGCCGGATATCGAAGCGTGCGCCGCTTTAACGATG
>JAJRUG010000059.1 GCA_024277915.1 Gammaproteobacteria bacterium
AGAAAACTGCCGATAATCAGACCGAAAATAAACACCCCTGCCAGTAGCAGGGGTGTGGATTCAAGCAAGGTTTGTATCATATTGAATGCCTGTTGCAGCGATCACATAACGGCCGCCATCTTGAAGATGGGCAGGTACATGGCGATTACCATGGTTCCGACGATAATACCTACGAATACGATGATCAGGGGTTCGAGCAGACTGCTGAGCGCATCGACGGCGTTGCTGACCTCTTCCTCATAGGCTTCAGCGACCTTGATCAACATCTCGTCCAGCGACCCGGCTTCCTCGCCAATAGCGGCCATCTGGATGACCATGTTGGGGAAAACGCTGGTCTGTTGCATGGCCAGTTGCAGTTGGTGGCCAACGGCGACATCCGCCCGTATCCTGGCAGCGGCATCATCATAGACCCGGTTACCGGTAGCACCGGAAACGATTTTCAGCGCATCGACCAGCGGGACGCCCGCGGCAAAGGTAATGGCCAGTGTGCGGGAAAAGCGTGCGATGGCAGCCTGCTCCAGAATGCCACCGACAATAGGTATGCGCAGGGATGTTCGGTCAAGCAAATGGGCAAACTTTGTTGATCTCTTTTTTGCCATTACAAATGCGACAGCAATGCCGATCAACAGGACCAATATGTAGATGCCGTTAGACCGGAGGAAGCGCGATGCACCGACAATCATTTTGGTAAATGCGGGCAAGTCTGCGCCAAAGCTCTGGAAAATAGCTTCGAACTGTGGAATAACGAAGATCAGCAGGATGGAGGACACGATGATGGCAACGGTGATTACCGCAGCGGGGTAATACAGGGCCTTTTTGATTTTGCCCTTGATGCTTTCGATGCGTTCCTTATGGGTCGCGATGTCATCCAGAATGGTATCCAGCACACCGGCACTTTCACCTGCCTTGATCAGGTTGATATACAGCTCATCGAACTGAACCGGGAATTCACTCAGTGCCTCGTGCAGGCTGCTGCCTGACTCCACATCAGAACGAATCTTGTCGATCATGGTTTGCAAACGTGGGTTTTTCTGTCCGCTGGATATGATCTGGAAAGCGGTCACCAGTGGAACACCCGATTTCAGCATGGTCGCGAGTTGGCGACTGAATACCGCTATGTCTTTGGAACTGACACGGCTACCGGCGCCACCGAAAAGCGGTTTGGGTTTTTTCTTGACGGTGATGGGATTGATACCCTGGCGTCTAAGCTCAGCCCGAACCAGATTCGGGGTGGTGGCGACCTGCTGCCCTTTGAGCTTTGTACCGCGTTTATCGCGGCCCTGCCATAGAAATACGGATTGTTCTGCCTGTGTTGTTGCCATAACCTAGTCCTTGGTTACACGGTTGATTTCAATCAGGTCGGTATCGCCTGCCGCTACTTTCCTTAATGCGGATTGTCGCAAGTCGAGGATTCCTTCCTTCTTTGCCTGCTCGGTGATGAGTAGCGCGCTTCCTTCCTTGAGAATGATTCTGGAAATTTCATCAGAAATCGGCATCACCTGGAATACACCCGATCGCCCCCGGTAACCTTCGTTACATTCGGGACAGCCGCCGGGTTTGAAAATTTTCAGATCATCCAGATCTTCCCTGGCGAACCCGGCGCGTACGAGCGCTTCGGGTGGAAGATCGTGGTGCTGTTTGCAAAGATGTAACTTCCTGACCAGTCGCTGGGCCAATATGAGGTTTACGGCCGAGGTGATGTTATAGGTGGGTACGCCCATATTCATCAGGCGGGTTACGGATTGTGGCGCGTCATTGGTATGCAGGGTTGACAGCACCAGGTGACCCGTTTGTGCAGCTTTAATCGCAATTTCGGCGGTTTCCAGGTCACGGATTTCTCCAACCATGATCACGTCCGGATCCTGTCGGAGGAAGGCCCGCAGTGCCCGGGCAAAAGTCATGCCCTGCTTGGCGTTTTGCTGGACCTGATTGATACCTTCCACACGAATTTCCACCGGGTCTTCCACCGTGGAAATATTTCTTCCCTCATCGTTGAGTATATTCAGGGCCGTATAAAGCGTGACGGTCTTGCCACTGCCCGTTGGGCCGGTCACGAGAATCATGCCGTAAGGCTTTACAACCGTATCGTTAAACTGCTCCCGCTGAATATCATCAAAACCCAGTTGTTCAATGCCCATCCGGGTGACTGAAGAATCCAGGATACGCAGTACTACTTTCTCTCCGAAAAGAGTAGGGCAGGTGCTGGCGCGGAAATCGATGCTTTTGGTCCGGGACAGGTTCATCTTGATGCGCCCGTCCTGCGGGACTCGCTTTTCGGCAATATCCAGTCCAGCCATAACCTTCAATCGGGATGAGAGGCGCCGGGACATCTGGATGGGTGGTGTGGCGACATTCTTGAGCACGCCGTCCAGACGATAGCGGATGCGGTAGCGGGCTTCATAAGGCTCCACATGTATATCGGAAGCACCTTTTCGAATGGCATCCAGAAGAACCTTGTTGATAAACCGTACGACCGGCGTTTCATCTACGGCCGGGTCTGCATTCGGGTCTTCATCGTTATCTGTTACCAGTTGAAAGCCGAGATCATCCAGTCCGTCCTCGTCTTCATCGAATTCGTCAAATGCGGGGCTGGTTGCGTCCATGGCCCGCTTGATGGCATCTGACAGTTGGCTGGTGGAGACCAGGTTGGGCTCGACATGGAAACCCGAACTGAAGGCGATCTCGTCAATGACCTCATGATCCGTAGGATCTTTCAATCCGATGAACAACTGGTTTCCACGAAGATGGAGCGGCAGGGCTTCATGCTTTTCTATCAGGGCTTCATTGACCAGGCTGAGTGGAGCCTGGCTCAGGTCAAACGCGGCGATGTCGATCAAGGGAATACCGAATTCTTCAGCCGCAGAGGCGGCCAGTGCAGTTGGATCTGCTGAACTGTTTTTGATCAGCCAGGCGAGAAGGGTCTTGTTCTTTTTATTCGATTCCGCACATGCATGCGCAGCCGACACCTCGTCCAGGATGTTGTCTTCCACCAGGCGACGGGCAAGTCCATTCAAATTGCTGGCGACCTTCAATTCGGTGTTCATCCGCGGGTTTCTCCTTTTACCCGGAAAGTATTATACCTGTTTATCACATGCTTATTGCAAGGTATTGTCAATAAAGACAAAAACTTGCAATACAGCAAGAGGCTAGATCAACGGTAGGTAAGCCCGTAAGTTTTGCTTAATATTGGATCAGTTTCCAATAAAAGTGTGCGTCATGCAAGAACCGGAGGAAGGATGGCATGGCCGATTAACAAGAATTTCAGCTGCGGCAGGTCCTCGGCACGTGCTTATTTGGTCCGGAACTTACGCACACAAACCGCATGTGACCATTTTCCAGTGTACCGGTAATGGTCAAAATCGGATCCGGGCTGGCTCCGGTATCTTGTGTTACGACCGTGATGACGGACTGTGAGCAGGGGCCGCTGAGATTGATGCTGGCGATATACTGGGTTGGTGCGGTGAAAGTATAGCCTGAATTCTGCGGCGTCAGAGCAGTGATCAGGGGGGTTTCCTGGCAGGTCGTGCTGACGGCTGTTTTAGCCGCATTGGATACACTCAGGGCTTCACTGACTTTTGAGCGGATCATGTAATCACCCCAAACCGGCAGAGCAAGGGTCAGAATGATGGCGATAACGGCCACCACGATCATCAGTTCAATCAGTGTGAAACCATCCCCTTTGGAATATATCTGTTGTTTGTGTGTCAATGTTTGCGAACGGTAAAACGAAGTAGACAGAGCCATTTGTAATCATTCCTGATCCCGCCCTCTTCCGAATAAACGAATCCACTCGGAATAAAGTGACCCCCCCCCATTGCGGGGTTGTCACAACGTTCCATGTTTGAGGCAGAAATTAGTTTCCCCTACGTTGGTTATGGTAAATCTTTTTCCTGGTATTGTCAGTTACGCTGGTCGCCTGGTTCAGGCCATTCATCGGATACTGCGGCACAAAAAATTTGCGCTGAAAAAAACCCCCACATTGGATGCGGGGGTTTTTACTAACAGCTTGCAGCTGTTTCGAACGCCATACTATGTACCGCGGCAAGAGGCCGGAAGGTAACGAGCTTCGCTGGAGCTGCTGCAGTTCCAGCCGATGCGACCATCGTTTGCAGAAAAGTCACCCGTTAATGTCATAGAGACAGCGGAGGCTGCGCCGGTATTCTGAGTGACGATAACAACTGTCGGAGCGGCGCAAG
>JAJRUG010000060.1 GCA_024277915.1 Gammaproteobacteria bacterium
GCGGGCACGTTCTTCAGGGGCGCTGTCGATGTTGGCGTAATCTTTGAACTCGCCGCCGTGCTTCTCCGCCATCACCTTGGTGATCGCCGCTGTCAGTGTGGTTTTGCCGTGGTCAACGTGACCAATCGTGCCAACGTTGACATGGGGTTTCGTGCGTTCAAATTTTTCCTTGGACACCGTGTGGCCTCCCTCAAGTTAAATTTAAAAATAAAGTTAATAAAATCAAAAAACTAACTGCAAAAAAACTGGAGCCCATACCCAGAATTGAACTGGGGACCTCTCCCTTACCAAGGGAGTGCTCTACCGCTGAGCTATATGGGCAAAATCAGTTTCGAGGGTCGAGGAACAAGGACCGAGGAAAACAGGTTTTCCTCGTCGCTCGATCCTCGTCACTCGGCCCTCTTGTATCTGGAGCGGGTGATTGGAATCGAACCCACATCATCAGCTTGGAAGGCTGAGGTTCTAGCCTTTGAACTACACCCGCTATATTTGGACCGAGTGACGAAATACCCGCACCGAAGCCTTGATCGTGTAGCACGCCAGGCAGAGTCCAGTGAGCGTCCATCAGCCTTGTTCATTGTGGTACGCAAACCTGCTGTTGCTGTACCCGGGAACCTGTCCCTTGTTCCTCGTCACTCGTACCTAATAAAAATGGTGGAGGGGGGAGGATTCGAACCTCCGAAGGCGGAGCCGTCAGATTTACAGTCTGATCCCTTTGGCCACTCGGGAACCCCTCCGCGCGGACGAAGCTGCGTATTCTCGCGGAGCCCCATCCTGCTGTCAACCTAAATCACCGAATTTTCCTTGACAATCCGCTATTTGCGGTTCTCATCCGGTCAAAAAAACCCCGAAGTACTCACTTCGGGGTTGAATTTGGTGCCGGCACCAAGAGTCGAACTCGGGACCTACTGATTACAAGTCAGTTGCTCTACCAACTGAGCTATGCCGGCAATCTGGTGCGTATGTCCAAACAGGCGCGCATTCTATAGGAAAAATCCACCATGATCCAACGCAAATCAGCGAAACACGGTAAATTTTCTGTCAAGTTCTCAATTTGGCCACATCAGGCTGATGAAAAAGTCCCTCTGTGAACTTTTCAGCACCGCAAACGAAAAACGGGATTTTCCATTTTCTCACGTTTTCAATGACTTGCCACCATTGAAAACGGCGAGGCTTGACGGTATCACCAACAGTGCTCGGAACAAGCCCCCTTTTCAGCCTCCTGTCATGGGGGCTATTTTTCGCTGCAAGGCCGTTTTGAAACAGCCACGTCAGGATCCTTTTCCCGGATGCGACTCAGCACGGATTCATCCAGCTTCGGGCCTGTTACCGGCCATTCCAGCCAGTATTCCTTTTTCGGTAGCTCGACTTTCTCGAAACGGGGCGTAAATCCAAGCTCCTGCATCTGTTTGATGCGCCGGTGAGCTGATTCAAATCGGGAAAAAACCCCCAGAGAAATAGCATTCTCCTGGGCTCCGGTAACAACAAGAAAATAGTCGGTAATATTCAGTTTTTTCAGCTTGGCAATATTTTTCTTTGCCGCCTTTCTCGATTCAGCCGGCGGAAGCAAAACCCAGTAAGCCTTGCGCCGCGCATCCTTGCGGATGGTCTGCTCGGTGTCGATGGACTCCAGGGAAAGGATTTTTGCCACCACGGCCGAATCACTATCACTGCTAAACGGCCCCAGGCTGTAGCACATGCGCCCTGTTTGCTCTTGCGGCAGCCGCTGCTCGGCCTGCTGCTCCTTGAGCAACACCAGTGACAGCGCCGTCTTTTGCACATCCTGCGATCGGTGGCTGGTTGCTTCACGGCCAGCCTCGCGATCCTGGTAGTGCCAGACGAAAACGGCAATATTGGCCAGTAATAACAAGTAGATTAGCCACTTCATGTAGAATCCGTGCTCCTGCTGATGACGGCCAGCCCCTTGAGAACCAGTGCCGGTTCGATGATATGCGGAATATTCAGTTCACCGGACAGCCGTTGGCTGTCGCCCCCGGTGAGGATACATTGTACCCCTTGCTGTTTACGATTTTCGAGCGCCAATATGGCCCCTTCGATACTTTGACAGGCCGACATCATGGCTCCATTGAGCAGACAGGCGAGCGTCGAATCACCCGGCCGCCTCTGCCCGGTCTCCCGGGTGTCGATATTTTTCTGTAAACGCGTGCCACTGAGTACACAGTCAGGTGCCGCCCGCAGACCTGGCAGAATATAGCCTCCCAGATGCCGTCCGCCGGGATCGAGAAAATCCAGGGTCAGGGCACTACCGGCATCGACAATGCACAGATAACCGGGTAGCTGCTGGCGAGCAGCAATCATTGCCAGCCAGCGATCACTGCCAAGTTGTGCAGGTTCAGCATAAGCATTGGTAATGCCATGCTGCCGTGCCTGTGAAACAATCAATTCCGCATCACATGAAAACTGCTGTCTGCTCCAGCTGGCGATACGGGCAAAAACCGCGTTGCCGGCAACATTTGAAACCAGAACCCGAACAGGGCGTTCAGCCGGCTGGATCTGGTTGAGCATCTCCGGATCCGCCAGCCCCTCATGGTGACAGGCTCCGCCGGCAAGCATGCTCTGATCGGCGGCCATTGCCCACTTGATCCGGCAGTTGCCCACATCCATCAGCAAGGTGGCTTCAGTCATCCCGCTGATACCTCAGGGACACATCACCGGCATGATAGCTTTTGATCATGCCTTCGGATTCGAGTTTCAAGGCCCCCTGCTCGTCGATGCCCCTGGCAATCCCGTCTATGATTCTGTCATGCAGGTGCAGCTGCACGGGTTTGTCCAGGCTCACATCATGGCGCCGCCATTCAGCCAAAAAGGCCTGCAACTGCTGCTGTCTGAACTGCTGCATGGCCGTTTCCAGCTCGGCGATGAGGAGGGCGACCATTTTGTTTCTGTCGACACGCTGCGCCAGGATGCTGTTCAGTTCGGTCCAGTCCTGCTCGATATCTTCCGCTGCTTCTGATTTCATGCCAATGTTCAGTCCGATGCCAATTATGACATTCCATGCTCCGCTGGTCTCGCCCTGCATCTCCAGCAATATGCCACTGAGTTTCCGGCCCTGCCAGTGAATGTCGTTGGGCCATTTGAGTCCCGTGCCACGGGCGTCCAGCTTGATCAAGGCACGGTTGACCGCAACGGCAACCGCAAGGCTCAGCCCGGCCAATTGCGAAGCATCTGTTTCGAAGACCTGCAACATGGAAAGATAGATATTTGCACCAAAAGGCGAGATCCACCTGCGTCCTCGCCGACCTCGTCCAGCCGTCTGCTGTTCGGCCAGCACCACATGCCCGGATGATACCGGCAAAGACAGCCTGTCTCGCAAATACCGGTTCGTCGAATCCACAGTGGTAACAATTTCTATCCCGTTCGACTGCCCGGCTGACGCCGCAGCAAGATGCGCACGAATCTGGGGCTCATCCAGTAATTCCAGGGGTTCGGCAAGACGGTAGCCCCTGCCGGAAACTGCATGGATCTCCAGTGCAAAATCCTTTTTCAGTCTATGAATGATTTTCCACACCGCCGTGCGGGAGATGCCGGCATGGCGGCCGAGAGCCTGGCCAGAATGAAATCCACCATCACAGAGCTGTCTTAGAATTGCCAGGGTTGAAGCCATCAAGAGTGAGTGCCTGGCGGGTTATTCATCAGTCTTGTTGATACGTACCACAAAGACATCACAGGGTGCGCCATGAAGGATAGCTGTGGCTGTTGAACCAAGCAGCAGCCCCAGTCCATGACGCCCGTGCGAGCCGGTGACAATAAGGTCGACAGAATTTTCACTGGTAACACGGAATATTTCGCCTTTGACGGAGCCGACCTCAATAAAAACCCTGGAAATGATTTCCGGCTTTAATTCCCTTGAAAGCTGATCGACATAGTCACGCGCCTGCTGCAAGAGCAGCATTTCCAGATCGTCCGGCAAACCGGTTACCAGGTCATAATTGTTATCAATAATATAGGGCTCGACGACATGGATGAGGCTGACACGAGACTGATAACGTGCAGCAAGATCGATAGCCCGTGAAATGACCTGCTTGGCATCTGCAGACAAATCCACGGCAACCAGAATATGTTTGTAATCGTCCATCTTCATCTCCTTCAATATAGCGCGGCCTGTTCCGGCTTCATCCTGATCAGGATATAACAGTAACCTGATAATTCATACGCAGATATTTCAAATCTGCATTGTTGCGACAGCAAACGAAATTACGCCAGGACATAAACTTCAGGCAAGAAAAAACCCCTGATACCAGAGGTATCAGGGGTTTTTGGTATTAAAGCCTGGCAGTGACCTACTTTCACATGGGAACTCCCACACTATCATCGGCGCTGAGCAGTTTCACTTCCGAGTTCGGGATGGGATCGGGTGGTACCCACTCGCAATGGCCGCCAGGCAAACTGGTTAGAAAAAATGAAGCCCGCAGGCATCATGATTTCTCAATTTGAGGATGAATATCAGTCTGGACTGTACACTTACATTGGCAACCATTTCCAAAATATTTGGGTGTTATATGGTCAAGCCGCACGGGCAATTAGTACTGGTTAGCTTCACACATTACTGCGCTTCCACACCCAGCCTATCAACCTTGTGGTCTTCAAGGGCCCTACAGGAACCTCAAGGGTTCGGTGAGACCTCATCTTTTGGGGGGCTTCCCGCTTAGATGCTTTCAGCGGTTATCCCGTCCGTTCTTAGCTACCCGGCAATGCCATTGGCATGACAACCGGAACACCAGAGGAACGTCCACTCCGGTCCTCTCGTACTAGGAGCAGCTCCAATCAAGTCTCAAACGCCCACGGCAGATAGGGACCGAACTGTCTCACGACGTTCTAAACCCAGCTCGCGTACCACTTTAAATGGCGAACAGCCATACCCTTGGGACCGGCTACAGCCCCAGGATGTGATGAGCCGACATCGAGGTGCC
>JAJRUG010000061.1 GCA_024277915.1 Gammaproteobacteria bacterium
CCGCACGACCCTGGTCAAGGCGCAAGCCGACCTGGAACGCATTCGCCCTCTGGCGGAAATGAAAGCGGTGAGTGAACAGGACCTGGATGGCGCGGTCGCACAGGAAGCAGCGGCGCGCGCCGGGGTTCGCGCCAGTGAAGCGGTGGTGAACCTGGCTGAAATCGAATTGAGTTACACCCACATCATGGCGCCGATTGACGGTCTGATCGGTCTGACCAAGGCCAGGCCCGGTGAATTCGTTGGGCGTGAACCCAACTCGGTGGTGCTCAATACTCTGTCGGATATTGACCCTATCCGTGTTCGTTTTTCGATTTCTGAAAATGAATACCTGATCATGGCCCGGACTTATATGGCCAACAATAGTGAGGGAGATCGCAAGCAGCGTTCAGATCGGAAAAAAGATCTGGTTTTGATCCTTGCAGATGGCAGTGAACATTCTTCCAGGGGCCATGTGATTGCCGCCGCCCAGTCCATCGATCTGGAAACCGGAACCTATACCATTGAGGCTGCCTTTTCCAATCCCAACCGCTTATTGCTGCCGGGACAGTTCGCCAGGGTGCGGGCTATGTACCAGATTTTGTCGGGTGTCGTGGTTATTCCCCGTCAGGCGATATCGGAAATGCAGGGCCTGTTTCGTGTTTACGTGGTCGATAGCAGTGACGCGGTCGAAGTGAGAACCGTGGAACTGGGGCCGGAAACCGGAAATGATGTTGTCGTTGAAGCCGGACTGGAAGCGGGTGACAGCGTGATTGTTGAAGGGCTGCAGAAGGTTCGCAAGGGCATGAAAGTACATCCCGTTGAAAGCACCCAGCCTGTTTCGGGTGCAGTGAGCGGCCGGTAGTGAGCGCGCAGAGCGTTTCTGTCTAGAAAGATACTATCAAATATTCCGTATAGTAAAATGTTGAACTAAACCGCTTCGCGGTAGCCTTCCAGAACTAGCCTCCTGACGATCATCGATCACACCTAGTCAAGACCAACCCTGGTCTTGGTAAAGGAGAAGATCGATGACACCATTACGTCAACAAATGATTGATGCCATGCAGCAGCGTGGTTTTTCGGTTCGGACCCACGAGACTTACCTGGCAGCAATCAAGAATTTCGCCAAGTATTACCACACACCACCCGATGAGATTCACCTGGATCAGATCCAGGAATATTTTGTCTATCTGGTCAAGGAACGAGGCCTGAGTGGCGCCAGTTGCCGTTTGTATTTGAACGCACTGCGTTTTCTCTATCTTCAGGTCCTGAAATGGGATCATTTTGATGTGCCGATTCAGCTTCCGAAACTGGCGCAGAAGATCCCCGAGCTCCTGACTCGAAAAGAAGTGAAGCAGATCCTTGATGCCTGCGCTAACGACAAACATCGCATGATGCTGACAATCTGTTATGGCTGCGGGCTACGGGTCAGTGAGTTGGTGGCGATCAAGGTCCGGCATATTGACGGGGAGCGTCACCTGCTGCGTGTGGAACAGGGCAAAGGCGCCAAGGATCGGGCCGTGATTTTGTCAGCGGCACTGCTCAACCATCTGCGCTGTTACTGGATAAAGTATCGTCCCCCACTTTGGCTATTCTCCAATCGCAGTAAGCCGAAACAACACCTGAGTGATGGGACCGCGCAGAAGGCGTTCAAAAAGGCAAAAAACAAGACTGGCATTGAGAAGGTTGGTGGTATCCATAGTCTGCGTCATGCCTATGCCACGCATCAGCTGCAAAACGGTTTACCCATTCACGAACTACAGCAACAACTGGGTCATCGAAACCTGCAATCCACCCTGCGTTATGTGCACTGGGTACCCACTCATCAGCTAGGCAAAACCATGACCTGTGATCTGGTGGGCCAGCTGGAGGTGGGTCATGATTGAGTCATTGACGATCCAGCAACTTCTGCTGCAGCACATTACTGAGTATCTCAGCACCCATCAACTGGATCGGCATCGCTTCAAGGTGTGCCGGCATCTGCTGAACTGCCACACGCCGGCACTGGGAGGTATCGCGTATCAGTGTGACCACTGCCATGATCAGTTTCCCCTGTATCATGGCTGTCGGGACCGGCATTGCCCGCAGTGCCAGTCGCGGGCCTCCAGGCGGTGGAGCCAACGACAGCAGCAGGACATTCTGCCGGTCACCTATCATCACCTGGTATTTACGCTGCCACATGAACTCAATGGCTGGGTACAGCTTCATCCGGAGGTGATTTATCAACTGCTGTTCCAGGCTGTGTGGCATACGCTCAAGACCTTTGCTGCTGATCCCAGACGACTGGATGGGCGACTGGGCATGACCGCGGTATTGCATACCTGGGGACAAAATCTCAGCCAGCATGTCCACTTGCACTGCCTGATACCGGGTGGAGCACTGACTGAAAACAACGAATGGCACGCGGCCCGCAGCACTTACCTGTTCCCGGTTCGTGCTTTATCTCGTCATTACCGGGGCAAGATGGTCAGCGTGTTACGTGAAAGCGCCACAGCAGGCAAGCTGAACCGGGTCACACGGGCGGATGAAATAAGCAACACCCTGGACCGCTTAATGCAAAAAGACTGGGTGGTCTACAGCAAACACTGCCTGGAACGCACACAGAGTATCGTGGAATATCTGGCACGCTATAGCCACCGGATCGCGATCAGTAATCAACGAATCATCGGCACAGAAAATGACCAGGTGTACTTCCGCTTCAAAGACTATCGAAACAACCAATCCAGCATCATGAATCTTCATTGTGATGAATTTATCCGCCGATTCCTGATGCATGTACTGCCCAAAGGACTGATGCGCATCCGGCATTACGGGTTGCTGGCCAACCGGTGCAGAAAGGCCTCATTGGAGGTCCTGCGCAAGATCCTGGCACCAGCGGTAAAGGCAGCAGAAGAACACACCACGGAGGAACCAGGAGACTACCCCTGTCCCAAGTGCCATAAGGGGCATCTTATAGCGATACGTCTGCTCAGCCCCACCTGGCCAAACTTCTTGATCAGACCCGGGTGAAGAATCAGATCGGGTTGGAAAAACCGGATCGCCAACCAGGCGGCTATCTGCCTGAGGGGCCAGTATGGCTTGCAGGCACCCAATACCTTAAACTGACCAGGAAATAGGTCATCACAAGCAGGAAAAGTGCAGAAAAACACCCCATCAAATGGCCAAAACGAAGAGTTAGCAACCTCAGCCAGGGCCAATGGCCGATGTTCGTAATAGCCGCCGAAAAACAATCCCCTTTATATAGACTATGCCAGCCTGATGGGCGGCTCAGCTCAACAGACATTTATCTGCCATGCTACGCACTGCAGATAAATGCTTAGAAGTTATATTACTTACGAGCAGGTTCACCAGTGACCATGAAACCGTCGAAAGAAAAATTAGTACGTACCTACCAGCAATTAGTCATTGAAAATGATGGGAAACTTATCGGCGAGCGCATTTTTAAGCGGGAAACTGGCTACTCCCATCATTATTGGAAGGGAGTCTACTGGCGTTCTTGGTCGGCTTTTCAAGAGGGTGCGGGATACACCCCCAATATAGCGACTGCGAAAATACCCGATGAGGTCCTGTTTCGTCGTTTTGCGGAGCTGGCAATAGAACTCAATCAAATTCCCACCGAAGCTGATTTAATGCTGAAACGAACAGAAGATCCGTCGTTTCCCTCCAAAGCACCATATCGGCGATTTGGAAGCCGCGATGCGCTAATAGCTAAAGTCGAAGAATACTGCGAAACCGAAGAATTATTTCCAGAAGTGCTCGCTCTTCTGAGGGATGGAGTTTCTACCAAAGTCGATAGGAGAATGAATCAAAATGCGATTAAGGGATTTGTCTACTTATTACGCTCCGGGAAGAGTTACAAAATCGGCCGCACAAATGCTATTGGCCGGAGGCTGCGAGAATTGGCTATTCAGTTACCCCAAAAGCCAGATACAGTACATGTGATTGAAACAGATGACCCGGAGGGTATTGAATTGTATTGGCACCGTAGGTTCGCTGAAAAACGTCAGGACGGTGAGTGGTTCTTACTGTCCAAAACCGACGTTATGGCCTTCAAAAGGCGCAGATTTCAGTGAGTGGGTAATATAACAAAGTGCTGCACCCGACCGCTACGGTCGCTAGCGCTCCCTTCGCGTCGGGTGAGCTTGGTCGTTATATTTTAGGATTATAGCAATGAGCATCGGAACATTCGTGTCAACTTCTTTGGAATTAATGAGTGAAGGAAAATATGATGTTGCATTGTCTTTGGCTTGCTCTGCTGTAGATGCAACTTCTGCAAAATGCTTCCCGATTGAAAAATCCAATAATGCTCGTTATAAGTCTTTTTTAATGAAGAATATGAGAATAGTAACAACGTATGGAATGCCGGGGATGAGTGCTGGAGGCATTAGAATAAAATGCGTAAATATACCGGACTTAAACACTGACGCAGATAATATGGCTGGACTTGAAGACATCCTCTACCATGTGATCCGCTGTGGTCTGATACATCAATGTGAAATTGAGGAACGAATCGAATTTACTGAACAAACAATGTTGGGTGATTTTAAAGGTAAATTTCGCATCCCATTTGCAATTATTTTTGGTCTAATTATGGCCGTTGTTCTCTCAAAGGAAAATTCCTCCGAAACCATGTTAAGCCCCAAAGAGATGATTATTAATGGGGAAAATGTAAATCTAAATTCATTGTGGGGCAAAGGTAAAATTAGCTCATGAAAATATAACAAGGCCAATTCACGCGGACGGCATAAAGCGCCGCTTCGCTCTGCTTTATGCCGCCGGTGATTGGCGACGTTATAAGTCTTTGATGCTTGCTTCAAATGGTGTAGTGTAAAGTATTACATATGACTACATATTGGAGATTGTTATGGGCGTTACCAGTGTCCGCTTAAATTCTGATGTAGAGGCTCCGTTGGAGCAG
>JAJRUG010000062.1 GCA_024277915.1 Gammaproteobacteria bacterium
CATGATCCATGCCTGCATGGTTCTTGTGGTCATGGCCCTTGTGCCCGTGATCCATCTGGCTGTGGTCCATGCCTGCATGGTTCTTGTGGTCATGGCCCTTGTGCCCGTGATCCATCTGGCTGTGATTCATGCCACCATGCTCATGGGTCGCTGTACCTTGTGTCTCGGCGGGGATCAGCGTCATACCGCACTTGGGACAGGTACCCGGTTCGTCCTGTATAACTTCGGCATGCATTGGGCAGGTATACCGGATATGTGTTTGCAGTACCGCTGCATGGAAATCGGATACGTCTGGATGGAAAGCGCCGCCGGCAAATACTTTTCGAAGTTGCCGTACTCCTTCAAGCAGGCCTTGCTGTGAAAGCCCTGCGATAACATCAGCCGGGGGCAAGGGAGAGAGGTCTTCTGTACCCATAGCAAAAATCGCCCGTGGGCGCATCATCTGGGCGTAAATGACCGTGGCAGCCTCACGCAGAGCAAGGGGGATTTCACCGATCAGCAGTAGTACGCTGGCGTGGCGCGGGTTGCTTAGCACCTGTATTCCTGCCGCTACGATATCCAGTCCATGGGTTCGGGCAATTTCAGGGCTGGGAATCAGGAAAGCGCCGAGGTCCCGCGCCATCGAGGCAGCAAGCAGTCGACGCACCCCGGACAGGGTTCCCTGACGGGCACCGGTAATCATCTATTGCCTCCGCAGTGCACCCTGACTCCAGCCATATAACAAACCCAGAAACAGGATGGCCAGAAAGACCCCCATATCCAGCAGGGCAACCACACCTACCTGTTTGTACACCACCGCCCATGGATACATGTAGGCCATCTCCATATCAAAGGCCAGAAACAACAGTGCATAGCCATAATAACGAGCGTGATAGCGCACCCACACCGGATCCCGGGATAATTGACCAGCCGTTGCGGGTACGTCCTTACCCGGTTCCTGGCGAGTCTTGCCCAGGGTCCGGGCAATTACATACAGGCTTAGCGCCAAACCGACCGTTCCAGCAACAAGACCCAGCAATAGCCCATATTGTTCAAGAGTGCTCATTTTAAATCGCCATCTGCTCCGTCCGGAATCAATCAGAACTGCCTTGGTGCATAAAAACCATTCGGTCTCTGCATTAAGATACAACAGAATTGCGAATGTTTGTGGTTCCTGCACAAATAGTGTAAAAGTGTCGCCCGAGACGATACCCAGAGCATAGTCAAGGAACCCTATTAATGACTCCAATCAAATTTCTTCACACAATACTTGCCTACACCACCACTGCACCAACAAAACCGGTGGTGATGTACTGGCCATCGCACATAACGGCAACCTCTCCAACGGTATCATGTTTCCGCTGGAGCGCAGTGCGACGGCAGAAAGCTGGATAAGGGATACGTGACGGAACGCACTTACAGTTCACCGATCTGGTATTCTCCGAAAAGCTAAGCTGGAGTTACGGTGTTGAAGAAATGGTTGCGCGAGCCTCTGTTGCATTTTTTGCTGATCGGGGCCGCGATCTTTCTTCTTTACGGCCTGCAAAATGACCAGGCTGCCGAAGACGACAATCGTATTACGATTACTGAGGCGGATGTTGACCGTCTGCTTAGCCTGTGGGAAAAGCGCTGGAAACGCCTGCCGACCCGCTCAGAACTCGATGGAATAATTGAAGCGCAGATTCGTGAGGAAGTGTATTACCGTGAAGCGTTGGCGATGGGCCTGGAGCAGAATGACTCGGTTGTTCGCCGGCGACTGGCGCAAAAACTGGAATTTATTTTTTCTGACATCGCTTCGCAAGCTGAGCCCACGGACACCGAGCTTGAGGACTACCTTGAGACACATCCGCGGCAATTTGAAATACCGGGACGGATCAGCTTCGTTCAGATCTATCTGAATGCTGACCAGCGTGGCGAGCAGGTGGATGAAGACGCGGCGCGTTTGCTCGATGAACTGAAGAAAGCGGATCAGGCACTTGATCTTTCTACCGTTGGCGATGCGTTCATGTTTGGTCAACTGCATCACGATCTCAGTAAACATCAGGTGGCACGCCTGTTCGGCAAGGAATTTGCAGAACAAATTTTTGAGTTACCCGTTGGTGAATGGTGCGAAGCACTGGTTTCCGGCTATGGCCTGCACCTGGTTCGGGTCGATAAAAAAACGGCCGCCGTCACGCCACCGTTGAATGAAGTTCGCGCCAGGGTATTCAATGAATGGCAGACCCGCCAGCGCGATATGATGAATGAGCAGTTCTATCAGAATCTGCGAGCCCACTACGATGTGGTTATTGAGGACTTTGCTGAAAATGAAGGCGGGGCTGGTGCCACGGATTCGGGCATCGGACAATGATTCAAAGAGCGCTTATCGCCCTGCTGTTGCTTGTCTCAGCAGGCAGTTCTTATGCTGATGAAATTCGACCGGGCTACCTGGAAATCAGGGAAAGCAGCGCGGATGTTTTTTCTGTATTATGGAAAGTGCCGGCCAAAGGCGACCGGAAACTGAGCCTGCAGGCCCGGCTACCGGAAAACTGCGAGGACAGAACACAGGCGAATACGCAATTTGTCGGTGGCGCATACCTTCAGCGCTGGGTGGTGGTATGCAGGGGTGGACTGCTGGAAAAAACACTTTCAATCAACGGCCTCAAATCCACCAGCACCGATGTCCTGCTGCGACTGGAGTTTCTGGACGGAACCTCACAATCCGTACTGCTGACACCAACCAAAGAAAGCTTCCGGATTCCCGCCAGGCCGGGTTCGCTGCAAATCATGGGTACCTACACCTGGCTGGGTATTACCCATATCCTGATGGGTGTGGATCATTTGTTGTTTGTCTTTGCGCTGTTGATCATCGTCAACGGCAAGCGGCGGCTGTTATGGACC
>JAJRUG010000063.1 GCA_024277915.1 Gammaproteobacteria bacterium
GTACAGATACAGCCCCACTGCGTGATCGAGCAGGCACAGATCGGCCCGGATGCGCGCATTGGTCCCTTTGCTCGCCTGCGTCCCGGCGCAGAACTATCGGCGAATACTCATGTCGGCAATTTTGTTGAAATCAAAAACAGCGTGGTGGGGGAAGCCTCAAAGATCAACCATCTGAGTTATGTCGGCGACAGTGATGTGGGCGAGCGGGTCAATATTGGTGCCGGCGTGATCACCTGCAACTATGATGGCGCCTACAAGCATCGCACCATCATTGGTAATGATGTATTTGTCGGATCAGACTGTCAGCTGGTGGCGCCAGTTGAGATTGGTGATGGCGCAAGCCTGGGCGCGGGCACAACCCTGACCCGCGATGCACCGGCAGGTGAGCTGACTCTGAGTCGGTCAAAACAGAAAACACTGCATGGCTGGAAGCGACCGGTTAAGAAGTGACAAGGTGTCGGGTATGAAGATGTATTACAGGTTTTTACTGCTTCTCAACAAAGGACAGGCTTTAAGTATGAAAACTCATCATGTGCTGAGGGCTTTTCCTCGTCACTCGTCACTCGTCACTCGGAACTAATAACATGTGCGGAATCGTCGGAGCAGTTGCAAAGGAAAACGTTGTCGATATTCTGGTCGAGGGCCTGAAGCGGCTGGAGTACCGAGGCTATGATTCGGCAGGCGTGGCGCTGCTTGATGAGGCCAGTTGCATACAGCGCGTACGCATGCCGGGCAAGGTCAAACAGCTTGAAGCCGAGTTACAGAGAACACCCGCTAACGGTTTAGTTGGCATTGCCCACACTCGTTGGGCAACGCATGGTATTCCCAGTCAGAGTAATGCGCATCCACATGTCTGTCAGAATAGTGTCGCCGTAGTACATAACGGCATTATCGAGAATTTTGAAGATCTCAAACAGGCGCAGCAGGCTGAGGGTTATATCTTCACTTCGGATACCGATACCGAGGTCATTGCGCATCAGTTGCACAAGTACATGGCGAGAGAGAATAATTTGTACAAAGCCGTGTGTGCAACGGTAAAGGATCTGCAGGGCGCTTATGCGCTCGGCGTGATCAGTACTGAGGAACCCGATACCTTAATCACCGCCCGTCGTGGCAGTCCGCTGGTGATCGGCCTTGGTGTCGATGCTAACTATATTGCCTCTGATGTGGCGGCATTGATCAGTGAGACCCATAGTTTTATTTATCTTGAAGAAGGTGATGTTGCGATACTGCGCTCATCCGGCGTTGAGATTTATGATCTGGAAGGTCAGCGAGTCGAGCGTGAAGTTCACCAGAGTTCGTTGAATGCCGATGCGGTTGAGCGGGGTGAATATGCCCACTACATGCTCAAGGAGATCTACGAACAGCCTCATGCTATCGCCGAGACACTGGAAGGCCGGCTGGGTGAGGGCAAGGTTCTGGAAAGTGCCTTTGGGCCGGCGGCGTCAGCTATTTTTGACAAAATAAAACGGGTGCAGATTATCGCCTGTGGTACCTCCTACCATGCCGGCCTGATCGCACGTTACGGCTTCGAGGCGCTGGCCGGTATTCCCTGCAATGTAGAAGTCGCCAGTGAGTTTCGCTATCGCCGGGCGGCAGTCTCCCCCGATACGCTGTTCGTCACTATCTCCCAGTCAGGCGAAACCGCCGATACCCTGGCGGCACTGCGCGCCTCTAAAGAAATGGGATTTGCACACAGCCTGAGTATCTGTAACGTACCGGAAAGCTCATTAGTGCGTGAGTCAGATCTTGTCCTGATGACCCACGCTGGCCCGGAAATCGGCGTTGCCTCGACCAAGGCTTTTACCACCCAGCTGGTTGCTTTGCTGCTGCTGATCATTGTTCTGGGTCGTCGACACCAGCTTGATGAGGCGCTGGAAGGGAGACTGGTGGAGCAGTTACGCCAGTTGCCATTGATGGTGGAACAGGTACTGAAACTTGACGATGAGATTAGCAAGCTGGCAATACGTTTTGGCGACAAGCACAATGCCCTGTTTCTTGGTCGTGGTGAACAGTATCCGGTAGCGATGGAAGGCGCGCTCAAGCTCAAGGAAATTTCCTATATTCATGCTGAGGGTTATCCAGCCGGTGAACTCAAGCACGGCCCGCTGGCGCTGGTGGATGCACAGATGCCCATCGTGGTGGTCGCGCCCAATGATGAACTGCTGGATAAGTTGAAAGCCAACCTGCAGGAAGTCCGCGCCCGCGGCGGGGAACTGTTTGTCTTCGCCGATGTGGAATCCGGCATGGAAGAAGCCGATGGGGTAACGGTCCTCAATGTCGCACCCACTGACAAGGCCATTTCGCCTATCGTCTTCACCATTCCCCTGCAATTACTCTCCTATCATGTTGCCCTGATCAAGGGCACGGATGTCGATCAGCCCCGCAACCTGGCCAAATCGGTAACGGTTGAATAATCCTGTCGTGTGTTGATTTGTACGTTCAATTGACTGGCGTATTTTGGGTGGGGTCGATGTAGTGTTGAAAAATCTGATCCAGCTTTTTTTCTATACGTTTGAAAGCCGCTAGCACCTGTGGATCAAAGTCACCCGGCAGGGTACGCCCATCGCCTTCAGTGATGACATGTACGGCCTTGTTGTGAGAAAAGGCGGGTTTGTAGACACGTTCCTGGCGCAGAGCATCATAGACATCGGCAAGGGCGACGATGCGGGCTGAGAGGGGAATGTCGTCACCGGCAATGCCATGGGGATAGCCCTTGCCGTTGTATTTTTCATGGTGATAAAGGGCGATTTCTCTGGCCATGGCCAGACGTGGTGAATCACCGAGGATACGGGCGCCGTAGACCGGATGGGCTTTCATTTTACTGAACTCCTCATCCGTTAGCTTGCCGGGTTTTTTCAGGATTTCTGGCGAGACGTGAACTTTGCCGACATCATGCATTTGTGCGGAGAAATGAATCGTGCGAATAAAATGTTCATCCATATCCATTTCTTCAGCCAGCGCTCTGGCATATTCGTTGATACGTATAATATGTGCGCCGGTATCCTCATCATTGGCTTCTGCGGCGCGGGCAAGGGCATCGACGGTATAAAGAAAGGCGCGCTCGGTTTCCCGGCCTTCTTCTGCGATACGGTGCAGAGACTGGGAAAAGGTGGCCAGCGCCTTGAGTATCATGGCGTCATAATGGTCCAGCCTGCGTCCGTGATAAAAGGCGATAATGGCGATGTCACCACTACGATAGGTAGTGTAACGTTCAATCATGCCAATCTGGTGGCGTACCTGGGGATGAAATCGATTCTGAAAGTCCTGCAGGTTATCGGCATCATCCTCCCAGTTGGCGAACACGACTTCTTCTTCGCCGGACATAATGGCATAACGGCTGACATCATCCTCAAGTTCGATATATTCCCGGCGATAGACACTATCGCTGTTGATGGAATAAAGATAACCGCCGGGCCTGTCTTTTTTCCAGTCAAGCAGGAAGACGTGCTCGGGGTTGTTGTCGGTGGCAATGGTATTTTTTGAAAATAGTTTTTCAATGATCAGGCGGTCATATTCATCGGCGTCAAAGTGCAGGGGATCATAGGTCTCCAGTGTCCCGTCCATATATTCGGTCATATTATGGAATTGCCGTACCACCCCTTTGAGTCGGCTGTATTGTCTATGCAGGTCGCTTATATCGTGGCCAATAACGAGGGCATGACTGTCGCTACGCGTGAGGCTAAAATGAAAGCAATGTTGGCCGTGATGGATAGACTCGGTAAGCGGGTTCTGATTCTTGTTATCGGCATGACTATCAATGCTGGCAGGTGTGCGGAAACGCTCAGGCAGCAGGTGAGCGGCATGGCTGCGATCGATGCCAAGTTGTTTAAGGAGTGTTTCTCCCGACTTGTTAAGGTACTGAACCGCGCCTGAATTATCCAGTGTCATGACGATATCTGGATTGCTTTCTGGAAACATGTTCATGACTTGCTGCCGATGAAAACGGGAAATGTGACAGCCGAAACTGGCGACCATCCAGGGCACGAAAAAAGGGATAAGGATATCAACCAGAGTATAGAGTGGGTGATCAATAAAATCGTTTTGCCACTGTTGGTAATGCAGAATGCCAAAACTTAAATAAAGATTAAGCTGGTTAAACAGGTGGATGCTGCTTCCTACCAGCAGAGCAGTGAGTGGCGGCCGAGAAAATATATAACGAATGATGGAGTCCATTACCGGGTATCTGTTCCTTAGATAGAGAGTGAATGGCTGTCAGAGTTTTGTACTTTGGCAATCATCTTTAGA
>JAJRUG010000064.1 GCA_024277915.1 Gammaproteobacteria bacterium
CGGTCTCGTTATGATCGGCTTCATCCGCACCAGAAAAACCCAGTGTATAAGTCTTGATTTGGCTCTGCCCGGACTCGGCAAGTAAACCAACGATGGATGCCGAATCAAGTCCACCAGACAGCGAGCAGGCAATAGGGACATCCGATAGCGTCCAGCGGCCGACAGCCTCGCGTGCGCCTTGACGGACAAAGTCCATTGCTTCTTCAGGGCTTCTCTGTATTACATTGAAGCGCGGTACCCAATAGGACTCCAGCGTAAATGTGCCCGCCTCTATATCATAGATAAAAAAGTGGCCCGGCGGCACACGTTTGATCCCTTCCAGAATTGAGTCCGCATCGGGAACATACATTAATGTCATATAGTGAAACAAACTCTGCCGGCTAACTGTTGGCTCGAAGTCGTCGAGTACAAGCAAGCTTTTAAGCTCAGACGCCAGCGCTAGTCTGCCGGATTCATGATAGTAATAAAGAGGCTTAATTCCGATGCGGTCACGTGCGCCAAAAATGATGTTGCGCTTCCGGTCGTACAGACAAAAACCAAACATGCCATTCAGCATCTGCAGGCAATCAGTACCATGCTCTTCGTACAGGTGCACGATGGTCTCGACATCTGAATTACGGGTACGAAAACGATGACCCGCCGCTTCGAGATCATCACGCAATTGTGGCGAATTGAAAATCTCACCGTTGCAGACCAGCACGACTTCTTCATCCTCGTTGAGGATTGGCTGAAAACCAGATTCAACATCTATAATACTGAGGCGACGCATTGCCAGCCCCACCTTGCCATCAATGCTAATGTAGCGGCCGGCAGAATCGGGTCCACGATGGATATGAGTGCCATTCATGGCATCCAGCCGAGCCGGATCCATACTCCCGGCCATTGCTACTATTCCGCACATAGATAAACCTGTATCTTTTCGTCCTGCTATTCATCTCAGCCTTGCACAACCCGATCATTGTGATCGACAGCTTACCGCATCATAGATCAGACTTCTTTATCTGCTCAAGGCGGAAATACCGGCTAGTGGGCTGCAATATCATCGATGATGATTTCGATTGCATCGTCGGAAATCATGTGTCCGATGAATGTATTGTAAAGGGCGATATCGAAGGATCCACCGATTCTCGCTGCTTCTACCTGGACTTGCTCTTTGAACGTATTCGAATAGGTACCAGCGAAACAGCAGTCATCAAAGATATTGTAAATTTGAAGCTGCCTGCGGCCCACTGAGCCGAGAAGATACAAATCAAGATAGGATACGTGCTGATAGAAGTCGGGATTGACTTGCTCAAAATCGGCAACAATGCCCAACTGCTCCAGTAGATAGAACGGATAAGAACCGGCAACCGGATAACTCGCCGTAATTCGTGGATCGAGGGCCGCATAAATGACTGTCGTCCAGGCGCCGCCGGAAATACCTACCATGAAAATATCGTTGTAGCTGCGGTCCAATATTAAATAATTCAGAGCAACTGACACCTGCTCGAAAAAGAACCGCATAGGCCGGTCCAACGCGGATAAATCCTCATGGTAAAATCCAAAAGGTGGGTGGTAGACTGGGTTCCAGTTTGAACCGGCCATTGGCATTGAGATCTCTAGAACACCGTAGCCCTCCATAAGAAAACGCTCAATCACGTTCTTACGTGCATTGGTGAGCCCCCGGTGACCACCGTGATAGATAACCAATCTACCATTTGGAGAGTCAGGCGAATAGTGATGCATCCTAAAATCGGAAACAAAATACATATCGCCAGCATCGACGAGCAACTTCTCGAATCGAACTGCATTAATTGGCCGATAGTCATTGTTGGCGGTGGAATTAGGGTCAATGGGCGGAATTAACTCTGTAACACTAACCGGCAATTGCGCAGGAAGGGTATCAACCCCCCAGATCGCACTGATCAACGCCTTACGGCGCGTCTCAATATCGCTGACCGTTTTGATAGCGATCACATCCCTGAGATCAGGAACCGTGACACAGTTACCAGAATCGCAGTAAATACCAACCCGGACGCCATCCGAGTAAACAGACCCCTGCCCATACGAAAAGACCGAGTAATACGCAATCGCCCCCAGCCCGCCACTCGGGAGGAAGATGTCAACAGCGCTCTGCCGGTCTGCCGGTACCCGGACTACTAGCGAGCCATCCAGCGAGTCTTGCGGATACCGCCCGTCATCGCGACGGCGAATTTCAATGCCATCAATGACACCGCCGGGTGGCGTAGACCAGTCGATTGTCACTAACCCCACATCGTATTCAATGTCGAGGTCGCTAATATTCGTGACGACCCGAATAACAAATATCTGGTCAGGCAACACATTACCGTTCTCATCCTGAACGCTAAACTCGAAATGATCAGGGCCGCCGTTGCCTCGTTGATGCCGGTAAACAAGACGACCAGAATCGATATCGACCTGACTGAACGTCTGCACTGCCATATTCGGCGCCGACGTCAGGATCAGCTGACCATGGAGGGGGGGGCGCGTAACAGAATACACAATACTACCTGTCGACCAGATGTCATCCGTATAAGCTAATTCAGTGGATTCAATGATATCGCTCCGGCCCTCACCTGCCAGGCTCCCCGCATTGTTGACCGCCGATGGAGGAGACTCATCCGGTGCAATCGTAGTCATAATTTCATCGGTGGCGATCAACCCGCCACTGTCGGTTACGGTGGCGGTAATAGCATGGGCACCTGCAGTCAAAACAGCCTTTACGCTGCCGCCAGCGCCGAGGGCACCGTCGAGATCTGACGCCCATTGAATATCATCTTCGAGGCTACCGTCCTCCGCATCTACGGCAGTGCCAACGAGCATCAAAGATTCACCATCGCTCAGGACAAAGCCACTGCTCGGTGTGACGATGGCCACCA
>JAJRUG010000065.1 GCA_024277915.1 Gammaproteobacteria bacterium
AGGTCCGAAGATCCCCTGCTTTCCCCACCAAACTCTCGAATGGAGGGCGTATGCGGTATTAGCCTGGTTTTCACCAGGTTGTCCCCCGCTACTGGGCAGATTCCTATGCGTTACTCACCCGTCCGCCACTCGTCAGCGCCAAGGTCACCCCGAAGGGATCCCAGCGGCCTGTTACCGTTCGACTTGCATGTGTTAGGCATGCCGCCAGCGTTCAATCTGAGCCAGGATCAAACTCTTCAGTTCAATATTTTGAGCTGTATTAGTTCGCAAGATCCCAAACTACTGTTAGATTAACGTTAACGTTTATTCAACGAATATTTTGGTCACTCACATCAGGCCTTTATAAAAGACGCATGAAGTGAGCACCCACACAAATTATCTGTTTCCGTATTGTAAAAGAACAAGCCCACGGAGTTCGTGGGCAGCCGAAGAAGTATACCGAAGGAAAAGGTGGCGTCAACAGTGATGTGCAAATAAATCTGGAGGGCGGATTAACGCGCTGCGACAGGTGCTATTTCAGCGAAATTCGGGCGAAACGCCGCTTGCCCACCTGGTAAACACTGGTATCTCCGGAAGGCATCTGGAGGCTGCGATCCTCCACGCGCTCACCATCAACCCGGACTGCCCCCTGCTTGATCATCCGCAGCGCCTCGGATGTGCTGGAAACCAGCCCGGCCTGCTTCAGAACGTAACCAATCCCCAATTGCCCATCCGTGGTTTCGAGGGTGATCTCATCAATATTCTCCGGAATTGCCCCCTGGCGAAACTGGCTGATAAAGGCTTCCTGAGCCTGGTCAGCAGCTGTAGCATCATGGAACCGGGCCACAATCTCCCGGGCCAGTTCAAATTTGATATCCCGCGGGTTTGCGCCCTGCTCAACCTGGCGCCCCAATGACTCGATCTCGGCGATCGGCCTGAAGCTCAGGAGCTCAAAATAGCGCCACATTAACTCATCGGAAACCGACATCAGCTTACCGAACATCTCGCCAGACGGCTCATCAATGCCGATGTAGTTTCCCAGCGATTTGGACATCTTGCTGACACCATCAAGGCCTTCCAGCAGCGGCATGGTAAGCACTACCTGGGGTTTCTGGCCATAGGCCTGCTGAATCTGCCGGCCCACCAGGAGATTAAATTTCTGGTCGGTACCGCCCAGCTCCACATCGGCCTCAAGCGCGACTGAGTCGTAGCCCTGTACCAGCGGATACAAAAATTCATGAACCGCAATCGGCTTTCCCGCGGAGTAGCGTTTCTGAAAATCATCACGTTCCAGCATGCGCGCCACTGTGTGATGCGATGCCAACTTGATTATGCCCTCGGCACCCATCTCATTCATCCATCGGGAATTGAACGCGATCCGGGTTCGATCAGGATCCAGTATCTTGAAAATCTGCCTCTCGTAAGTCTTCGCATTCTCGGCAATCTCATCTGTGGTGAGTGCCGGGCGCGTTGCGTTGCGACCAGAAGGGTCGCCGATCATTCCGGTGAAGTCGCCGATCAGGAAAATCACCTCATGGCCCAGTACCTGAAACTGCCGCAACTTGTTGATCAGAACCGTATGCCCCAGATGAAGGTCAGGTGCTGTGGGATCAAAACCTGCCTTGATCCGGAGCGGCCGACCCAGAGCAAGCCGTTCAGCAAGCTGCTCTTCGACCAGAATTTCTTCGGCACCACGCCGAATTTCGGATAGTTGGTCCTCTGCAGGATCCATGGATCAAAACCTCTGATGATTTGAAAGACTACAAGGTACGCCGGTACTATTGCCTCAGCTCGATCAATAATAAAGCAGATTCGGAAGAAAAATAGATCTGTGCCTGTATAATCCGGCCGGATCCAGTTCTACATAGCAAAGGTCTCTGTACAGTCGATGAAGCGGATCCAGCAAGACTACAAACCCGACCAAGCGGCAGCATCTCCTGCCGATCACCGGGTATCATGGTTTATTGCAGGGGTTGGAATCCCTCTTATATCGGTAGGTTTAATCCTCTATGGCGCTGAGGATTCGAGTGACGTTACCGAACATCAGCTGGAAAATGCCGCGATGGCAAGCCCGGCCATTGCCTCGATCGAGGCTACCAATCAGCCAGACGTGCCGACAGCAGCAGTCGTCCCAACGCTTGTTGCAGCGTCAATTCCAGATGCTGCTGATCCTGAACAGACCACGGGACGCTCGCAACCCGGGGAGCTGGTCACACTTCAGATACGCAGAGGCGATAGCCTTGATCGACTTTTCCAGCGCAACAATTTCAGCCGGAACGATTTGGCGAACCTCATGCTGCCCGACTTGTCCCGAGAATACCTTCGACTCCTGAAACCAGGAGAAGAAATCACCGTCAGACATGACTCGGGCCGAATCATGGAACTGACACGAGAAATTGATATCTCACACTCTCTGGGTGTGTGGAGATCTGATCACGGCTATGTTGCCAATCTGATTGACCATCCCCCCGAAGCCCGGGAAGCCTTCTCGCAAGGCCATATTTCCAGTTCCTTGTTTGAAGCGGCTGCCGAAGCGGGGATTTCTGACCGGGCCATCATGAACCTGGCCGGCATTTTTGCCTGGGATGTGGATTTTGTTCTCGACATCCGGGATGGCGATTCATTCAGCGTCATATATGAAGAGCTGTGGCGAGACGGAGAAAAGCTGGGCGAAGGAGATATTCTGGCCGCTGAATTTATCAACCAGGGTCAGGCTTTTCGCGCAGTGCGCTACCAGGATCCATCCGGTCGAATTGATTACTTTACACCGGAAGGCACGAGTGTCCGGAAGGCCTTCATCAGGGCTCCGGTTGCTTTCTCAAGGGTAAGCTCCAGCTTTAATCCCAATCGCCGCCACCCGG
>JAJRUG010000066.1 GCA_024277915.1 Gammaproteobacteria bacterium
GACTGTAAAATGATGATGAATGCTCGGATGAAACAAACGCTTCGGCACGGCCCATTCAAAATCGCGGCTTGTCTTGCTCGCACAAACGTCTCAGTGTGCGTTATTCAACGCAAATATGACCATTTTTCAACAGGCTGCTAGTGTTGATTTTATTAACTACGCTGACGCAGCGTCGGGTGGCACCAGAATGCCACGAACAAACTGGAAAGACATGGCACGATATCAGGTTGCTTTGCCGGGTGAAGAAATTGCCGAACGATATACAGAGTTGATCAGGCCATTTGCAGACGAAATAGTGGAAAATATTCATGAGAATAATGTGTTGATCGCTACGCGCGATGCGCTACTTCCAAAACTCCTCTCCGGCGAAATCCGGGTCAAAGATGCTGAGAAACAGGCAGAGGCCGTAGCGTGAGACTGGTTATCGAATCTACGGAGGATCTCGCCGGTCTGCGGGAGGCGGTAGATGTCGAGTTCAAACTGGCTGCCGGCCGGGATGGCACAGGCGCTGTCCCCAAAGATCTTTGGAAGAGCTACAGTGCGATGGCAAATACTCAGGGTGGAGAGATCATACTGGGTGTTCGTGAGAGGCCCAATGGTGAATTCGAACTGGTTGGGATCGCCAATCCCCACAAGGTGGTTTCTGATTTATGGAGTGTGCTGAACTCCGACAACGTTAGTGTAAATCTTCTAGCCGACTCTGATGTTCGCATCTTGGAAGTAGAAAGTGTTTCTCTCGTTCATATCCATATTCCCCGGGCGGGCCGTTCCCAGCGTCCGGTCTACATCAAGGGTAACCCGATCAAGGGAACCTATCGCCGCTTTCACGAAGGAGACCATCGTTGCGATGCAGAGTCGGTGCGCCGAATGTTGGCAGAACAGGTAGAGGATTCTCGTGATGAGCGACTGCTGACGAAATTTGCGTTTGATGATCTCGATCAGGGGAGCCTGACTGCGTACCGGCAAATGTTGCGATCCGCGAAGCCGGATCATCCGTGGAACGACCACAACGATCTTGAGTTTTTGCGCTGTGTTGGCGGATGGCGTCGAGACCGGGAAACAGGAGACGAAGGCCCAACGCTTGCGGGGGTGCTGATGTTCGGGAAACTGCCATCAATTCAGGAGGCGGTACCGCATTATTTTCTGGATTATCAGGAACGCGCTGAGGCAAAGACGGAAAAACGCTGGATAGACCGCCTTACGCTGGATGGTACCTGGTCCGGTAACCTTTTCGATTTTTACAGGATTGTTATCCGCAAATTGACCGTCGGGCTGAGAGTTCCCTTCCAGCTGGAGGACGGGCAGCGTATCGATGATACGCCAGTCCATGAGGCGTTACGCGAGGCACTGGTCAATACGCTTGTGCATGCTGATTATTCCGGGCGATTGTCCGTGCTGGTGGTGAAACGGCCTGATATGTTTGGTTTTCGTAATCCCGGCCTTATGCGTATTCCGGTAGAGCAGGCGATTCGGGGCGGTGAAAGTGATTGTCGCAATCGTATTATTCATCAGATGTTTCTGCTGATAGGTTTGGGTGAGCGAGCAGGTTCCGGAATTCCAAAGATTTACCGCAATTGGCAGGGTCAGCACTGGCGTCAACCGCTACTGTATGAGAAGCAGGAGCAAACGCTATTCGAGTTACGCATGATCGATTTATTACCTGCTGCAATTGTGCAGGGATTGCGCGAGGCACTGGGCGATCGGTTTGATCAGTTTGATGAATTGGAGCGCCTTGTGCTTGTAACGGCTGCGGTTGAGAAGGTGGTCAATCATGGCCGGATTATGGAGGTCACAACCGTGCATCCCCACGACCTGACGATGGCATTGGCGGGGCTGGTCAGGTCAGGTTTGCTGGTGTCGGATGGGAGCGGCAGGGGTACGGTGTACTTTCTACCTGGTGCCGGGACGGTTGACGCTGATCAAGCATTTGTATCTGAAGTTATTGATTTTTCAGGACTTACGGGAACCCCAAATGGGGCTTACTCAGAGCAAGCTCCGGAGGTTAGGAGGCGAGGTCCGGAGGTTAGCGCTGGGGGTCCGGAGGTTAGGGCCGAGAGTCCGGAGGTTAGTGACGAGATTCGCGCCCGATTATTGGCGATTGCTGAACCGGTGAGGAGCCGGGGAAGGTCGCCACATGCTGAGGTCGAGCTGGTTATTCTCGGGCTCTGTAAGGGGCGCTATTTGACACTCAGGGCCTTGGGAGAACTCCTGAGCCGATCAGACGATTTTTTGAGAAAGGAGTATCTGAACCCAATGATAAAAGTTAAAAAACTGGAGATTCGTTATCCGACCAAACCAAATCATCCGGATCAGGCCTACCGGTCTGTCGCCTAGCAGTCTAGCCGAAGTCGGTAGAGAGGCAGTATGAGCAGAAAACGCGGCACAGAAACCGAGTTCGAGCTGACTACCATTGAGCGCCTGATCCAGCAGAAATATGACTACACTCATGGCGAGGAAATCGAGCGCGACCACGAGGAAGTGGTGTTACGCGATGCCCTAAAGGCTCACCTTACAAGCCGTTATCCTGATTTGCCCGAAAGCAGTATCGACGAGGCTGTAGCACGTTTGGCACGCCCGGAGGGTGTGGATGCTCTGCGGCGCAACAGGCAGTTTCGCCAGGATTTGACCAAGGGATTCGAGGTCAAGGTTGATCGGGGCGATGGCAGGGCTGAATACCGGCATGTGTATGGCATCGACTGGGAAGATCCCAAGAACAACGACTTCCGGGTTGTGAATCAACTGCCCATTCGCGGACAGAATGACCGCCGGCCCGATGTTATCGTGTTTATCAACGGTCTTCCTCTGGTTGTTTTCGAGTTGAAGAATCCTTACGCCATTAGGCCATCGGTCGAGGATGCCCTGAATCAGATCGGTCACTATCGCAACGATATTCCCCAGCTCTTTGAGTTCAATGCCCTGACGGTAGTCTCGGATGGCATTACCACGTTACATGGTATGTGGACCGCCAGCCAGGAATGGTACGCACCCTGGAAATCTATCGATGGCTTCAATATTGAGGCTAACACTACCGGCAGTATGAAAACCCTGATTGAGGGGTTATTCGACAAAGAACGGCTTCTGAACTACGTGCAGGATTTCATTCTGTTCGAGGTGGCTAACGAGAAGATCACCAAGAAAGGTGCCAAGTATCATCAATTCTTTGCGGTGTGCATAGCTGTCGAAAAGACGATTGAAACAGTTACTGCCGGTGCGGACAAGCGCATTGGTGTGATCTGGCATACAACCGGTTCCGGCAAGTCACTATCAATGGCCTTTCTTGTGGGAATTCTACGTCAGCGCCCTGAGCTGGAAAATCCGACTTTCGTGTTGCAGGTGGACCGTACCGACCTCGATGATCAGCTTCACGATCAGTTTATTGCCGCTCGAGGATTGGTGGGAGAAGTGAAACACGCTGGCAGCGTCGATAAGTTGCGTGATTTACTGCAAACAGAAGGTGGCGAAGTCGTTTTCACTACCATCGAGAAATTCCGGCTCAAGAATGATAGCAATGGTGTAACTGAGATTGAACACCCCGTATTGTCCGAACGCTCCAATGTCATTGTCATCGCCGATGAGGCACATCGCAGCCAGTACGGCTTTCTCCAGGGGTATGCACGCTATCTGGCTGAGGCACTGCCGAATGCAAGGCGCATCGGGTTTACTGGCACCCCGGTTAGCTTTTCCAGCGCCGACACTGTCGAAGTTTTTGGGGATGTCATCCACACCTATGACATCAAGCAGTCACAGGAAGACAAGGCAACCGTTCCGATATTCTATGAACCACGTCAGATTAAGTTGCAACTGAATCATGCGGATATCGACGCAGCACTGGAAGAGATTGCCAGTGATGTGGAAGTGGATGAACTGGACCGAAAGAAGAGTAAATGGGCTGCGCTCGCACAGGCTGCCGGCGCGAAAGAGCGCATGGAGGAGCTTGCGGGGGATCTGCTGGATCATTTCACGCAACGCATCGCAACGCTCGATGGAAAGGCGATGGTCGTTTGCATGACTCGGGTAAACTGTGTCCGCTTGTATGATGCACTTACATCATTATCAGGTTGCCCTGAGACTAAAGTGATCATGACCGGTGATCTGGGTAAGGATCCTCAAGAATGGAGCCACGCCGGGCATCTGACTACAAAGATGCAGCGGGATGCCATCAAGCAACGCATGATTGATTCTGATGATCCACTCAAGATTGTCATCGTCTGTGACATGTGGCTGACGGGGACGAATATACCCTGTCTGCATACACTCTATATCGACAAGCCGATGAAAGGGCACAACATGATCCAGGCCATATCCCGTGTGAACCGCGTCTTCAAGGATAAACCACATGGCCTGATAGTGGACTATATTGGTATTGGGGATGAGCTTCGTGAGGCCACCGCTAAGTACACACAGGGTGGCGGGCGAGGTGAGCCCGCGCCGTCATTGGATGATGAGGCGAAGCCGGTATTTATTGAATGCCTGTCGGAGGTTCAAAAACTTTTGCCCGGAGATATTGACTTTGGTAATTGGCGGCGCTTGTCTCATATTGAGCTGGAGGATCGCTATGCCCAAATATTCGGGACATTGACAGATGATGAGGGACTGCGAGACCAATACCTTCAGGCTGAGCATAGGCTCTCCCAGGCTTACCTGCTGGTCAAGCATCTGGATGATTGCCGCCCTTACACGGATGAGATCATTTTTTTCCAGCGGGTCCGCAAGCAGCTCATCAAGGCGATGCCGGGTAAGAAGGAAGCACGAGAGCTGGAACATGCTGTACGCGACCTGGTTGATGATAGCGTGGAGTCCGAAGGAGTCATAGATATATTCAAATCTGCCGGCATTGATAAGCCGGACCTGTCCATCCTGGATGACGCCTTTCTACAGACTTTCAAGGACAAGCCTCACCAGAATCTGCGTCTGAAGCTGCTGGAGAAACTGATCCGGGATGAGATCGAGCTTCATCACAAGCGCAATCTGGCGAAGGCAAAGAGCTTCCGGGATCTGCTGGAAGAGACTTTGCGGAAATACCACAATCGTTTGATCGATGCGGCAGCGGTCATTAAAGCGATGATCGAAATGCGGAAGGAATGGGAAGCAGACCGGGATCGTGCCGCGAAACTGGGGCTGGAGGACGAGGAGTTGGCTTTCTATGATGCCATCGCCGAAAACTACGAAGATATTTACGGTAATGAATTGCTATCCGAGCTTGTCCACGATGTCGTTCAGACTGTCAAACGAAACCTTAAAGTTGACTGGACCGAACC
>JAJRUG010000067.1 GCA_024277915.1 Gammaproteobacteria bacterium
ACGATCAACCGCCGGCATATCGCAGCGAAACAGCTCGCCATCGTATTTGAAAGCCTTACCACTCATCACACCACGAAGAATATCCACTGATTCCTTGTGTACCTTGACCGGTGTGAATTTCTTTTGATCGATCTCCAGGTACTCGGTGCCCACCTTGCCGGCACCAAGGCCCATAATGAAACGCCCGCCGGACAATTCATCAATCGCGATCATTTCGGCAGCCTGGGTGGTGGGATGCCGCATATAGGGCGATGTAATGCCCAGGCCAATCGGTATCTTTCTGGTCGCCATAGCCGCTGCTGCCAGCGTCGCCATGCAGCCACGGGCTTCATGCCCGTACTGGCGGAACCAGTGATAGGCTTCTGCTATCCAGAACCCGCCACTGAGGCCGGAAGCCTCGGTTTGTGCGGCATAGGCCTGTATCGCAGCCATGGGTTCATAAGACTTGAAGATCACCCCGACCCTGGCTTTTCCCGCAGCATTCATTTCCATTCTCCTCTGTAAAACATATCAGCCATGCTGTTCGTGCATGGCTAAAGACAGGTTTCCGTTCCGTCATAGACCCGGACAGGAATTCCCGATAACGGTTCTCCTCCATCAATGCCCACCCGGAAAGTCTCCTGCATATACAAACAGTTTTTCCGGTCCTCGGTCATGACGTGGGGATGCATCGAACACACCATGTTCTCGGGCAATTCAAACTCCGAGCCTTCACCGATACGAGGCGCTTCGATCATTGTCATGCCAATGGAATGGCCGGATACGTGGCCGAGCCGGTAGCCCTTTCCCTCGAACGGCGTCATGACCTTCCTGTGTACTTCCTCTGCCGATGCCCCCGCTTTCAAATGCGTTTTCACCAGTTCGTGGAACTCGGCGTAGAGATCCACCAGACGCCGGGTTGCATCGTCGATACCACTCGGTGCAAGCAGCCGGGAAAACTCGATCCAGTGCCCGCCAGGCCCGGAGACCTCCAGCCCATATAAAAGCCCGTCGGTGCTTTTCACTTTCCGGACAGCACTGGGAAATACCATCTGTGGCAGCAGCGATCCGTTGGGGCCGGTCAGCACCATATCCATGGTATTGCGCGCAGTCCCCCGGGCGGCGAAGGTCTGCTCCGCTGCACCCATCAGTTCCGCTTCGGTTTTTCCTGGCTCATAGGCCTGGATGACGGCCAGCACGCCTGCCTTGTTGATCTCCATAGAGTGCCGAACCGAGATCATTTCTTCTTCACTTTTCTGCGCCCTGGCGTGATCAAAAGCCTCATCAAAATCAATCAGATCCAGCCCCGCACCGGCCAATGCCTGGTAGTCACGGACCGGCATGATGAAATTCATGCCATAAACACCCACCCTGCCCAGCTTGTTCTCCCTGACATAGTCTGCCAGCCACTGGCCACAGTGCGGCGGGAACACTCGCTGTTCGATAAACGTTGCCGAATGATCGCCGACCCAGGTCGCTTCGCGGGGGAATACACAGGTTGGATCACCAGTGCGTGGTATCACGACATAGGCATAGCGGTGCAGCAGATGGAACCCGCACATGTAGCGCACGGCACCTTCAAACCCGGTGTATTCGCTGCCGCTGACAATCAACACATCAAGACCAGCCTGATCCATTGCAGCATGCACATTGTGGTAGCGCCGTTTGATTTCTGTTTCGCTGGGCTGGAAGTTTATTTTCTGTTCTGTCATCAGATGATCCTGTGGTTAATCATTTCGCGTCATGGAATGCTCCAGGCCTTCAATCAATGCCCAGATCGCTTCGTTCAAAGGAGTGGGTACCTGATTCGCTTTACCAAAAGCTGCAATACCACCGTTGAGTGCCGCGATTTCGGTACGCCGTCCGGCTTGCACATCTTGCAACATGCTGGCTTTGTGGTTGTAGGCGACGTCTCTTGCATGATCAACCAGCTTTTCCGGATCACTGTCGAGTTCGATACCCAGCGCATCGGCCACCGCAACGCCTTCGGCGATCAGGCCGGAAATTAACCTGCGTACCCGTTTCTGATCGCAGGCAACACCATGAGGCAAACCTGTCAGTGCACCAATGGGATTGGTTGCTGCGTTGAATATCAGCTTGGTCCACTGTGCACCACGCGCGTCCAGCATGGCCAGTGTTTCCATTCCTGCACAACTCAGGGCTTCGGCAAGACGTTTCACCTCATCCAGGGTCGCGGCTTTGGGTTCGAATGGCCCGATCCAGGTCTTGCCGCCGGTATCCTGCTCGACATGCCCCGGCGTGACGATATGCCCGGCGGGAAACGTTGTCCCCCGCATCACACGCGGCACATATTCCGCAATGATCTCTTCGTTGCCAGCACCATTTTGTACCGAGCAGACTGCCCCATCCGCAAAAACCCGGGCGGTGACCTCAATTGCGGCCCTGGTATGCAGTGTCTTGGTCGCGACGATGCCAAAATCGCAGGCAGGAATCTCATCCGGATCAGAAGTTGCATGTGGATGTGATACCAGCTTGCTGACACCGGAAAGCCGCAAACCATCCTTGTTAATAGCATCAATATGCTGCTGATCAAGGTCATATGCCCAGACCTCAACATCATCCATTCTCGCCAGATGGGCGGCAAACAGGCTGCCGATTGCACCGCAACCTACGATACAGACTTTCATCACATTCTCCCGACCGCTTTCCATACCGGTTCCAGATCCATCACGCTGCCCATCCCGATTCCCGGGCTTTCACCAGATGGTACAAAGTCTCGTGGACTGGTACGGCGATTCCGACTTCAGCAGCTTCACGAACAATCGCTCCCGTGATCCAGTCGATCTCCGTCGGACGACGGGCACGCACATCATCCAGCATCGATGGAACATGAGCGTAATTGTCATCCCCGGTCTGGCCGTGACTGACGGCTTTGACATTCATCACCCAGGGGTCCTCATGCAATTCAACGCCCCGGGCATGGGCCACTGCTTTGCCTTCATCCATC
>JAJRUG010000068.1 GCA_024277915.1 Gammaproteobacteria bacterium
GATCATGCAATTTATCAAAGTGCATAATGAAAACCCCAAACCTTTTGTGTGGACGAAACCGGTAGGCGAGATTATGGCAAAGATAAATCGTGCTCGTCTTGCGCTCTCAAATGTATAGCTTATTCGTTACACTACACTAGTGTACTTCGCCAAACAGCGTGTAACTTAATGGCCCCGTTTCCTGACTGGCCCACTCCAGCTATCCCCGTCATTGCGAGCGCTTTGATTCACGCCACCATCCTCATGAGCCTGACGCAATTTCTCCGGAACAGGCTCATTCAATCACTACCGGCTTCCTTCCTTGGAACCACACAAACAATCCATCAGCCGGCCAAGTTCTGCAACATCGTCTCGTCGGGCATCCAGAAGTTCTCTTGAAAAACGGGTCGTATAATCATCCGGCGTCATCAATCGCACAGGCAGCACCCCACCACACCGTTTCTTGCATTCCGTGCTTGTCGCAGGCACATGTTCACCAAGAATTTTTAGCAACAAGCCTTCAATACAGGGTGTCGAACCAATCACCCTGATTTTATAACTTCTTGCCCGCTTCCTTACCGGAGCTGATATTGCCAGGTCAGTATCCAAAAGTACCGCTATTCGATCATAGTCCGCATTTCGACGCTGCCTGATCGCGTAATCCACCACATGGTCAGGCCCTTTACCATGTGCATTGCGAATAGTAACGCCTACGCCGCAGCCCCGACTTATGTAGAGAGACTTTATATATTGCAAAAAGGCCTGCTCGGTTGTCCCCTCACCGACCAGCAGTACGGTACGTGAAACCGAACGGCGTTTGCGGGCGGGCATTGATTACGCCATCACAGATTCGGTACAGCGCCATAAGCGCCCGCGCGATACTTCGCGTACAAATTGTCATCCCGCCGGATACCCTTCATATCACCCAGCCGCCAGGCCTCGCTGAATCCGTTCGGATCTTTCTCAATCAGGAGCACCTGGTCCTTCTGCAGATCATTGAGCACCTCATGTGCATGGCAGGTAAAAACAATCTGCGCGTTGTGCGGGTTATGCTCACGATCAATAAACAGGTCAAGCATCACAGTAATCATCTCTGGATGCAGATCAGCCTCCATCTCATCAATAATGACAATACCTCCATGTTCCAGCGCCGGCAGGATTTTCTCAAGCAATACGAATGCTGCCTGGGTACCACTGGATTCATACCAGAACGGCAACTTCTGTTCCTTCTCAGCCATTCTGTGCACACCGAAGGGAATATTGGCTACTTTGCTTTTACCTGTTTCCTGTTCAGAAATTTTTCGGGACTCAATAATGACTTCAGACAGGCCCAGGTCAAGCCGACTCAGGAGTTCGGACATCTGTGCACGTAATGCCGGCCGGCCATGAAAAAAATCTGTCGCCTCGAACACATCACTGGTCTTGAAGTGATCCCTGCCACTGTAATTAACGTTGGAATAAAACCGCGTGAAATAACTGACCAGTTCCCGCGCACAAGGCACATTGTACTGGGCAGCCGTGGCGATCAGTGATGCATTGGAACGCACCCTGACAGCTTCCTTCGCAGCAAAACCGAATTTCTGTTGCCGAATTACGTAAGCCGAGTCCTGTTCAGACCAGTCACGCCGAAAAATAAAGCTGAAGAACTTGCTGGTCTTTACATGCAAGGACTCATGCACGACGCGCTCTGGGTTAATGGTCAATGAGTAGCGGTAATGCCGGCCCTGGTGCTCGAATTCAATCTCGAACTCGCTGTCCGCATCATCCGAGAAAAAATGGGCCTGTACCGGAATCTCATCTTCCGGCCTGCCGGCCGTAAATGAATGCGCCACAAACCAGCCCAGGAAAGCCAGCGGCTTTAACACATTGGTTTTACCCGAGGCATTCGGACCAATGGCTGCCAGCACTTTCGACAGACGAGCACCACCCGGACTGTAGAAAACCAGATCCGTTACCGGCGCCTGGCGGTTCAGAATAAAAGAAACCTCTGTCTCGCCAGCAAATGAGAAGAAGTTCTTGAATTGATACTTATAGAGCATAACGGCACCAAAATACTTCATAAAAAAGGATAGTTAACAGAATTTTGTTAATTATCGCCTTAAACTGGATTTTTTCAAGTTCCAACCCTCATTATTTGTGACACCAGGATCGATGTGCACATAACCGCTACACAAACGTGTATCCATTGGATACACTTCAGATATGAAAGATGCCGGTTTCCGCATACGAGTTCAGCGCGATCTGCGTGAGCAGTTCCTGCAAGTCTGCCGTGCTCAGGACAAGCCAGCAGCACAGGTCCTGCGCGAATTCATGCGTGAATATGTCGCCCGGCATGATTCAGAAGCCACTGATGCGCGTGCGAGTTCAGCGATTACCGATTCTGGTGGTATCGAAGCCGACAGCAAGCAGGGATAACGGTGGACATCCGAAACATGTCACCCTTCGAGACAGAAAGCCCGTGACAACTTCAATGCGATACTGGCTCAGTTGCTGAGCGAGCAGCTGCGTAAGTGACAGCGCCAGGAAACAGCCGGCCGCAGTGACTCAAGTCTTTATCGGGATTTCGTCAACGTGTATAGTCTGCTAGCGAGTATGGGGCGGTAGCTCAGCTGGGAGAGCGTCGCGTTCGCAATGCGAAGGTCGGGAGTTCGATCCTCCTCCGCTCCACCAAATACATCCACAGCGCGATACCCGGCTGTGACTGCATGCGCACCCTATCCCTGTATCAGCGACAGCATGTCTTCCCGATATACTGTACCTTTTTCCACCAGGGCCCGAAATTCACTCGCTCCGACAGGTGGACTGAAGTAGTACCCCTGAATGATACGCACGCCGCGTTTGCTCAGAAACCCGAGTTGCTGCCTGGTTTCAACACCTTCCGCGACTATTTCCAGCCCCAGCCCTCCGGCCATGGCGATAATCGCCTCTACCAGCGCTTCCGAGTGATGGTCTACTGTCAGCCCCTTTACGAAACTGCGGTCGATTTTCAGCACCTGCAAGGGCAAACTTTTCAGGTAACTGAGCGACGAATAGCCGGTACCGAAATCATCGAGGGACAAGCTGACACCTCGTTCCCTGAGCCTGTTCAGTATGTCCAACGGTTCACCGGTATCCTCGATCAACAGGCTCTCGGTAATTTCAAGTTCGAGTCGTTCCACCGGCAACCCGGTTGCGTCGAGGGCACGGTCGACATCATCCAGCAACCGGCTGCTACGAAACTGGTTCGGTGACACATTGACCGCGACACGCAGTTCGTCATCCGACAAGGTGCTCCACTGAACCGCTTCGTGGCAGGCTTCAATGATTACCCAGCTCCCGATGGCATCAATCAGGCCAAGGTTCTCGGCGACCGGTATAAATGTCTCGGGTGAAACAGTTCCGAGCACCGGACTGGTCCAGCGCAATAGCGCCTCCGCGCCAAGTATCCGGCCGGTGACGGCATCAACTTTCGGTTGAAACACCAATGACAGTTCGCCGTTATCCAGGGCCTGCCGGAGGTGCTGCTCCATTTCCATGCGCTGTTGCCATGCAATCCGCATTTTGTCCGAAAAGCACTGGTAATTGCAGCGCCCGTTCTGTTTTGCTGCATACAGTGCGGTGTCAGCGTATTGCATCAACTGAGCGACATCATCACCGTCATTGGGAAATATGCTGATACCGATACTGGCAGTCGCATAGGCCATACCGGAACCGATGGTGAAGGGTGCCTTGAAGGCGTCTACCAGTTTGTCGGCAACTCTCATTGCCTGCTCTGCTTCAGCAATCCCTTCCAACAATACCAGAAACTCATCGCCACCAAGGCGCGCGGCGATATCAGACTCCCGCACGACCGAGCGGATACGTTCCGCCGCCTCTTTAAGCAGGGCATCTCCCATGTGGTGACCGAGGGTATCATTGACCTTCTTAAAATCATCCAGGTCCATAAACAGCAGTGCAACCCTGGTACTGGTCCTCCTGGCACGGGAAAAAGCGTGGTTAATGTGCGGCAGCATAAAATAGCGGTTCGGCAGATCAGTCAGTTGGTCGAAGTTGGCCTGATGGACCAGCTGGCGCTTGACCTCGTTTTTCTCTGTGATATCCAGTGCAGTCGCAACAACGACAGGTGGCGACTCTTTCAGGGACAACTGCAGCCTCACCTCCACAGGATAACGACTGCCATCTTTCCTCTGGTGCTGCCCCTGAAAATACACGTATTCCTGCATAGCGCCATATAACGGTTCCAGTAATTCGTTGAATGCCTCCCTGTCCAGGTCAGGCAGGATATCCGTTATGTCACGCCCCTGGATTTCCTGCTCGCTATAGCCCAGGTGTTGCAAGGCACCCCGATTGACCTGCAGGCACTGGAGAGTCTCCGCATTGATGACATAGAGCTCACTGGAGCTGTCATTGAGGATACGGCCGAGACGGTTGTCCAGGCGATTTTTCTCCTGTGTCAGGCGCTCTGCAAGCGCCTGGTTTTCATAACCCAGCAGCAGCGATGCGATCACCTTCCGGTACAGGTTCCTGCTGGCCCGCATCAGCAGGGCAATGTAAATCAGGGTCATACCGCCAATAGCCAGGTGCAGTGAGTCATTATGACTGAGCGATATGAGTGCCGCAGGCAGCAGGGCCGCATTGATATAGAGAAAGAACGCAATGTAGTCCGATATCAGGATAGTCAGCGCACCCGCAGATATGCCTGCCAGCACGAAGATGCTGAATATCTCATAGGCCAGGGGGATCTGTTCGAAAAACAGCACCGCAGTACTTCCCAGCACGAGACCGGTTGCCAGAACACCCAGCCGGAAACGGCGATGCCAGAGATGAATATCTTCAAATGAGGGCTTTGCCCGGACGTACCTCCAGTAGTTTACGACCCTGCCCAGGAGGACGATGACCAGGGCGCCATACCAGCCAAGCAGCAACCCCGGCTCCAGCCGGGTCGAAATGACAAAGGCAAAGGCCGCCATAACAAGCAGCGTTGCCAGCAGACTGCTCGTGGTTTCGGAGTAGAGTGTACCGATCCTTTCGAGACTGACACGCTGTTCGATATCGGATTCTGGATAAGGCATTGCATTTCAGGCCGGGAAAAAGTGGGTGCCGGGTCTTTCTTCTATCGATCAGTCAAGCGGCATACAGCATGACTCCTTTAGCATCCACGCCTATCTGTAGGCGATCGTCCATACCTTGATACGATACCGGTCGCCATTCAGGTTAGTAACGGCACAGGCAATCAGAAAGGCGGGAAAGGGTCAGTGACAATTGTGCGTTTTGTCACCGGCCCCTTATTCATTCAGCCCGGTATGGGCGCGGCTTCAGTGATAGCAAAATCAGATACTGGTACTGTTTGAAATAAGCCACGGATAGAGATATGGACAGGTCACCGACCGGGTCTGGTCAAACGAAAATGTACTGCCGCCCATTTTGGCAAGCTGGCTCTGAAAGTCCGGGATCACCTTATCGTAGTAGGCACCCAGATAATCCGGCACAAATTTCCGAATGGCATTGAATAACGGGAGGCCATCATCACGATAAGGGGGGTGGATGGGCGTATTTTTCACCTGTCACAATATGACGACAGCGGCGGGCCCTGTCATTCCCGTCACGCTTTTTCTCCGCACAGGCCCGGTGCGCGGCATTGGCCATTGCACCAGCAGTCTATCCGTAATATTGTTTGATGGTCTTGCCGCAGGGTTCGGTCAAGTGGATTTGCACCATACAGGGAGTTATGGAGTTTTATATGGAGTGGTTGCAACGTAACAGGCTTGTCGCATTATCGGTTGTTCTCGGCGCTGGAATGATGGCTGCCGATGTATTCATACATGCAGTCCCGTACTCTTTCAGTAACTGGTTATCTGGGTCACCCGGCATGCACACGCCGGGGCTCGGGCTTCCGATCGGTTTCCTTGTCCTTCCTGTCCTGTTCGGGCTGTATGCACAATCTGCATTGCAGCGTGCGCGGCATGCCGGCGAAACAGGCCATGATCCCGGTTGCGCCCTGGATACAGCCGCGGGAAGTTCGGAGCGGATCAATGAGCAACAGCGCCTGACTGCAGCGGTTTTCGAATCCACCGACCAGGGCATCATCATCACCGACAGGAAGCACCGCATTGTCTCCGTCAACCCGGCCTTTATCAGGCTCACCGGGTATACGCACGATGAGGTTACCGGTAAAAATCCACTGCACCTGAAATCAAGCCGGCACAATGAAGCCTTTTACGAAAACATCTGGCAATCCCTTGAAAAAAAGGGCTGCTGGGAAGGGGAGATATGGAACCGCCGCAAGAACGGGGAAAC
>JAJRUG010000069.1 GCA_024277915.1 Gammaproteobacteria bacterium
ACGCGCCCACGGGGGGCGCGACCTAATAAGATATGGATCCCGGGGCGGTATTCGATGTTTCAATCCACGCGCCCACGGGGGGCGCGACCTGGGGCTGTGTTCGGTCATGTTCTTGATTATGCGTTTCAATCCACGCGCCCACGGGGGGCGCGACCGCTCAATTCTAACCGACTGATCATGTGAAGAAAAAATAGTTTGGATCGCTAATCTTGTTAGATCAGCCTTGTATTTTCCAGGTTTTTAAAAAACGAACACTTATCAGTGCAATATCAATAGGTTACATCAGCGCTAACTAACCACGTTCTGTATGAGAACGGGTTGTTAGCGCTCAAAAAATCAAGGGGTCACGAAGTGAATCCTCCACGGGCTTTGCGCCCATGTGCTCAACCCGCTGGCGTCCCTTCTTGCCTAGAAAGTAAAAACGCAGGCTATCTTCTTCTGGATCATATATCTCCATAAGCTCATTTTTCAGCATCGTAAACTGGGCTGGTTCGACTTCACATTCAAATACGGAGTTCTGCACTCGCATACCGTAATCCTTACAGGTCTTCGCAATATTGCGCAGACGTCTTCGACCTTCGACAGTCACAACACGGACATCATAGGTGATCAAAACCAGCACACCTACCTCAACTGATAAGGTGGATACAATTCTGTATCACCACGAAGATGACGTGCGAGCAGCATGGCCTGGCAGTGCGGAAGCATGCCGACAGGGACGGGTTCCTGTAGATACGGGTGCTGGATCTCAACCTGTTTTCTCTCCTGCCATGACGTCAGGAATGATTTTCGTGCAGTGTCGCTTAACCGTACCGCGCCACCAGCTTCAGTCACGAAATCGCCCGGTTTTATCTGCTTTCTGTTGACCAACGTTAACACGAAACGATCCGCCCAGGCGGCGCGAAATTCCTCTAAAAGATCCAGTGCCAGACTCAGCCTTCCAGGCCGATCCTTGTGCAAAAATCCGACATACGGATCCAGTCCAACACCCTGCAAGGCGGAAGCACATTCGTTGGTACCCAGTGAATAGGCAAACGATAACATGGCGTTGACCGGGTCGGTCGGTGGCCTGCGCACCCGGTTACCGAAAGAAAAACCATTTCTCCGGATCAATTCATTGAATACACCGAAATACACACTGGCCGCATCGCCTTCCATACCCATGACTTCTGCAACGGAGCCGGCGTACTCAATTCGGCGTAGATTGTTTGCTAACTTCTTGACTGCGGTATCCAGTCGTTCGTTTTCCCCATGATTGCGGATCTCCCGAATCAGTACCGACCGGCTATTGGCGACCTTTGCGGCCACCATCAAGCGTGCGATAGCCGCGGATTGTTTTTCGTCATCCGCCCAACGGTACTGGACACGACGAAGCAGAACATTACCCGTTTGTTTGCCCTGTACTCGGGCAAGAAACTTGCCCCACTCAGTATAGAATGAGAGACCGATCCCCTGCTCGCCACAGTAACCCATCAAAAACGGTGAAACCGACACCTGACCAAAGCAGAGGATGTTGCCTATCGTCAGTGCGGGAAATTGCCCCAGCTTCTCATCGCCCTGTTTAATGACTATCGTTTCCCGTTCCTTGTGCAGATAGGACTTTTGCCGGGTGATGTACAAGGTATTGATCAATTTTCTCATGCGTCGAATAGTTTCCTGATATACGCTTGAGTCTGATCCCTTCTGAATAAATCGGGTTCACACAGGTTTCTAAGCGAACAGGCTCGACACCGTCTCTTGTCCGCAATCGGCGGTGGCGTTTTGCATGAATCCAGCAGTTTATGTGCTCCAGCAATCGATTCCTGTGTTACTTGACGCAAGGCACCATCTATAGCCACATGCTCTCGCCGCCTGACCTCCCAATACCAGAGCGCGCCCTCATCAACAATCGCATTGCGCATTTCTTCCAGGCACAGCGCCTGAGCGCAGAGTTGAATGCGGTCCCAATCCTCAACTTTGGGCTTGCCCCGCTTGTACTCCACAGGAAAATATCTGGGTGGATCGCCCTGCTCGATCTCGAGCAAATCCATTTTCCCCTTAATCCGGTACTGGCGTGATTCGAGTAATACGCCTCGTTCCGATCGGATATTGTGCCGCTGTTCTGAAACACCTGCATCAACACGTTTATGCAGCAGGTTTCCCTCCGCGGTAAAACGGTTATCCTCCCAGGCTTGTTCGATATGAATCAAAGCAAATTGCCGGGGACAGTAGGCATAGTGTTGCAGAGCGGAGAGAAGGATAATGCGGTTTGAATCGTCCATAAAAAACGGCCCTGGGAGTTCCTGTGATTATTGATCGGCATTCCCTTTCTTCTGAAAGCCGATCAGCTTGTCGAAATCGGATTCAAACAACCTGTCTTGCACAATACGATATTTTTCGAACTCACTTTCGGCATACTTCCTGGCTATCTTAGCGGTGATTTTACCGCTGCCTTGCAAGATACTACGTTCATCAAATTCCAGAAACAGATCAAGGCGTGTTGCCCAGTCTTCCATGGACATAGGTATTTTACGCCTGGCGCGATCTTCAGCCAGATCAAGATAGGCATTGACGATACGACCCAGGGATTCAAGCTCTTCTTTCGTTAGATAATTCTTCGCTACCGTTACATCGGGTTTTAAAATTTTACCATCCGGCGCATTGTCCCAACCGGATAGGCCCATGTGGGTTTTTTCACTGTCGGCACGTTGAAAAATGACTTCCGCCGCTGTTTTCCCGTGAATTGCAAAGTGGAGTTTGTTTTGCACTCTGGCGAAAAAACCCAGGGTAGTTTTTGCATCCTTATTGTAATCCAGACTGGTAGCATAAATATCGGTGATCTTTTGGTAGAACCGGCGTTCACTGAGGCGAATTTCATGAATTTCTGACAACAGTCTTTCAAAATAGTCTTCATTCAGAAATGAGCCATTTTCCAGGCGCTTGTTGTCCAGCACATAACCCTGAATGGCAAATTCCCTGAGCACCCGGGTTGCCCACTGGCGGAACTGAGTGGCGCGTTTGGAGTTGACGCGATAGCCAACGGAAATAATCGCATCCAGATTGTAAAACTGCGTTTGATATTTTTTGCCGTCAGCGGCAGTTATCCGGATTTTCCGGATAACTGAATCATCCTTCAACTCATTGCTCTGAAAGATATTTTTCAGGTGTTCGCTGATTGTTCTGACATCGACGCCAAAGAGTTCGGCCATTAATTTCTGCGTTAACCAGACCGACTCTTCCTCAACCCGGACTTCGATGCTGTCGTCACCGGCCTGCGCTGTGAATATAAGAAATTCAGCGGTCGAGTTGCGGATCAGTTTTTTCATTAACTGATCACCCAATCCGGATAATCAGCTCTACACCTTGAGGGAGTGAGTCCGTATCCACACCCACTTGATAGTCATCGAAACCCCTTGCCACCTCAACATCAGCTATTCGGTTTATAGCAACTCGGCCGAGCAATGCAGCTGCAGGCGCATGCCCCAACTCATTACTGTGCCTGAATATATATAACCCTCTGGCACTCATTTCACCCCGGCTAGCGGAGCGGTCGTGGTCAAACATTTGTTCCAGGGATTGCCAGAACAGCTCTAAGTCTTCCTCGCTGAAACCGGTTTGTTTGGCTAAGTGGGCTGATACAAAGCCATGGCAGCGGTATAGGCCATAGGGCACTGTAAATTTTCGACCCATGGTACGGTTGTCTCCGCTTTGCGCATCAGCTTCTTTCTCTGTAGTGACAGCCATTCGAGTGATGCTGTGTTCGGATGCGACGATCGGGTCGATGGATCGCGAGAATGTTAGTTGAATAGGACCACGGACCTGGCCTGCATTCTTGCCCGTACTCATAACAGCGCCAAAAGAGCGTACGTCATAGTAGTGCTTACACATCCAGTTTCTTGCGGCTTCCGTTTTTTCACCTTTCTGTTTATCTTTAACACCCTCCTGCTCATGTGCGTCATCAATCATCTGGTTAAGGATTGCTTTTTCACGAATAAAGATTTTTCGAGACGGATTACCCTCCTGAGTCATTTGCACAGAATTACGTACCTTCCGCTTCAGGCAAACATCGGTGACCAAGCCCATTCCGGTTTCTGGATCAATCCTTGGCAGGTTGCCAGCATCTGGATCACCATTCGGATTTCCATCCTTTACATCAAATAAAAATACAAATTCATATCGATTACCCAGGCTCATTTATCCTCTCCTTGATCGGTTTTCTTGGTATAAAAGTCTTGTTTCTGATGGTAATACCCCAATGCGAACAGCCCCTGGTTTTCCAAGTTCAGATGTGCTGGAAAGTCCGTTATTATCCGCATAACCTCGCCGATGCGTTTTTCCGCATTAACGCGCCATGCTGGATTCTCCAATTTTTTAATATGATGCGTTGACAGGCGAATCAGCGTGCCGAACACTGTTTTTGGTGCTGTGCTGGCACTGCTGTAGTAGCGATCTCGTATTGTGGCCTTGATGCCCGGCTGCGCGTCGAGCTGTAGTTTTTCGAGCACGGCGAAAAGTCGCCCCAGACAATACCCAATTCGGGTTTCTTCTTTATCGAGAGACACGGTTAACTCCCCCTGGCCGGTTGTTGCAAAACGGTATTTGCGATTGAGATACGCCTTGATGGCACAAGCTCGTGAATAAATGACATTGCCTTTTTCGGCCCGGATACGACGTAACACAGCCTGAATCAGCGTTTCCGGCAACCGCCCGCCTGACAGAATAGCGCGAACCACCTCCCCAGGTAGGTTGGGGGGTATGTTGTCATCCTTGAATTGTAGGGCCGTGGCTCGCAATAGCTTTTTGAGTGAGGGATAACCATAGTGGCCTCGCCCCGTTAATTCGAGATCGCTAAACCATAGAGCATAGTTTTCCACAAACTCACCAATCGTCCCGGTCTTCCAGTAACGTACGACGATACGCGCAGAATTTGGGGATAGACCCAAAACAAAGAACCGATCCTGTCCATCACTAGCCTGATACGCGCCGTTATAAATACTGCTGAATAGAGTTTTCACGGCTTTGGCCGTACTGTCAGGGTCATCATCGGCGGACGACAGGAATAGCGGCGTGAAGCCTTCCAGTTTATTTGGGCGCTCTGCCCAGCAGACATAGGAAGTGTCGGTGATCCGAAATTTATTCGAGGATGACTTTCTCAATAAATGGTTCAGCGCAGTCGTATATTTGAATACCGCCTGCATACCGACCGGAAAATTAAAACCCTTATCCTTGCCGAATGATGTATAGGCTGGTTCATTGATTGCTGCCAGTGGGGCGGGTTTTTGGCTGACGCCGCTGACTACATCATGCAGACGCACAATTTCTGCGGGTTTCCCGGTAACCAGGCAAAAGCCTGTCTGGACATCCTCTTTCGACAATGACCGTGATGTAACCCAATCGATCACCTGTGGTGACTGGCATACTAAATGATTTGAGCCGGCCAAACGGAAAGTTAGGTTACAGCCCTTGACCTTGAGACATTCAGGCCAGATATCATGCGCCTTAAGCTGGGCGATTTCATTCTCTGATTGGATAAATAGCTGTACTGCCTGAACGCCAGTATCGTCTGGCAAATCATTACTGATGCGAACAACCTCCCGCTTGAAACTCGCATGCTGTTTCTGTGCATCTGCGACATCCTTCTTCGTCGGCAGCGCTTCAGGTTTCGCCATCCGTGGCTGCTGGACTACATAACCATAGTGATCCCACAGGCAATAAGCGGTTTCATAAGCTTTCGCACCGCTTCGCCCTGTCGCTTTTGGCACTCTGAGTGGCCGAACAATACTTTTTCCCTCTTCGATTTCACTATTCGCCTCCAGGTGAACGAAATGCCCCGCCTCATCCAGCACGATAATGAAGGGTATCGCCTTTTCCTCAAATCCAAATGGTGGCAAGTCCTGTTGCTTGCGGTCGTAATAGTTATTTAGTGCCTGCAAAATCATCCGCGCACCTCCTCACTGTTACGATCGGGTACTTGGATAACGCCCTTTTCCATCACCGCATTAAAGAACAGCGGTCTGGGATCTATTGGATCTTGATAATCGAGGTCATACAGCATCCAGCCCAGAGGGCGATCTTCGTTCAAAGGGTCTGTTTCGTTTGTCTCGTCATCGACCAAGCGAAAATTGCAGCTAAACTCTCGGGTTCCCAGATACGGCTGATTGAAGCATTGGCCTTTGCTGGCACGGCGGCGGAACATCTCGGCAAACTTGACAGTATTATCCGATTCGCCGGCGTTCTTTGTCATTCGGAAACTGGCATGTAGACGGTAGGCGACATCACGTAAAAATAACCCGGCACGTTGCTGTCGGTTATCCTCGATATAAAGCACAGGCGCTGCGCCACCTTTCATCGCTTTGGCTATATTATTGACCGGCAGCACCGAACCCACCTCGTTGCGGCGAATGTTGACCCAACGTATCGGCTTGAGTACCTCGATTTTATGTATTCGCCATTCAATTGCTGGTTTCCACAAAATAGCATCAAAAATACCCCTGGCTGCAGATGGCGTAATAACGTCATAACTGACACGCTCAACCTTCATCTCCGGCCGGGTAAAACAGGCAAAATCACCGCTGACCGCTATACAAAATCCCATACGATCTCCTTATTAAAAAACGCAGTCTGCTGGTGCAATGGATAGCTCTGGCCAATCTGCGCCCCAGCGCTGGTGATAGTAGCTACCCAGCAGCACATTCAGGCCGGCCCGCGATTCGATGCAGCCATTTTGCCGGTATTTTTGCGTTTGGGTCTCGGATATGATGATAGTGTATCGTTGTAATTTCTTGTATATCCATTTTTGCGAGGCATCCTGCTCCAACATACTGACCCAAGCGTCTATCGGGCTGTCCTCTTGCCCTTCTCCGCGAAAAGGTACTATTACCGACTCACCGACATTATCAATCAACCGGAATTTTTGCGCGGCCTCCCTGAACTGTATTGCCAGTGGTGCATCGTGTGTTGATTTAGCCGTTAACAGGGGAACTATCCCATGCTTGTCACGGCTTCCCCTGCTGTTGAGCAATTCAAAATAGGCCTTGAAACTTTCCGGCGCCAGTGGCTCGTTCAGCTTCCCAGTGGAGAGCAGTTCAATAGTAATATCCTCACCTTGCCTGAGAAAACCGGGTGGTGCAGGTTCCTCGGGCTGGAAAACAATAACCTCGCCCGGTTCCGGCAGCCGATTTTCACGGTTGCAGCGGCCTGCTGACTGGGCGATGGAGTCCAAACCGGCCATGGCCCGATACACCACCGGAAAATCGACATCGACACCTGCCTCGATCAGTTGGGTGCTAATGACACGTAAAGGCCTGTTATCCTGTTTGGTCCGTGATTCAAGACGTTTCTTGATCTCGGCTATTACCTTCGAACGATGTTGTGCACACATGTTGGCGGACAGGTGCAAGACATTCTCTTCATCGCCCAGTAGCGCTGCCAGCTGTCTGGCCTGTTTTCGGGTATTTACAATGGCCAATACACAATCCAGTAACGCAAGCCGCCTGGCCAAAGCTTCCCAGCTGATTTTAGGCGCTTTTGGATCAGGCATCTGTACATTGACACGCTTCAGTTGTCGCGCCAGCTCTGATGGGTGATCGATGATTTCACGCACATCTTTCAGGCCCGGTAAGAGTGTCTGGCCGAAAGTGTTGACTGTTTCAGTCAGCACCGGTTGCGTGGCTGTGCATAGTACCCACGTCACACCATAGTGATCCGCCATCTGTTGCATAACCTGTGTCACCGGTACATGAAAGTCGCGTGGTAACTGCTGAGCCTCATCCAGGATGATGATGCTGTTGACCAGGTTGTGCAGCTTGCGGCAGCGACTGGTGCGCGAAGCGTGCAGCGACTCGAACAACTGCACATTGGTGGTAACAATCAGCGGCGAATCCCAGTTTTCGGCCGCCAATCTACTGCGCAGATTTTCTTTTTCTGGTGCAGCATCCAGACAGCTATGGTGTTCCAACACTGCGTCTTGACCAAGAAACTCGCGAAACACATCGGCATTCTGTTCAATAATGCTGGTAAAGGGAATGGCGTAGATAATGCGTCGTTTGTTATGGTGTTTGGCATGCTCCAGCGCAAAGGCCAGACTGGACAACGTCTTCCCACCGCCGGTCGGCACTGTCAGGCTAAATAATCCAGAACTCCAGTTCGCTGCCTGGAGACAGGATTGATATATTGAATCGCGTAGCTGATTCAATGCACAAGGCTGACTTGCCGCGCGCAGAGCCATCATGCCGGATTTAAATCGCTGCCCAAGCTCTTGAAGCGTTAAACGTTTCGCCCGCTGTACGCTTTTATCAGGTTGCATGTAGCGTTCAGTATCCAGGAAGTCCGCATCTACCAAACACGAAAACAACATGCGTATCCACAGGGCGATGTTTTCCGGTGATCGTCCGCTATCGGGCAGATCCGGGCTTTCACCGCACAAAATTTCCGGCGGAATTTCGGCCTCCAACGCCTGCTTGTATTCCGCTTCACCATCCTTCAGGCGAAACTGCAAACTTCCCCGTCCTCCAAACCAGTCCGGCAAGCCGGCATGATGACCCGCAATCAAGAACGCCAATATGTGGCCTAATCCTGGTCGAAATTGGCTGACAGCGTGAATAGCCCCAGCGGTTGAATGTGGTGCTCTTGATCCGTTTTCGATATGCGCGTTCTCGGGTTCATACCCGGATTGCAGGCGGATATAATCCTGAAATTTGGTTCGGTACTTCCCCAAATCGTGCCACTGACCGGATAGAAATGCCCAATCTTCGCCTATATCAGCGGCATACTTTCGCGCAAGCCACGCTGTGGCTCTCAGATGTTCACTAAGTTCATGGGGTTCAGCCAAACCTCCCGCGTGGTTTTGCTTTACATGCGCAAGATAGATTGTCTCTGCACCTTTCATTGTTCTCGTTATCTTGTTCTCACGTTACATCTATACGCCGGATGACCCGGTGAATTTAGAGTTGCATGCCTTGTCCTATGCCACGCGAATTAATTCATACCATGACGGAATACGATATTAATACCCCTACTGGCTCAACAGGTGAGCCTGCTATTGCCTGGCAGTATCCTCCAATCTCATACTCTGCTGCTGGGGATTTCAACGATCCAATAGCAAATGCGGTAAGATATTCCAGCGCTGGCCATTATCCGTCATCACCGTGACCGTCTTGCGGTTAAACTTGACCAATGTACCCAGCTCAAGAGTCCCGAATTTTCGTCATGAGGCCATTCGGAATACATCCAGTCTATCAGGGTCTTGTCTATCGACAATGAATTTCG
>JAJRUG010000005.1 GCA_024277915.1 Gammaproteobacteria bacterium
GGACGCCCTTATAGTTCTCCGGACCCAGGTTCAGCGAAGAAACATCCATGACATAGGAATACATCGCGTAACTGCCTGGTTCGCTGCGAGTAAAGACCATTTTCTTGCCATCGGGCGAAAAAGCGCCCATGCCGTCCCAGCCGGTGTTGTATGTCAGACGCACCGGTTCGCCACCCGCCATATCAGCGAGAAATAATTCCCAGTTGCCGCCTTCTATAATTCGCACCACCAGAAAATGCCGGCCATCGGGTGCCGGGAATGGTGCCCAGTTGGTATCGCTGGTGAAAGTACGGGGTTGCACATCGCGGTCGGGACCAAGAATTTTCAATGAAAAAATATTCATCGGAGTCTGGGTTTTGGTTCCGTTTTTCGTATCCAGTGCATCCAGCCGGTTTTTCTCGCTGTGCTTCCATGCCCGAAAAATCACTGTCTCGCTGTCAGGCATAAAGTAGGCCTCTCCTTCCTGCCAATCTTCGGTAAAAGTAAGCTGCGTCTGCTCCGTGCCGTCGGATTTCATGCGCCAGAGATCGGCATTGCCTTCGATTTGCCTTCCGAACACAATCCACTGCCCGTCGGGGGAAACCGTACCTTCGGCGTCATACCATTCGTTATTGGTCAGCCGCTTGATATTGCTGCCATCCAGGTCGGAGCTGTAAAGCTCGGAACCCTGCGGATAGTCTGCATCATTGGCCCAATCACCGGCGGGCATATCATCGATATGGTCGCGGGTTGAAGCCCAGAGCAGCCTGTCTTCATCGGGATAAAACCAGGCACAGGCATCCATACCCCGATCATTGATTCGCCGGATATCCTCGCCGGTGTCCGTAAAGGTGTAGATCAAACCACCACCCACTTTACCGCGGCCCGGATCCTGAGCATCGGGATCCTGTACTACCGCAATCAGGTGCACACCATCGGGCGCATAATATGCCTCACCATTGCCCGCGAGGTTGGGCACCCTGTACACCGGCAGCTCTACGGCTTCCGATACAGGTGGTTTTGATTGGCATGCAGCGATACCAAGCCCGCTGGTGATCGTTACTGTGACAGCCAGCCATTTCGAAAGATGCAAGACAGCCATGATAATCTCCCTGTTTAATCCTGGGGTAGTATTACGCAGGTAATACTGAAAACTCATATCAATTTCGTATTGTTCTGTAACAGTTTGTAACCAGAATTTCCGGCTCTGACTGTCGTGGAAAGCAAGTATAATACAGTGGGTCAGGAAACATTGATCAGTGGGCAGATATTATGATTCGCAGCACAACATTCTGGATTCTTATGATGGTGTTTCAGATTCTGTTTGGATTGACGGTTTTCACCGTGACACGCCAGTACTATATCCACGACTCAGAAAACATCAGCGCCGCTCCGGCTACGGTGCGCCAACCGGCACTTGCATGGTCGGACCTCATTTCGGATAGCAATTCCACTACGCAGGACCCTGTCGAAATAGCGCGCCAGGCCAATGAGTCCTTTTCCAGCCAGCGATATGAACAGGCTGCGGTTTTATATGAGCGATTGCTGACATTTGACCCGAACAATGTGGAAACCTATAACAATCTGGGTATCACCCTGCAGTATCTCGGCAAATCAACTGAAGCACTGGATAAATTAAATAAAGGTGCAGCTGTGGACCCAACCTATCAGAGAATCTGGCTAACGCTCGGTTTCGTGAACAGTCAGCTTGGCAATATCGAGGAGGCACGCACTGCGCTGAACAATGCGGTGCAGATGGATGCTGACAATGGTGTCGGGCAATCAGCAGCGGAAATGCTGGAAAGCCTGCCTTGAGGGCATCTTCGTCAGATTCCTGCATCCCACTCGGGGCAAACAGCATGGTTTATTTACGACGCAGCAAAGTCGCCACACATTTCTTTGACTTACCTTGAAAATACATCTTGAGGAAACCCGATGACGAAACCTGCTATAGCGGATAACAAGCCTATTGAAGTCGCCCTCGTGGCTGGAGAAACCTATCACTGGTGCGCTTGCGGGCGGTCACAGAACCAGCCATTTTGCGACGGCTCACACCGGGGAACAGAGTTTGTACCACTGGAAGTTCGGGTTGACTCCTCTGCGTCAGCTTATCTTTGCATGTGCAAACAAACCGGGGATCCTCCCTATTGCGACGGAAGCCATGTGGGCCTGGAAGCAGATGCAGTAGTTCCTTCTGACGACCCGCTGCAGGTTCGCCCGACTCCCGAAGAGCCAACTGTCCAATACATTCACGATCTGGCACGAGATGGCTTGAGCAAGGTTGGCCACCACGGCCCGATGGGAGCAATGGGTGTGCCTCGCTCAGAGTTGCCGCAATGGCATGACATCCAGGTCCTGACTGCACAGTTTGCAAACAAACCGAAGCTCGATGACACACCAGTTGAAACCAAGCTGGTAGTCGGCCCGAATGCTGACAAACCACTGGTGCTGAATATCCCGATTTTCGTATCGGATATGAGTTTTGGGGCTCTTTCCGAGGAAGCAAAGATCGCCCTGGCGCGTGGCGCAGAGATGGCCGGCACCGGCATCTGCTCCGGGGAAGGCGGGATGTTGCCTGAAGAGCAGCAGGCGAACCATCGTTATTTTTACGAACTGGCTTCCGCAGAATTTGGTTACCGCGAAGATTTGTTATCCAGGGTGCAGGCATTCCACTTCAAGGGCGGACAGGGCGCAAAAACGGGAACTGGCGGGCATCTGCCAGGAAACAAGGTAACCGGCAAGATTGCACAGGTGCGCGGACTAGCAGAAGGCACACCAGCAATATCTCCAGCAACATTCGCCGACCTTAAAACCGTAGAGGATTTCCAGCGCCGGGCAGATCGCGTGCGCGAACTGAGCGGCGGCATTCCGATCGGGATGAAGCTATCCGCTAACCACATTGAACAGGACATCGCCTTTGCCCTGGAGGCGGGTATCGACTACATCATTCTGGACGGACGTGGCGGGGGCACTGGTGCGGCTCCATTGATTTTCCGGGACAACATTTCGGTACCGACAATACCGGCACTGGCGCGTGCCCGCCATTTTCTTGATCAGCAAGGTCGTTCGGATATCACGTTGATTATTACCGGCGGCCTGCGAACTCCGGCTGACTTCATCAAAGCGCTATGCCTCGGCGCCGACGGCGTTGCGATATCCAATTCCGCCATGCAGGCGATTGGCTGTGTGGCTGCCCGGATGTGCCACACCAATAACTGCCCGGCCGGCATTGCTACTCAAAAACCCGAGTTGAGAAAGCGACTGGACATCGAGCAAGCCTCAGGCCGGTTGAAAAACTTCTTCGAAGCCTCGGCAAGCTTGATGCAGGTTATGGCACGCGCATGCGGACACGATCATTTGAATCAGTTTACGACGAAGGACATCACTACCTGGAAACGCGAAATGGCCGATCTCAGTGGAATCGCGTATGCGGGCATCAACAAAACCGGAGGAGGAAACAGCCTTCCGCAATGGCAGCCTTCAGGACGCTTACCTGATTCTGGCAGCACGTAGCGACAACATGCGGGTTGATCAGGACTTTTTTCCCGACGGGCAATGGAAATCAAATTTTCTGATGAATATAGGTTACGGAGATCACGAGAAGCTGCATGCGCGCGGTCCGCGTCTTGAATTTAGCGAGGCCTGCGAGATTCACTGAACTTCAATTCATCCCGAGTCCTGCCCACGCTGCGGCACCAGTTAACCGAATCCACCTGAGAATCTTCTCCATCAATATTCCCGAGTTCCTTTTACAAACCCTGCAACTTCTCAACCCGCTTGTCGTATCTCGCTGACAACAACGGGATTGAAACCGGCAGGATCATGTACAAAAATCCCGCGTATATTCCTGCCTGCGGCGGAAGAGCAAGCGCCCATACTGCCGAGGCAACCCCGGTAGCTCCGAGAATCAGATGCTGTACGACTTGTTGCGATGTTCGAATTCGCTCAACCTCATTCAGGTTCAGCGTGGCTGCGCCCTTCAGCACGCGCAAATGCAATAGCACCAGCATGCTGGTCTGAATGGCAAACCCCGCTCCGTACACTGCAAAGATACCAAGCATATCCCGCGGATCAGTCATTACAAATTCTGTTGGTAACCAGCCGCCACTGGCCCAGCCGGCAAATGCTGAAAAAACCATTTTCAACGGGTACACATAAATCAGCATGACAAAAACAAAAATCAGGCTGATCAGGGTCGTCATGCTGTCCTCCAGACCATAACGACAGCTCCAGGTGCGGTGAGACCACCAGAGCCCGGTAATGAGCGCGAAGCTGGCGGCGAACGCAGGTACGCCCTTCAACGCCAGAATCAAATCCGAATAGCTTTCCGGAATGCCATCTCCACCGATCACCAACAAGGTGACAGCGAATGCAAAAGCGGCATCGCAGAAAGTCTCCAGGCGGGTAACCCCGAGCCCCCGCTGGCGCACACCATCAACTACGGGTAGGGCGGCCAGTTGCTCTTTACTCCAAACGGCGTTCATATGGAACCTCCGGGGAAAATTCGACTATCCGGTAGCACAGTAGGTAAGGTAACTCAGGTTAGCAGAAACTACCTGACGATAGCGTATGGCAGCTACAAGTGTTCTCGGCCAGAATGCCGCAATAGCAGCATAGAGGTGGCTCAATGACTCCAACAGACTGGTTGCTGCTCATTCTTGTAATGGGTCTACTGGCTGTCACGCTGCGGCCAAGTTTGCAGCGATCTCTCCAGTGGGGGGCAATTGTCACGCCACTCGCTTCGATCATTGGTAGTGGATTTTTAGTGATTGTGCCACTGCTTGGGAGAACAGTCGGTGGCGACGCGGCCTGGGCGATGCTGATTATCGTCATCGCAGCCTATGGCATCGGCACTATTCTGCGATTCAATATTCTCCATGCAGAACCTTTGCTGAGATCTGCCGGCTCCACTGATGCCATTTTTTTGATCGAACGTGGCTCCAATATTCTATTGTCAGTTGCCTATGTAATCTCTGTGGCTTTCTATATCCGGCTGCTGGCAGCATTCTTGTTACGCGGCTTGAGTATTGAATCTGAATTTGCAGCCAATGTATTGACCACCTGCATCCTCGGTACAATCGGGGTGGTAGGCTGGCGGCAGGGACTCCATGGACTGGAGCGCCTGGAAAAGTACTCCGTCACCGTCAAGCTGTGTATTATCGCTGCCCTTCTGGCAGGTTTTGCCTATTTCGATCTGGGCCATGAGTTCGATAATAGTAGTCTCGCACAAAGCTCTTCATCATTGTGGGATATGGCGCGTGCTCTGGGCGGCATGCTGCTGGTGGTTCAAGGTTTCGAAACATCGAGATACCTTGGCGCCGAGTACTCAGCTGAGGTTCGGGTTCGCAGCATGCGGACAGCGCAATTACTCGCTGCTGGTATTTATCTGGCCTTTGTCATGCTGATTACTCCGCTACTCCACTGGCTCGATTTCGATGCGACTGATGAAACTGCCATTATCGACCTGGCTCAACATGCAGCCCTGGTATTGCCATTCATGCTGATAGTGGCCGCGATCATGAGTCAGTTCAGTGCCGCAGTTGCGGACACTGTCGGTGCAGGAGGATTGATTGCAGAAGAAACCAGCCGGAAACTATCGCCACGCATCGCCTACCTGCTGGTGACCGGTCTGGCGATCATCCTTGTCTGGACATCCGATATCTTCGAGATCATCCTGCTGGCATCAAAAGCATTTGCCGCCTACTACTTTGTGCAAGCTCTAGTGGCACTCCAGGCGACCGGGCATTTACATACCGGTGTTCGCTGCTGGTGCTATCGACTGCTATTTGGCCTTGCTGCGATCGGGCTGCTCTGGATTGTGATTTTTGCAACAATCGCAGCCTGATCAGCATGACCACACGCTCGTCCGTGATCTCGCTGTCACCCACACCAACACACGCATGCACTGCCCTGCGTATCCGGCGCAGATCTTACCGCTACCTTGTAGGGCATCAGGTCGCCGAACGGCCGGTTTGGTTGTTCTGGGCCCGCGTTGGAGATGACGTTAGCGCTGGCCGGGTAACCATTAGACATCTCTTGTAATAACATATAGACGCTTATATACTATCGTATAGACGATTATATATTGTCACTTGGACGAACCATTGCCTACTGATATGTATCCTCGCTATTCTGCAAAAAATATTCGAGAAGCCTTGGCCGACACACCGGTTGTGTTTGTAATGGGGCCCCGCCAGGTAGGAAAAACCACCTTGGCAAAGAGTCTGATCAATGAAGAGTGGGAATACATCACCCTGGATGATCAGGCACAGTTTGAAATTGCCAAAGCCGATCCTGTGGGATTTATCCGCAACCTGCCGCCCAAGCGAATCGTATTGGATGAAGTACAGCGAATACCAGAGCTATTCGTTTCGATCAAGCAATCCGTGGATGAAAATCGACTACCAGGGCGTTTTCTTTTGACAGGTTCGGCGAATGCTTTGCTTTTGCCACAGTTATCAGACTCCCTGGCAGGCCGTATGGAATCAGTGCACCTGACCCCGCTCTCGGAATGCGAAATCCAGAGTCATCGGCCCACGTTCCTGGCCAAAGTGCTGTCACAAGAAGCCCCATCAACCCGAGACACCCGCCTCAGGGATCACCTGCTGAACCGTGTCGTGGTGGGCTGCTTTCCAGAGCCTTTGCAGCGTTCGAGCGAACGACGCAGCGCGGCCTGGTACCAACAGTATGTCAGCACCCTGATCCAGCGCGATATCAAGGACCTAACCCATATCGACCATCCCGACCTGATGACCAAACTACTCAAGCTCACCGCTTTCTACACCGGAAAACTGGTGAACCTTACTGAACTGGGCAACAAACTTGAACTCAATCGTCTGACCATCAAAAAGTACATCGCGTTGCTGGAACAGTTGTTTTTGGTAGAACAACTACCGGCGTGGCACTCCAACGAATATAAACGGCTGGTGAAAAAACCGAAGATTCATCCCGTTGATACCGGCATGACCTGTGCCATCCGGGGGCTGACCCGGGAACGATTGGTGCGGCAACCGGCTGAATTCGGGTTATTGCTGGAGTCCTTTGTCTATAACGAGCTACGTAAACAGGCGAACTGGATCGACGAGCCGTTGAGCTTCTTTCATTACCGGGACAAGGATAAGGTTGAGGTCGATTTTATTATCGAGAACGGCATTGGAAACTGCTTTGCCGTGGAGGTGAAAGCAGCGGCCTCCTTGAATGCCAGGGATTTTACCGGACTGAAGCGCTTTCAAAATATCGCCGGCGAGAGATTCAAACTTGGCATTCTGCTCTATGATGGTGACCACACCACCGCATTTGGTGATCAGCTCTTTGCTGTACCATTTGGTGCGTTATGGTCATGATCACACTTGTGTGCCGGAATCTTGGAATCTTCTCCGTTATCGAAAACAGGGCCGGATACATTTTTAAATGTATCCGGCCCCATAAGTCGCACCGCACTGCTCCCCCCCCTGCTACCCCCAGTACCAGGCGTCGAACACCAAGGCTTCAGTCTGTTTGGCCTTACTGCGTGTGCTCGCTGGATACCACGCCAGCTCCCGCCCTGCCCCGTCTTTTGTCTGGGCGGAGCGTGACCGGACGCCGCGAAGACCGGCAGTTTTTATTTCTTGTCCGATCGGTTGGCAGTGCGCGTGGGAAATCAGGCGACCCTGGCGATCGAAGGGGTAGGTTCGCGGCAGACCTGCGGCAAAGACCCCTTTCGGGCTATGCGCGTCGCAGGCCTGCTGATCGCGCGGCAATGTAGCACCGACCAGCACGGGACCAGTATCATTGCGCAGATCCTCGGGTTCGTAGGGCCAACCGGCAATAAAGGCACGCAGATTGAGCCGCGCGGTCACCGCGTCTTCGTTGAAATACAAAGTGGCAAAGCTGTTCGGCGGATTCCAGCGGCCGCCGAGGCGCTGCGCGAAACCCGGGTCCAGGGGATTGGACCACGCCGGACTGGCGATGCGCCACCACACCCAGCGATCGAGGAGTGGTTCAACTTTGAAAGGCACCGCTACGAGTGCGCGCGCTCAAAAGTGAACATGTCGCGGCAGGCTTGAAGCACCGACGCCGTCGCACCCGCGAACAACAAGTCCAGCAGTGACTGATCGCCCAGCACGGGTATCGCCCGCCGCACCACGGCCGGGATGCGGTCGCGTTTCAAATGATGCACCAGCAAGTCGGTGGCAGCTGCAAGATCCGCCACCGCTTCGGCACGCTCTCCCGGCACGCCCTGCACCAGCCACTTGCTGAGCGCTTGCCGGCTGACGCCAAATAACCTCGCAGCCTGAGATTGATTCAGATCCCAAACGGCAAGTGTTCGGGCGAGTGACTGACCGGCACGACGCCGGTCCAGGTGCTCGGTAAACTCATCGAGCCAGCCACCCCGGCGACGTTGCGAGGCGACCAGTCTTTCCGCCGCTTCACGTGGCTCAAGTTTGGCAACATCGTCGAACAATTTGGTGGCAGCGCTCATGGGCATCTCTCCGGCAAGGTGCAACCATATGTCAACCGCAACTGAATGTCAATTAGAGCCTAGAAAGGGGCCGGATACGTTATTCGGAAATGTATTCGGCCCCTAATTCCGGTTATTGAGTCTGGCGATTCCGTCGAGCTTCATGAAGCGAGCAGGACAAGGATTGTGGCCATGCACTTGCTGGAAGTAATCAGTGGCCGATAAAATCCTCCGCAGTCGCGAGGCACGAGTTGCGGCAGAACAAGCGCTCGTTGGGTCAGATCCCAATTTGCCCGAGTACTTCAGGATGGCTTTGCGCGACACGTAGAAGGGTTTTCGCAGCGCCGCGGGGCGAGCGTCGTCCTTGTTCCCAATCCTGTATTGAATCAATCGAGACATTGAGCAGTTGTGCAAATTCTTTTTGAGTGAGATTGACCGACTGCCGTGCAGAGATAGCGAGTAACTGCTCGGGCGTATAGACCCGCCCCTTTTTTCGGGCTTTCATCTGTTTGACGGCCTTGAGCAGCTCAGCGCCCTCGGTACTCATTTTCCTTTTTCTAGTCACGGTCAATCACCTCTTTGATCATCTTGAGCTCGTGGGCCGGAATGGTTGAATGATCGCTCTTGGCATACAACGTCAGTAGCCAGATTCTCCATTCTCCAAGCGGTTGTAATAAATGACGCGAACACCACCGCTTTTGCCGCTTCCTGTCTGAGCCCATCGAACTTTTCGTACGCCACCAGATCCCCGCACAACCGAACCGGCTCTGGGGTTCTGTGAGACAAACACTGCAAATGCTTCGCGCTCATCATCAGTCAGAATTCGCTTGACCTTGCCTGCATAAACAGGCGTTTCGATGACGGTGTACACAGATTAAAGATACGGCATTGCCGTACTAGTGTCAATCTGGACCGGTAACTTGTTGGACTAGCGGTAGGACTGCCGGCTACTGTCGTTGAGGGCATCCAGGCCGCAGTCCTTGTAGCGGTTGGAGATTCTTGTAGCCGGTGACACGGAAAATGCCGAACTCACGGCATACGGGCGCCATCTTCTCACCTTCCAGCAGGCGGGCGATCAATCCGAGACGTTCATCCATCGGTTTACACTCATTCCAAGGCATTCGGGCTCTCCCCAAATGCTCCATTGTGTAAACCATGTCTCCGGAATATTCTGCCGGTATGGACCCCCTTTTAATTGCGCCCGGACGGATTCGAACCGCCGACACCCTGGTTCGAAGCCAGGGACACAATCGTTTTAAATCAATTAGTTAAGTTAGTTCATTCCCAAAACTGACCCGACTTATCGTCGTTTGATATCAACTTGTTGCAAGTTGTTTTGGGAATGGTTTTCCGCGAAAAATTCGAATCCCACCCCGAACAATTTGATACTTCCGGTTAACCTGTTTCTGCAAGATACTCGGACACGAACATCTTTGGCGTCAAGACTTGTATGCCGCAGTACCCGGAGACCTTGAGCAAATCGCTGTCACCGCTGATGATGATATTGGTATTACTTGCCAACGCGCAGGCTAGGAACTTGTCATCATCGGCGTCGTCACAGACCGGTTCCGGGAGATCGGGGGTTTGAACCAGTTGGGAATTTTCCACGATCGAGCCAAGGATTCCTTTGTATTCAACATCGTCGTACCGGTTTGCCAGCCGTTCTGCAACATTCAGGTATTCCTCGAGTATTTCAATCGATGCGACAAGTTGGAGGTTCCCGGAACACCAAGCCTGCAGAATCTTGCCTGGGAGACCACTGAAGTAGATGCCGGAGATCAGTACATTCGTATCCAGCACAATCCTCATCGACGACGACGCACATCAGCAATGGTTTCTTTGATGTCCGATCGCGTCATGCGGGCCTTGCGAGCCTGTCGCCGGGCTTTTCGGATCAAATCCTCAAATTCGGCCATTGAGGGTGGTGAAATCGTTTTCAGAATAACCGCATCCTCGCCAGCAACAACGATAAACTGCGAACCGGCCTCAAGCCCCATTCGTTTACGGATATCCTCGGGGATAACGACCTGGCCTTTTGAAGACATTTTGGTTGTAGCAAGTTCTACCATGGGTGACTCCTGTCCTGTATTCTTACCAGTAAGATTATAGGGCGGGCAGCGCCGCCAGTCAATCGACAAGAGTGCTAACCATGTGACCGGTTAACACCCCATAATAATGGCGCGCCCGGACGGATTCGAACCGCCGACACCCTGGTTCGAAGACATGGATGCCAAAAGTGGTTTTGTTATTAATCAGTAAGTTAGATGGCCCGCCCTCACCCTTTGTGCCGCTGAGCGCCACTGAGAATCATGAACTACCGCTGAAGAGCTACGTTTTCGATCTATCAAAGCCGCCTGACTCACACAAAAGAGTCTCCGGAATACCCGGGGTGATTCAACTTACCGTTCCTTTTTCTTTAAAAGATACGAAGCAATTCAACTTCACCACAGGACCTCTTCGAGCTTGCGGACAATGTCGGCCCGTGTTTCTTCCCCGGCTTTGTCTAAATTATGTTCCCGCCATCTGACAGCAGGAAGTTGATCAAGGTCGTTCAGCCCGAGCCGTGACCACTCGGGTTTACGTCGGTAGAAAGAAACCAGGAAACGCCTGTGATCTTCAGGCATGGTGGAAGCAATGTTGTCAACGAGCGCCGTGCGCACCGCCAGCAACGTTTCCACGGCGACATCTTCATCGGTCAACCCACGGAAATTCCGCTCGTAATCATGAGTGATATCCCTATTAGTAGGTGACAGGAGCGTGTGTGGAGAATGATCGTGGCTTATGAGGTACACGATGAGAGCTGTACGCATTTCGTCAGTAATGCCTTCGTTTTCGAGAAGCTGATGAACATCAAATAGATCACGTGGATGCTGGCGGTCCAGCGTGGCCAGGATTTTCCCCGCGTAAAGATCGGCAAATGAAAGGACACTAATTTCAGCGAAACCGAACTGCTCCTCGGCCTTGTCGCATACCGACATCGTTTGCGGCTCATAGACGCAGCCCCGGAGGACCGGCGTTACCTCGATTTTGATTTGTACGCGCTCTGGTGTACGGAGGATAAGCTTGTTTATTGTGGGCTGTGTTGCCGGAGCACTTTCTGTGATCGCGATCCCTCTGATGACGGACTTAATGCGCGCACCGATACGTCTGAGCGAATTTTCGATTTCAGCTAGTGATTGGTCGCGGTCCGCGATGGGTAGATATGTCAGATCAATATCAACCGAGAGACGCGGCAAGTCACGGACAAAAAGATTAATAGCTGTCCCGCCTTTGAGAGCGAAGCACTCCTCTTCGGCCACATACGGAAGTGTTCGTACAAGGAGATCAACTTGTCGGCGGTAGATATCACTGAACGGCATTGAGGTCCTCCGGGACAGTGATGTGGTATTTGAGATCGAGCTTGCCTCCTTTGAAGATCATACGTTTTCCTTTTCCAAGATCGATTTTGTCGCGCACAATGTGATCCAACCAGCGATGGCGGTGACGGTCAGCGAAAAAGAAGAAAAGGCGCTTAACCTTTATGCTCGTAGCTGCCTCCAGGAGTTGTTGCATCCGGTTCGGACTTACATTGACCAATCCTTCCATCATTACATCTACAAGATGGAAGGTTTCCTTATTAGGAAGCTCGTCGAGCAATTCCAGGATCGCGCGTTCTGGACTCGAAATAACTAGCGGCCAGTTCCATTGCCCCCATCGTGTGATGCGTAGCGCACCAGGCTGTGTGTTCTCGGATTCATCGAGTACATGCGCAGAAAGAGAAAGTTTGCCTGTTGTTTGGTCTATCTTGGGAAGGAATCGGGTGCGGTTGTGAAATTCGAAATTCGATCCTGCTGAGAGCTTAGAGACCCAGCCAGGGAGCTTCGTGTCACCATAAAGCTGAATGACCTGCAGAGACTGGGACAGATAGTGAGCATAGCCTTGAAGTTCGAGGGCAGTGCGCCCTCCGACGGAAACGGGAATGTGAAGGACGGCCTGGAGCGATATAACGACTTGCTCCCAGCTTAAGCTTCCGCGAGGTCGGCGGAATACGCCGCGAGTTGGCTGCTCCAGCCAACCGGCAGCAACGTACTGGCTCCGGAGTGAACGGGAATAGCCGTGTGCTTCAAGCCAAGCAGCGTCAACGACGAGGCCTTCGGGTAGCTCACGGTCAAGCCAGTTTAGCTTCTTTCCACTTTGCACAGTCATACTGTACAAAATAGCGTATTCTCAAACCAAAGCCAAGTTTATAAAAAGATCCATTTGTACAGCCTGACTGTACAAATCAGAGATCAACTAAACCGCACACTTGGGCAAGTTGGACCCTTGGTAGATGGCGCGCCCGGACGGATTCGAACCGCCGACACCCTGGTTCGAAGCCAGGTACTCTATCCAACTGAGCTACGGGCGCGCGCCTTGGAAGCGGCATTATAGGGGCGATGGGGCTCCCTTGATAGCCGTCTAGAACCGGATTCTGATCGTAGCGCCCCACTGCCTGCCCCGGGGCAGGGTGAGTGCAAACCCGCGTGGACTGCTGCTGGGGCGGCTGCCCTGCTGGGGAAAGCTCGGCAATGATCCTGAGCGGCGGTCGAAATATCGAATAATATCCACCGGAGTATCGTTATCGAGCAGGTTTTTCGCCCAGACGCTCAGCTCCCAACGCGCCAGAATGATCCCGGCTCGCAGACCGACAAGACTGCGATCACCGGTCTCGATCAGATTGTGTACCTGGGCATATCTGGATGATTCAAAGCTGTAGTCACCGCTGAAATACCAGCTGCTCTGGTCAAACAACGGTCGTTCGTATCGAAAAACCAGTGAGGCCATGTGCTCTGGCACTCGTGGTGTGGTATTGCCTGCCACGCTGCCCAGCAACTGATTCTGTGCAAAACTGCCATCACTGCCATTGAGATCAGCCTCGTCAGAGCTGATATGGGATTTGATCTCCGAATCGGTGTAAGCGTAGGTCACTGTGGCGGTGAAATAGTCAGTCAGTGCAGTAATGACTTCGGCTTCAAAACCGAGGACTTCGGTTTTTCCTACGTTGTCGATGATGGATGCGGTGCCGCCGGAAGACAGCTGGATAATCTCGGTCAATTGCTGATCCGTGACATCAAGATAGTAAGCTGCCAGGTTAACGAGCACACGTTGTTCTGCCAGCATGGCCTTGATGCCCAGTTCGTAACTCCAGGCTACTTCTTCATCGACCTTGCGAAAACTCTCATCCGGAGAACCGTCCGGCAGTGCGGGAACATTGGTGTTGAAATCACCGGATTTGGTTCCCTTGGCAATATTCAGGTAACTGTTGAGATCATCGCTGAATGCATAACTCAAAGTGAATCGGGGAGTGAAACTGCTGAATGTTTCTTCGAAGTGCTCCAGTTCTGCGCCTGTGCCGTCGTTGGCAAGGGTGGTGACCGAAATATCGTCTTCCGCCCAGCGCATTTCCAGGCTGGTGCTCCACTGAGTGTTGATATCCCAGTTGATGCTGCCGAATAATGCCCGGTTGTTGATTCTATCCCGGGTAAGATCAGTAAAGTTCGGTAACACAATGACACCACCGGCTCCGTCGGTGAGTACTCTGTTATCCCAAACTGTGTCAAGTTCTCCATCGTAGTAATAAAGACCGGCTGACCAGCGCACTGCCTGATTAGCGCTTGAGCTGATACGCAACTCCTGGGAAAGATCAGATTGCTCCAGTCTGTCTGTCTGGGTAAAAAACCCCGGGAGAAAAAACAACGGGTCATAGCCCGCATAGGATGAATCGAAACCCCGATCCAGTGCATCATCCACCCACCCGGTAAGACTCGATAAACTGTAGCCATTGCCGAAATCCAGGCTGACCGACAGGGCTGCCAGACGCCGGCTAAGGCGTGTCCCCGCCCCTCCAGCCTGATTCAGCAAATCAGTCAACAGTTCGACCTGTTGCTCAGCTTGCGCCACACCCTGGAAATACTCGCGGGCTCTGGGCGCCTCTGCGGTTCGGAAACAGCAGTTGTTCAGCGTAGCAGGTTGCAAATAGATCGCAGCGTGATCATCATCAGTTTCCTGCAGGCCGAGCTTCAGAGTAATGTCCAGATCGTCAGTGGGTGTGAAGCGAAGTTTTGCAGTGAGATCATCAGATTGCTCCCCGCCCACGGTACTGCCGTCCCTGATATTGGTGTACTCGCCGCCGTATTCCCGCCGACCCGCCGCCAGGTAATATGAAACCAGGCCATCTACCACCGGCCCGCTGATCCAGCCGGTGATATCGGAGGTTTCATACTCGGCACTGCGGACAGTTAATTCAGCTTCAAATTCATCAGCAGGCTTGCGGGTGACATAATTAATAGCGCCAACGTAGGTGCCACGCCCGAATTGCGCCGACTGCGGGCCCCGGAGAATCTCAACCCGCTCCAGGTTCGATAACTCTGTCGACTGCGCAGAACCACCGAGGTAAATACCATCGATAAAAGTCGTTGCCGCAGAAACGTTCGCGATCCCGTTGCGAATGGTGGTGATTCCCCGAACAGTCGGCCGGTACGAGCTCGGTTGTCTGCCGGCGCTGGATGCAAACGAGAATCCGGGGGTAAACCGTGCCAGCTCATCCAGATTGGTGAGGCCAAAATTTCCGATGGTTTCAGCAGTGAACGCTGTGACGGCCACCGGCACTTGTTGCAGGCTTTCTTCTGTCTTTCTCGCTGTGACAATAATCTCGTCAATTGACTGAGCATAGGCGCCATCAGAAATCAGGCAAACCAACAGCAGGGCTGAGCATCGCTTCGGGTAATCCATGAACGGAACCGATCCATAATAAGGATGCGGCAATATACCCTATTTTGCATTACGCAGGCTCTCATCCAGTGCGGTCTGAAGTGCAGTCAGAGCTTCATCCGCCCGCCCGGTTTCCTTCAGCAGGTCTCCAAGCATGATATAGGCCGCTGCACGGATGGCGGGGTTGGAGGTGTCCTTGATGACACCGCGAAGTACGTCGATGGCTTTTGATTTTTCACCGCGTTCCTCGTAGACCTCTTTGATCTTGTGCATCTGGAAAATGGCGGCTTTTTCCGGGTTGGCAGCCATATCGTGGGTTTCATCGACGACCTCATAAAAACGCAGCATGATGCCGAGCCAGGCTTCCATTTCCTGTAGTGCCGGTGGAACGGCTGACTGGTTCTGCGCCCAGCCGGCTGCCGGCCACGCGGTTGCCAGCACGGCAACGGTCAAAAGGTGTTTAAGCGATCCGGTTCTGATTACTGATTTCATTGTCATACTCCTGGTGTGTTGAACTCGTGGGTTCCGGCAGCATATGCGGTGGGCTGGCGGGGGTCTTCGGCAGAATCGGTACAGATTTAACAGTGCCGAGACCGGGAATGGAAAAATGAGGTCTACCGCCCGACGCCTGATTGATTGCGGCCAGGGACGGACCCTGAAGATTGAAAACCGGTTTGTCCAACTCACTGGAATGGCGGTTAGTTAGGCCTATAGCCACGACAATAACAACAACGGCCACCGTCGCAGACCATCTCAAATCCCATAACCTGAATGGCATCCGGTTATCTTCGACAGAAGCCATGATCTTCGGGAGCAGGCTGGCCGGTGCGCGAGTGGTTTTCCATGCGCGGCGCAGATTGCCAAACTGCAGGTCGAGCTGTTGGTCGCTTTGTTCAGTCATCTGTTTCTCTCCACCGAAGCGATTCGAGCTGGGGATATTCCCGCAGTTTTTTCATCGCCTTGTGCAGGCTCGCCTTAACGGTACCTGGGCGACACCGCAAAGTTTTCGCAGTGTCCTCCACCGATAGTTCCTCAAAGACTCGCAGTAACACCACATCTCTCTGACGCTCCGGTAGTTCCCTGATCATCATATGTACGATCCGCTGGCACTGGCGGGCATCAATCTCTCGACCCTGTGTTTCGGCAAAGGCAATTTCAAAGTCGATCTCGCCATGTTCCTTTTCCCTGCGATTGAATTCCCGGCAAACATTTCGGGTCGCTGCATATAGCCATGTATAGGGACTCGACCTGAACCTGAATCCTTTCAGCCCGCGATGAGCCCGGAGGAATACTTCCTGAGCCACATCTTCAGCGAAGCCAGAATTAAAAAGCAGCGATCCTGCGATACGAAATACCCGATCCTGATAACGCCTTATAAACTCCTCGAACGCGTCGAGATCACCCTTTTGGTAACGACGGATAAGGTCTGCATCTCCGGTCACACTGCCTCCCATTTACTGGTTAGTGCGGTCAGTGACGAATTGGTTTACTTACGAACAGAGTAAGGTACCGGGTACCTGCAGGCAGTTTACCTGTGGCCGGGAGAAGATCGCGGGATTTGAGGATCGGCGGCTGGTTGCAGATGGCGGAGAGGGAGGGATTCGAACCCTCGAAGGGCTTTTAACCCTTACTCCCTTAGCAGGGGAGCGCTTTCGACCACTCAGCCACCTCTCCATCCGAAGGCGCAATACAATACCTGAATTGTACTCAGGACTAAATGGCTGTCAGCACTATTTGCCGGCGGCGGCTGTGAATTCTGATGTGCTGCTACCGTTTTGCTTCTCATCGCAGATACGCTGGTAGATTTCTTCCCGATGTACGGTGATCTCTTTAGGCGCCTTGACACCGATTCGAACCTGGTTGCCCTTGACACCCAGCACGGTGACATCTACTTCATTGCCGATGATCACGGTTTCGCCAACTTTCCTGGTCAGGATAAGCATGGAACTCCCTCCCCATCTTGGTTCTTGTTGTTTTGCAAGCGATTCCTCCTGATCATACTCCAGGAAAGGATGGATCGCTGGCCGTCTGGTGGTCAACCCAGAGATTCTGCGACCCAGTCCGGGACCCCTGCCAGGGCTGCATCAAGCTTGGCCGGGTCAGTTCCGCCAGCCTGGGCAAAATCAGGGCGGCCGCCACCCTTGCCCCCTATCCGGGTGGCAACGCTGTTGACCAGATCACCGGCCTTGATCCGGTCAATCGCATCTTTGGTCACGCCGGCAGCCAGCCGAACCTTGCCATCCCCGGTGACCGAAGCCAGTACTACCGCTGCCGAACCCAGCTTGTCTTTTAGCCGATCAACCGCATCCCGCAGGCTTTTTGCATCGATGCCGTCAGCAAGCTTGCAGGCCAGCACCTGAATACCACCAATAGTCTGTGCTCCGGCAGCCAGATCATCACCTGTCGAACCTGCAAGTTTCGAGTTGAGCTTCTGAAGCTCCTTCTCCAGTGCTTTGTTTTTTTCCAGAGCCTGCTGCACCCGCATCTCAAGATCAGCTTCCTTTGCCGCGATGCGATCCAGCGCCAACTGGCCGGTAACTGCCTCGATCCGCCGGATACCCGCAGCAACGCCCGACTCGGAGCTGATGCTGAACAGGCCGATATCTCCGGTGCGTGCAACGTGGGTGCCGCCACATAACTCGACCGAAAATTCACCCAGGCTGAGCACCCGAACACGATCACCGTATTTCTCGCCGAATAGTGCAACGGCACCATGATCGAGTGCTTCGTCGTAACTCATCACTTTCGTCTTGGCCGCTACATTGGCGCGAATCTGTTCATTGACCAGCTGTTCTATTTTCCCAAGCTCGGCTGGCGTGACCGGTTGGTAGTGCGAAAAATCGAAACGCAATTTTTCCGGGGTCACCAACGAGCCTTTTTGACTGACGTGTGTGCCCAGCACCTTCTTGAGCGCCGCATGCATCAGGTGGGTTGCGGTATGGTTGAGCACTGTTGCGCCCCGCGCAGCAACCTCGACTTCAGTGCGTACTTCTTCTCCCTCACCAAGAGCTCCGGACTCACACACACCGATATGGACGAATGCATCGCTATTCTTTCGGGTGTCACTGACGCGAAAAACCCCGTGCGGCCCGTGGATCACACCCTGATCTCCGACCTGACCGCCGCTTTCTGCATACAGCGGTGTGCAATCAAGCACCACCCCGCCCTGCTCTCCTGCGGAGATCGACTCAACGATTTTCCCGTCGCTGATCAAGGCCAGAATATGGCCACTATCCTGAAGATGGTCATAGCCGGTAAATGCTGTTTTGCCTTCTATTTCGATTTCGGTATCGACATCAATATTGAATTTTTGTGCTGCACGAGCCCGGCTGCGCTGCCCTTCCATCGCCTGCTCAAAACCTGCCCGGTCAATCTCCATATTCCGGGCACGGGCAACATCGGCTGTCAGATCAACAGGAAACCCGTAGGTGTCGTACAGCTTGAATACTACATCACCCGATAACTGATCATTGTCGGCGTCAGCCATTGCTGTCTCGAGCAGACGCATGCCCTGCGCCAGGGTTTCGGCAAACCGTTCTTCCTCGGCCCGGAGTACCCGTTCTACGTGTTCGACGGCATCAGTGAGTTCCGGGTATGCCTCGCCCATTTCTTTTTCCAGAGGCTGCACCAACCGATAAAAGAATGGCTCCGTGACACCCAGCTCGTAGCCGTGCCGTAGCGCCCGCCTGATAATTCGGCGCAGCACATAACCGCGGCCTTCATTGCCAGGCAGGACACCGTCAACTATCAGGAACGCACAGGCACGGATATGGTCAGCAATCACTCGCAGCGAGCTTGATTGCAGATTATCGTGACCCGTTGCTTTCGTGGTTGCTTTGATCAGTCCTTGAAAAAGGTCGATATCATAGTTGTTATGTACGCCTTGCATCACAGCAGCGAGTCGCTCAAGACCCATACCGGTATCAACAGAGGGCTTTGGTAGCGGAGTGAGCTCACCGGCGGCTGACCGGTCGTACTGCATGAAGACCAGATTCCAGATTTCTACGTAGCGATCACCTTCCTCATCGGGAGAACCCGGTGGACCACCGGCAACTTCAGCACCATGATCGTAGAAAATTTCGCTGCAGGGGCCGCAAGGACCCGTGTCGCCCATCGCCCAGAAGTTGTCTTTTTCACCCAGACGACCGAATCGCCCGGGATCAATACCCATTTCATTCAGCCAGATATCGGCAGCTTCGTCATCGTCCTGGTATACCGTTACCCAAAGACGTTCAGCGGGAATACCAAGATCCCTGGTCAGGAACTCCCAGGCAAACTGAATGGCCTCGCGCTTGAAGTAATCACCAAAACTGAAATTGCCCAGCATCTCGAAAAACGTATGGTGGCGAGCAGTATAGCCGACGTTTTCCAGATCATTGTGTTTACCACCCGCACGAACACAGCGCTGGCTGCTGGTTGCCCGGGTATATGCGCGGGTCTCTTTGCCGAGAAATGCATCCTTGAACTGCACCATGCCCGCGTTGGTAAACAGCAAAGTCTTGTCATTACCGGGCACCAGCGGTGCACTGCGTACCACCCGATGATCCCTGGTCGCGAAAAAATCCAGGAATAGTTTTCGTAGCTCTGAGGTCGTCATACCAAGCTTGATTCAATCTGTATCGTTGGTAGTAAAAGCCTGCCGGATCTGCTCACTGGTAAAGCCCCGGTATTGCAAAAATTTTGACTGGCGGGCTCGCTCTTTGAAATCCGCCGGACACTCCGGCCCAAACCGCTTTTCCCGGACTGCCCGTACGCTATCGAACCAGTCTCCGCTGCAAGAATCAAGGAAATTGCTGATCAGGTCTTCCCCGATGCCTCGCTGTATCAGCTCACCGCGAATCCGTACCGGCCCCTGGCCTCTGCGCATTCGGTAAGCGACAAAGCCTTCGGCAAATCGCTCATCACTGACCAGGCCCTCCTTAATCAGCTTGTCGACAGCGTCATCAATATCTTCCGGATCCAGTTCTCTGGCGGCCAGCTTTATTTTGAGTTCTGCAACAGAATGTTCGCGCCTGGACAGCAGATTCATCGCCATATTTCTTGGTGACCTGCTACTCATACTCATAGTCTGACCCTGGTGATCTACCGGGTCGGGCAATCAAGAACCGGATCAGGCCTCGCCAACGGCTGTTTCCTGTTCGGCCGGCTCGGCCGACGCTTCCGGAGCCCCGTCATTATCACCGGCCTTGGGCAAATACTGCACCCTGAGTTTCTGATCGATACTGTCGGCAATATCAGGATTGCTGATCAGAAACTCGCGGGCATTTTCCTTACCCTGGCCGATGCGATCACCACCATAGCTATACCAGGAACCGGATTTTCCGACCAGATTTTCCCTGACACCCCAATCAATCAGCTCGCCCTCTCGGGAAATGCCGTGACCGTACAGAATTTCAAACTCAGCTGTCTTGAACGGTGGCGAGACCTTATTCTTGACAACTTTGACGCGAGTCTGGTTTCCGACGATCTCATCACCCTTCTTGATCGCGCCGATACGCCGGATATCCAGCCGTACCGATGAATAGAATTTCAATGCATTACCACCGGTGGTGGTTTCCGGGCTGCCAAACATCACACCGATCTTCATGCGAATCTGGTTGATGAAGATCACCATCGCATTGGAGCGTTTGATATTGCCAGTGAGTTTGCGGAGCGCCTGGGACATCAGCCGCGCCTGCAGGCCGACATGATGATCGCCCATCTCGCCCTCGATTTCTGCTTTGGGTGTCAAAGCCGCGACCGAGTCAATCACAATGACATCGACCGCACCGGAACGCACCAGAAGATCGGTGATTTCGAGCGCCTGCTCACCGGTATCCGGCTGGGAGACCAGAAGATCATCCACATTGACCCCGACTTTTGCGGCATAGATCGGATCCAGCGCATGCTCGGCATCGACGAAAGCAGCCGTGCCACCGTTTGCCTGACAGGCAGCAACCACTTGCAACGTGAGCGTAGTTTTACCCGATGCCTCCGGGCCGTAGATCTCGGTAACCCGCCCTTTCGGCAAGCCGCCAATACCCAATGCGATATCCAGACCCAGCGAGCCGGTAGAAATCACATCCATGTCGCGAGAGGCAGCGGAATCGCCCAAACGCATCACCGAGCCCTTGCCGAATTGCTTTTCGATCTGGCTGAGTGCCGCGGACAGTGCTTTTTTCCTGTTATCTTCTATAGCCATTGATTTATGTTTTCCGGGGGTTGGAGTGATAGGAGGGTATATGCCCGATTATTCCACAGATCCGGCACGCTGACAGCCTCTTGAAAATCCCCATTGCGTGGATATTTGAAAAAGCCCGAACAAGGCTTGCCAAGTACCGGAAATCATTCCACAACACGATTTCGGTTCGTTATCCCGGGTGCCCGGCCAATCTCATTAATGCTCCCTGCAGTGCGGTCACAACGCTGGCACGGCGGATCGCTGCGCGATTGCCACTGAATCTGTGGATCTCACTCGATACCTCATTAGCTGCACCAGCCCAGGCGATACAGACGGTTCCCACCGGCTTGTCCGGGGTCCCGCCATCAGGGCCGGCAATGCCGGTAACGGCCAGCGCCCAATCAGCGCGAGCCGTGGCACGGGCACCGACTGCCATAGCCTCTGCCACCTGCCGGCTGACAGCGCCCTGTGCTTCGATCAGGTCCGGGTCGACACCGATCATGGTTTGTTTGGCCTGATTGCTGTAGCAGATAAATCCATACTCGAACCAGGCCGAACTTCCAGCCACATCCGTGAGTGATTTGGTGATCCAGCCACCCGTGCAGGACTCTGCCGTTGTCAGCGATTGTCCGGCTGAGGTGAGCGCATCAGCCAGCCGGCAGGCCAGAACCTCAATTGTTTCAGTCATTGTCGCCACTCGCCGTTACTGCCCAGTCTCTGCTCCACTCCTGACAGTTCACGGTAAACCGCCAGATTACCTTCTACCATCGCGTCGATTCCAAATTTTCCTGCACTCTTCTGCTGTGCTGCTGCGCCGTAGGCCCAGCGCTGTTCATGATTATGCAGGAGTAAAATAATCTTGTCGGCCAGTTCAACTGATGCCCCCTGTTTCAGCAATACACCGGTGATCCAGTCAACAACGATCTCGGGTATCCCGCCGGTCTGGAATGCGACCACCGGCACCCCGGCGGCCTGAGCCTGCAGCAGGCTGACACCGAGTCCTTCGCGCATCGCCGGATGAACCAGCAGATCAACATGGCCAAGGAACTGCAGCAGATCCGGCCGGAACCCGGCGAATATGATTGAGCCTCGCGGGGTACCGGCTGCCTGGGTACGAAGCTGTGATTCAGTGGGGCCGGTGCCAAAAAAAATCAACCGGGCGCCGGGACAGCTCGCAATAATCCGTGACCATTCATCAAGAATAAACCGGTGTCCTTTGCGCGGGATCATCTGGGCAACACAGGCGACTACCAGCGAATCGGCCGGCAAGCCGAATTCCTGCAGGAACATTTGCCTGGTCCATCGGGGCTGACAGGCATCAATATCCACACCGCTGTGAACCAGCCGGATGCGACCAGGGTGTACACCTGCAGCGATGAGCTGAGCCTGCACCGCTGTGGAAATGGCAATAATGCGCTGATAGGCGAGGTATTTGGCTCTGCCGACAAGTGGAATATCCGGGCTGTCCACACGGCGCGACAGTAGTGCGGGAACGCCTGCCATTTTTGCCGCCAGACCACCAAAAATATCAGCGCCCCGCCGGCTATGCACATGCAGCAGATCCGGCCGGGTCTGCCGCAACAGGCCGGCGAGACGGAACGGGAAACTCAGGTCCAGATCCCCCGCCATGGGCATCGTTGTGACTGCAAGCTCCAGGTCTGCAGCGGCTGCAGCAATGTCGCTGCCCACCGGACAGACCAGTGTGCTGCCGATTTTGCGCTCTCGCAGCCCCTGCATCAGGTGCAGTACCTGCTGTGCACCACCATAAAGATGCCGACCGGTTTCCAGATGCAGGATGTCCATTAAACAAGCATACTTGCTTTGATGAGCACTGTGATCTCCCAACAAGAATTCCCGGCCATGGGCGAACGGCATACACCGATGATGCAGCAATACCTGCGCATCAAATCCGAATTTCCGGACATGCTGCTGTTTTACCGGATGGGGGATTTTTACGAGCTGTTTTATGATGATGCGCGGCGCGCCGCCGAGTTGATCGATATTACCTTGACCAGCCGGGGAAAATCCGGCGGCCAGCCCATCCCGATGGCGGGTATCCCCTACCACGCGGCGGACAACTATCTCGGGCGGCTGGTTCGTCGGGGTGAGTCAGTAGCAATCTGCGAACAGATCGGAGATCCGGCCACCAGTAAAGGGCCGGTCGAACGCAAAGTCATGCGGATCGTGACACCTGGAACGCTGACCGATGACAATCTGCTGGAAGCACGGCGCGATAATATTGTTACAGCGATCTGCCATGGTCCCGGGAATAACGGGTCAGGCAAGATCGGTATGGCCTGGCTGGATCTCAGTGCCGGGCGATTCGTTGTCACGGAACTGGCCAATCTTGCAGAAGTACGCAGTGAGCTGGAACGTCTGCAACCAGCCGAAATACTGGTGGAGGAAAATCAGGGTTCCGAGTCTGCGCTCAACCATCATGCGGGGCTCAAAACCCTGCCGCCCTGGCAATTTGAATCGGAAACCTGCCGGCGAACACTCTGCGAACAGTTCGGCACCCATGATCTCAAGGGGTTTGGCTGCGGTGAACTGGAAGAAGCTGTTCGGGCTGCCGGCGGGCTGCTGCAATACGTAAAGGATACCCAGCGTTCGGCACTGCCTCACCTCAAGGGGCTTCACACCGAGCGTTACGATGATGCGCTGCTGATGGATGCTGAAACCCGCCGCAATCTGGAGCTTGAAATCAGCCTGTCCGGCAACGATGAACACACCCTGGCAGGCATCATGGATCACTGCGCAACAACTATGGGCAGCCGCCTGCTGCGTCGCTGGCTGAATCGCCCCCTGCGTGATCAGGCCCGGCTCAATGCTCGCTATCAGGCAATCGGCAGGCTGTGCGAAACCACGATTGATTCACCACGGGACCTGCTGTCGGAAATAGGAGACCTCGAACGTATCCTGTCGCGCATCGCGTTAAAATCTGCGCGGCCGCGCGACCTGGCTCATCTGCGAACTGCACTGCAGTTACTGCCCGGTCTGCGGGATTACCTGTCCGCTACCGACTCACAGCTCCTGTCGACATTACACGATCATCTCGGCGAACATGAAAAAACCCGCTTGCGGCTCGAAAAAGCAGTCATCGAAAACCCGCCCATGCTCATTCGTGATGGCGGCGTGATTGCTGAAGGTTACGATACCGAGCTGGATGAGCTGCGCAATATCAGCCGGCACGCAGATGGCTATCTGACCGATCTTGAACAGCGGGAACGCAAGCGCACCGGTATTGCCAATCTGAAAGTCGGCTATAACCGGGTGCACGGTTATTTTATAGAGATCAGTAAAGGACAATCTGCAAAAGCACCCGAAGACTACATCCGCCGCCAGACGCTGAAGGCTGCCGAGCGATACATTACACCCGAGCTCAAGGATTTCGAGGGGAAGGTGCTCAGTGCCAGAGAGCGTTCGCTGGCGAGAGAAAAACAGCTTTATAACGAGCTGCTGGTTGCGCATGAACCAGAGCTCGATGATTTGCTGCGGATGGCAGATGCTGTCGCAGAAACCGATGTACTGATCAACCTTGCCGGGCGTTCTGTTGATCTGGATTTCTGTGCACCAACACTGAGCGACACACCGGGCCTGTCAGTGACAGCAGGACGACACCCGGTAGTAGAGAAGGTGCTTGACCAGCCCTTTATCGCCAACGACCTGGAATTGAACGATCAGCGCCGGTTGCTGGTCGTCACCGGGCCGAATATGGGTGGCAAGTCAACCTATATGCGCCAGGCAGCATTGATCGTGATACTGGCGCACATTGGCAGCTACGTGCCGGCGCAATCAGCCCGTATCGGACCGGTGGACCGGATTTTTACCCGCATTGGTGCCGCCGATGATCTCTCGGGCGGGCGCTCTACCTTTATGGTGGAAATGACCGAGACGGCCAATATTCTGAACAATGCAACGAAGAACAGCCTGGTTTTGATGGATGAAATCGGGCGCGGTACCAGCACGTTTGATGGATTATCACTGGCCTGGGCGGCGGCGCATTTTATCGGCGAACAAACAGCAGCGTTTACTCTGTTTGCAACCCACTACTTCGAGCTGACGACACTTGAAGAAGAACTGCCCGCCTGTGCCAATGTTCATCTCGATGCGACTGAACACAACGGGAAGCTGATTTTCATGCATCGGGTCAAGGAAGGACCGGCCAGTCAAAGCTATGGGTTACAGGTCGCTGCATTGGCGGGTGTACCGGCATCGGTAATTCGACGAGCCGGAAAATACCTGGCGACTCTTGAAACAGAGTCTTTACTACGCGGATCAGCAGCTATTCCACAACAGGCGCTGGAGTTCCCGGTCACCGACACCGCTGAATCTGATGCACTACTAAAAAAGCTGGAAGCACTTGACCCGGACAGCATGTCTCCACGCGAAGCCCTGAATGCCCTCTACCTGCTAAAAAAACAGGCAACAAAAACCTGCCCGTAGGAGCGGCTTCCAGCCGCGATTCTCACCAAAGGCGAATAGCGTTGAACATAATCCGGTGTTTGACCGTTGCCGCTGGCTAGGAAACACGCCATGTGATAGCTTGATTCTATTGGCCTTCCCAACGACGTAACTCTCGAAGGCCATATATTAGTAGATCCAGTCTGCTTTAGTAGATCCAGTCTGCTCCGGTCGAAAGTTTTTTTCGGCGGCGCTGTTGCAATGGAATTATTGTCACGGGCCAGCCACAGCCCGGTAAGCGACGAATAAAGAATAATAAAGAATTGCCAAGGGATCTGCTGCTGGAATCACACCACCGGGGAGCCTCAGGATAGAGGCACCGGCGAGTGCAAGGGGGAATACCAATGACTTCAAATCCTGTACTGATGCGCAGCTTTCTGCTCGCGTTACTGAGCGTTATCCTGCTACCCGTCCCGCTGCTGGCCGATGGGCAGACCACGCAAATCGCAATCTCGGGCGAGGCTGCCCCGGATGCCAACGGCAGCTACTCGAGCTTCGGCGCCCCCGTCCTGAACGCCGACGGGCAGGCGGCCTTTAGAGGCCTCCTGACCGGCACCAGCGGCGGGTTCACGGATGACAGCGGGATCTTTCGCGGCGCCGGCGGAATCGTCACCCAGATCGCCCGCGAGGGTCAGGCCGCCCCGGATGCCAACGGCAGCTACTCGTTCCTCAGCTTCTCCCCCGCCCTGAATGCCGGCGGGCAGGCGGCCTTTTTAGGCGCTCTGACCGGCACCAGCGGCGGGTCCACGGATGACAGCGGGATCTTCCGCGGCGTCGGCGGGACGATCACCCAGATCGCCCGCGAGGATCAGGCTGCCCCGGATGCCAACGGCAGCTACACGTTCTTCGGCTCCCCCGCCCTGAACGCCGGCGGGCAGGCGGCCTTTTTAGGCGCTCTGACCGGCACCAGCGGCGGGTCCACGGATGACAGCGGGATCTTTCGCGGCGCCGGCGGAATCGTCACCCAGATCGCCCGCGAGGGTCAGGCCGCCCCGGATGCCAACGGCAGCTACTCGTTCCTCAGCTTCTCCCCCGCCCTGAATGCC
>JAJRUG010000070.1 GCA_024277915.1 Gammaproteobacteria bacterium
CAAAGGAGAGTCGATGCGTAAAATTATGAGCGAACTGGCTCATTCCGATCACTCACAGTGATACCATCGGACCCGTCGCGTTAGGAATATTGGGTGATCGAATAAAACCAGTACCGGTGATCGGAATCACCAGAATACGCATTTGGTGCGACTGATCCCATCAAGGTAGTTCCGAGCCTCATTAGCTGGGTAAAGCGTGCGTGACGGATTAGAATCTTCGATTTATGCGCTGAGCAGTAACACATAATCACAGGACGTTTTGTGCCAACTCCAACTTGTCAGTCAGTTCTTTGACTTCGCCAAGGCTCGAGATGCTTACAGATCCATCGGGGAAGTTCGCTCGTAACTCAAGGTTCCCTCCCATTGCTTCGATATAACGCCGCAATGTAGATATATATAGATCAGTGCGTCGCTCAAGTTTGGAAACTGAGCCCTGTTTGATCTCTAGTTCCTCAGCAATCTGTTCTTGTGACAGCCGCATGGCACGACGAAGCTCGTACATTGGCATCTCCGCTAGCAGATCATTTGTCCTTTCGGAAACATTAGCGCACCGTTCCGGAGACATATTGTCACGAAGATCCTTAAACTTTTTAGCCATCATATTTCTCCTTCTTGCTTGAGAATATCTAAGTGTTTGTCGTAAAGTCTATCGGCCACCGGTACATTTATCTCGTACCAGCGATTATCTCCTGTCTTACACCCGCCGAATAGCAGTATTGCCATCCGGCGGGGATCAAAGGCGTATAGGACTCGATACGGATCGCCTTGGTGTTGAATACGAAGTTCACGCATATGTGAGTGCTTCGAACCCTTAATTCCCGAACTGTGTGGATACCGCAACCGAGCACCTCTTTCTTCGAGGAGTCCAACGTAAACGGCAACTGAATCTTGCTCATCCTCAGAAAGACTATTCCACCAGTCCTCAAATTCATCCGTGTATTCAACCTCACAACTCACCAGCTATTGACTCAGCCGATCATCCAAGCACACATATTAGTGTGCGGTCGCATTCCCCATGCAGCGATGCTTTGCTCTGCGTAGTGGATATATATTCCATGTAAGGAATATAGCCTGAAAGGAATAGTGAGTCAACACCAAAATGTGACGTAAGTCACTGTTTTTGGATTCCCGGACTTGATTCTTGATCTCTCCTTGGTGAATGATACTCACGCGCCATGGTTCGGATCATGCACTGTGTGAGAATCGTGTGGCATGGGCTCCGGAGTCATGATCCCATGACAAGGCATTCTTTATCTATGGCTTTGCAAAAAATGAACGAGCCAATATCAGTGAGTTAATCGAGGTAGAGAATACCGAGCACTTCCTGTGCAAGCGTTCCGTTCATCACTACAGTTGCAGCTTGTACCCCAGCTGAATCCGCGCCCGGAACGAGTACCGGCACAAAGCATTTCATGGTATCTCCACGAAGCCAATCCTGTATTCAAAATAGCTGCATTCACGGAGTGGTCAACGTTGCGAGCGATGAACGGACCATATGCCGCAGGCCTACATTTCCCGTGGTCAGCCAAAGCGTACCTGTCTGCTCCTTGAAAGGCAGGGCGTGCATGATCTGCCGTTCCGAAAGTCCCTGGTCGTGTAATCGGGTCACCAGGCCCAGGAAGTCTTCGAGAAACTGCAGTTTTGCCTTGAGCCTGGTTTTGCCCCCGGTTTTTTGCGGGCGGTGGGCGCAAAGGAGCATGTCGAAATCGAGCCTGAGTACGCGCCGCAATGATTTGATCTGGTCGGCAATGCGTTCATCACTGCGGAAAAACTTGATGCGGTCCGCGATATACAGATCACCGGAAAAGAGCACGCCGCGTTCAGTGTCGATGTATACGGTCAGGTCCTTGCTGTGTCCCGGTGCATGCACTGGTGCTACCGTCGCACCGGGAGCTTCAACTTTCTCCGGAAGCGGTTCGACAATCACGGGCTCCGCCGGACCCCAGACCAGACACTGATAGGGCAGAACCCGGAAACCGTTGCGCAGTTTTTCCGCTGCGACCGGATGTCCGAAGACCGGTGCACCGGTGGCGCGCCTGAGCGCCGCTGCGTTGCCGCTATGGTCTTCGTGGTGATGTGTGAGCAGGATAGCCCGGACCGGCGCAGATGATGCGAATTCGACAGCTTCCTTCTGCATATGGCGCTGGCCGCTATCGATAATCAGTTGGCCGACCCGGTAGAAATAGACCGTCATGAGCGGCTTGCCTACCGGCGACCAGCCAAGCTCCAGACCCTCAATGTCTCCAAAACGGTGGAGTCGAACAACCCGCAATTCTCTACTCCTGATCCGATACCCGACCCTGAATTATATTGAAATTCATGGAGGTGTCTCGTTGAATCGTATCCGGGGGCGATTCCCGGCCGGACCTTGCATTCGGGAGGCAGCAATCTGTCATTACGTTGGAAATTCATCGCTTTTGTCAAGATTGCGTACCTGTATTCTGGTCTTGTGGCTGCCATAAAACAATGGCTTAGAGGGTTTGCCTCTAAGCCTTTTTTATTTAGCATCTCTAACGGCGTAACATTGGAAAGAATGATGCACCCGGGTTAGACCAGGGGCTGAATTCCAGTCAATTATCAAGGTTGCCCGTTGTGCGAATTATCACATTTTCCAGTTTGTATCCGAACAACATCGATCCCAGTCATGGAATATTCGTTGAGCGGCGACTTCGTGAGTTGGTTGGCAATACTGACATTCGTTCAACAGTGATATCGCCGGTGCCCTGGTTTCCGTTTCGGGCCGGGGTGTTCGGCGATTATGCGGCTATGGCCGCAATCTCCCGGCATGATCGCCGGTTCGAAATTGATGTGATACACCCGCGCTTTCCACTGATTCCGAAGTTGGGAATGAGTATGGCGCCAATGCTGATGGCGAGTGCCTGCAGACGACCGGTTGCCCGCTATGTGAAGGAACTGGATGTGGCGCTGATTGACGCACACTATTTCTACCCTGACGGGGTTGCCGCAGCTCGTATCGCCCAAACGCTAAAATTACCCTATTGCATTACCGCCCGCGGTTCAGACATTAATCTCATTGCCGGTTTTGAGTCTCCAAGAAAACAGATGCTCCAGGCGGCAGAAGGCGCCGCCGCATTGATTGCGGTTAGCGAGGCACTCGCGTGCACCATGCGTGATCTCGGTATGCCTCCTGAAAAAATTCACGTTCTGAGGAATGGTGTGGATCTTGATTTCTTCTCGCCCCAGAGCAGCCAATCAGAAAAACCCGTGGTGCCTGGTGGGCCGGTTTTTCTGTCCGTAGGTGCACTCAAATCCGCAAAAGGTCACGACATCGCAATCAGGTTCATTCAGCAGTTACCGGATGCACGCCTGGCTGTGATCGGCAGGGGAACCGAGCAGGGGAGGCTGGAACAACTGGCCGGCCAACTGGGTGTCGGGGATCGCGTTGAATTTACCGGAACGCTGGCGCCAGAGGCTCTGAGAAAGTGGTACAGATCAGCCGATGCACTGATTCTGATGTCAGAACGCGAGGGGATGCCCAATGTGATTCTCGAAAGTCTGGCCTGTGGTACACCGGTTCTGGCAACAGCGGTCGGAGGTGTTCCGGAGCTGGTTACGGATCCCTGTTGCGGTGGATTGGTGCCTGACCGAAGCGCCGATGCTCTTGCTACAGCATGGCAGCTGTTGATTCAGCGGGGAATTGACCCGGAGCAGATTCGCCAATCGGCCATGCGTTTTTCATGGCAAGATACCACCGAAAAACTGCACCGGCTGATGACTAACATAGTGGCCTCACGCAGTTCTGGATGAAATAACATGTATATCAGCGCAGATATTCGTTTGGCGGTGGATGGCTCAGGAAGTTGTGCGGGCTGGCCGAGTAGCCGTAAGCGCCAGACTGAAACACCGCGACAAAATCACCAATTTGCGCCTTGGCAAGAGTCATCCGGTCTGCCAGCAGGTCAAGCGGAGTACACAGGGGGCCCACGACCGAAGCGGTTTCGAGGTCGCTGGAGCCAATCCGGTTGGCGATGATTACCGGGTAGTTCTTGCGGATCACCTGGCCAAAGTTACCGGAGGCTGCCAGATGATGGTGCAAGCCGCCATTTGTCACCAGATAGACCTGCCCGCGTGATACCTTGCGGTCTACGATAGTGCAGATGTAGACACCCGCTTCTCCCACGAAATACCGGCCAAGTTCCATGACGATTTCAGTGCCCGGCAGGCGTTCTTTTGTCAGCTCCAGCAGACCAGAGAGGTTTGCCGCGATGGGGGAGAGATCCAGTGGCTGATCACCAGGGAAATAGGGGATGCCCAGGCCGCCGCCGATATTGATTGTCTGCGGGGGAACCGGGGCGTCGGCAGCCAGTCTGAAAGCAAGCTCCAGAGCCTGTGACTGCGATTCACAGATGGCTTCCGGACGCAGATTTTGTGAACCGCTGAAAATGTGAAAACCGATAAAATCGACTGGTAATGTTTTCATTAATCCGAGAACAGCTGGCACCTGCTCCGCATCAATGCCGAATGGCTTGGATCCGCCGGACATTTTCATTCCGGAGCTCTTCAGCTCGAAGTCCGGATTGACCCGGATTGCTACTCTTGGGCGTGATCCAGTGGCTTGGGCAATCGTGACGATTCGGTCAAGTTCCGTTTCAGACTCGACGTTCAGCGTTACGCCGGCGGCCACTGCCATTTCGAGTTCTGCTATCGACTTGCCTGGCCCGGCGAAGCTGATATCTGCGGGCTTGCAGGAGGTCGACAAGGCAATTTCAAGCTCTCCAGCCGAGGCGACATCAAGACCATCAATGTGGTGGCTCATCAGGTCTACCACTTCAGGCATGGGGTTCGCCTTGATGGCGTAGTGCAGGCTGATTGCCTTGGGCAGGGCATCTCTGAGTTGCCGGATTCGTTTTTTGATCAACTCGCTGTCATACACGTAAAAAGGCGAGGGGCCAAGTTCAGCGGCAAGCTCGGTAATGCTATTGCCGCCGATACACAGACAACCATCCCGTACCTCGAAATCCTCGATCGTAGTATGCACAGAGAGAGCGGAAGACATTATGTTGTTTGCTCCCGAGAATCATCATCGAGTGCTGCTGTTATGGCTTTCCGGTCCAGCTTGCCGTTAGCATTTCGTGGCAACGTATCTTGCCAGTGAATGGCTTCCGGAATCATATAATTCGGAACCTGGGTGCGAATATGCGCCATCAATGCTTCAGTCGGCGCTGCTCTGTCAATTTTTGGCTTGGCGACCAGCACAATGACCTGACCAAGCTGTTCGTGGGGGATGCCAAGGGCCACCACTTCAGAAACCAGGCCGCTATCGTAAACTACTTCCTCGATTTCGGCGGGGCTGACCCGGTAACCAGAAGTTTTAATCATATCGTCCAGGCGACCGACGAAGTACAAGAACCCCTCGGCGTCCATTTTTACCCTGTCTCCGGACCAGACTGCGATTTCCGGGTTTGTCAGGCCTGGCAACTGGCCGGGTGCCGGCCGGAATCTGACGGCCGTTCGTTCCGGGTCGTTCCAATAGCCAAGCGAGACCAATGGCCCGCGGTGTACCAGTTCACCGACCTGGCCCGGGCCACAGATAGAGCCGTCCTCAGCAACTACCATTACTTCGGCGTTGGGGATTGCCTTGCCCATCGAGTCCGGCCGGCGGTCTGCCTCAGCGGGTGGCAAGTAGGTAGAGCGAAATGCCTCGGTAAGTCCATACATAAGATAAGGCTTTGCTTTCGGGAAAATCCTGCATAGTTGAGCCAGGGTTTCCCTGGGCATTTTACCCCCGGTATTGGCGAAGTACCGGACACTATCGGTACTGCTCTCCGGCCATTTCTGATCGGCAAGTTGCATCCACAACGGCGGAACACCGGTAATGCCGGTAACCTGCTCTTGTTCGACAATCCGGACGATGTCTCTTGCCAGCAGATAATCATGGAGAACGATGCATGAGCCTGCCCAAAAGCCGGTTGTTAGCTGGCTGAGGCCGGCATCGAAGCTTAGCGGGAGAACCGCCAGAATTCTGTCTTCAGGTGAGTTTTCCAGATAGTGCGCCACGCTCTGTGCCCCAATGGTCATGTTAGCGTGGGACAGCACAACACCTTTCGGCAGCCCGGTGCTACCGGAGGTGTACATGATCGCTGCTATGTCGGAGCAGATGACTCGTGGCAAGCTTGCGCCTTTGCCGGATTGGCAAACCGGGTGCCAGCCAAGTACCTCCGGTCCGGACTCGGGCGATGGAGGATCATTGTTGTCAATGATGATGATCTTGTCCAGACTTGAGCACTGCCCCGTTACTGGGGCCAGTTCGTTCAGCTTCGCCTGGGTAGTGACAAGAACCCGTACATCGCAATTGTTCAATATGTAGGCGACCTGAGCCGGCTTGAACAGCGTATTGATCGGAACAAACACAGCACCAGCCAGTCCGGCGCCGAACATGGCAATCACGGCTTCCGGCTGTTTCCCGGTCAATACGGCAATGCGGTCATTGCGTTTGATCCCAAGGCTCGCCAAACCTGCTGCAAAAGCCTTGGTGGCTCCGTAAAGGTCAGCATAGCTGGTAGATTCGGACTTGTGGCAAATTGCCATGGAGTCGGGGCTACGGTCGGCTGAATGCTGAATCAGGTCTGCTAGTGTCTCAATCATGGGTTTTGGGGAACCCCTGGTTCCTGATAATTGCTCGAATTCCCGGATTATAGGGTGGTCGGGCGGTTGCGAATACCAAATGCGTCTGAAAACTGGTAGTCATTATGCAGCGTGATACCGTATCTTTATAATCGATCTGAGTAATATGTGCCTGTTTTTCGGAAAAGCTGCCCACCTTGAATAATCAAAAAAAGATGCCCCTTATTGCCCACGTCATCTTCCGCCTGGATGTAGGCGGCTTGGAAAATGGTCTCATCAATCTGATCAACGGGCTGCCTTCCGATGGCTTCCGGCATGCGATTATCTGCATCGATGATTTTACGGATTTCAGGTTTCGGCTGGTACGGGACGATATAGAAATAGTTGCAATACACAAAAAGCCTGGTACGGATTTATCAGCGTTGTGGCGGCTGTTCAGAGTATTCCGGAGGCTTGCACCGGATATCGTGCATACGCGGAATATAGCCGCCCTGGATGCGTTGTTGCCGGCATTACTCGCCGGAGTTCCGGTGCGTATTCACAGTGAACATGGCTGGGACATCAACGACCTTGATGCCAGAAACAAAAAGCTTCGGCTGCTGCGCAAGCTTCATTCGCCGCTGGTGCATCAATATGTCGCACTGTCCGGAGATCTTGCCGGTTACTTGCGTCACTCAGTCGGAATTGCCGGGTCGCGAATTTTGCAAATTTGCAACGGAGTTGATACTGAACGATTTCAGCCCCATTCAGAAAGACAATCGATACGGGAGAGTTTCGACCGGGATTTCAGGCCGGATTCAATTCTGATCGGGACGGTGGGCAGGCTCGAGCCCGTCAAGGACCAACTGCTTCTGGCTAATGCATTTATTCAGCTGGTCAAGCGCTCCCCGGATTTGAGAGAGCGGCTGCGACTGGTCATTATCGGAGACGGGGAGCTTAGAGTTGCAATTATTCAGGCATTGAAACATGAAGGGCTTACTCAACTCAGTTGGGTGCCCGGCGCGAGAAGTGATGTTCCTGCAGTCCTGCAAGCGCTCGACATATTTGTACAGCCTTCGCTTGCAGAGGGTATTTCCAATACGATACTGGAAGCGATGGCAAGTGGTTTGCCGGTCATTGCGACTGATGTGGGTGGCAATTCAGAGCTGGTGCAGCACGATCTGAACGGTATGATCGTGCCCCGTGCTGATGTTGATGCGCTATCTTGCGCTATAGAAAAATACGCAAGGAATATCCCAATCGCAGCAGAACACGGTCGGGCGGGCAGGAGCCGCGCCGTGGACATGTTCAGTATTACAAGTATGCTGAGTGAGTATCAGTCCCTTTACAGCAAGCTATTGGTATCCGCATAGTATTCAGATTGATCAGTCATAGACAGGCAGGAATATGGCACTTAAGAACCTGGCGAAGAAAATGGCCAGCAAACTTCCCGGGCGTTGGCAAAACGAGCTTAAGAGAACTCAGTTTTCTTACCAGATAAGGCGGGGCACCTTCTACACCGATGAGAAGGAATTCGCGATGCTGGACAAATGGGTTTCGGATGGCGACTGGGTTCTCGATATAGGCGCAAATATTGGTCACTATACGGCTCGGCTGTCGGAACTGGTCGGGCATTCGGGGCGTGTTATTGCTTTCGAGCCGGTACCCGCAACATTCGAGTTGCTTGCAGCGAATATGGCCCGGTTTCCTCTGAATAACGTTACTCTGCTGAATCTTGCTGCATCAGACTCCACCGGAATTGTGGGGATCTCCATACCCAAGTTCGATTCCGGTCTTGAGAATTTTTATATGGCGCACCTGACAGACGACTCTGCAGGCCTCCAGGTCATGACGGCAGCAATTGATGCTATTAAAATCCCCGGGACAATCAAATTGGCGAAAATTGACGCGGAAGGGCACGAAGTGTCAGTGCTATCGGGGATGCGGAACCTTCTGGAGCGCGACCACCCCGTACTGATAGTTGAAGACAATTCCGCGGAGCTTACAGATTTTCTGGTGGCGCTAGGGTACGGGCATACAACACTCGAGGGCTCGAGTAATACGATTTTTGAATGGAAAGATGATAGTTGATCAGATGCGCGGGTTCTGATAGTGCTTTCTGCCATGCACAACTGGATGACATCACCTGAATATTATACCGGTCATTAGATGATAAATGCTCCTGTACCCGTACTTCCGGTCATGTCCACGAAAGGCTGGCGTTTCCCGATCGCAAAAAATACTGTGGAAGATGTCTATTCCGGGATGACGGTTTGCAAAGTTGAAAGCGGAACATCGGCTATCGCTTTGGCGCTGGGGCTATCAGGTATCGACAGCTTGTCTGAAGTTCTGGTTCCTGCGTATAACTGCAAATCAATGCGCGAACCTGTCTGGGTCCACGGTGCACAGGATGTCCTCTATGCTGTTCACGCCGACCTGTCGATTGACATCGCGGATGTTGAGTCAAAGCTGACGGCGCGGTCAAAAGCGATACTGGTGCCGCATTTTTTCGGGTTCCCGCAGCCGATGCGGGACATCAAGCGGTTGTGTGCCGAAAATGATCTGACTTTGATTGAGGACTGTGCCCACGTTTTCTATCGAATGCCGGGTGGCGATAGCATCGGGACGAACGGGGATTATATCGTGGGTAGTGCGACGAAGTTTTTTCCGGTCACGGATGGAGGGTTTCTTGCCAGCTCCAGCCACGACTTGAGTGTGATACGTGACAGGGGCAACTCATCGATCAAGCGTGATCTCAAGGCGTTGGTCAATGGTCTGGAGATATCATTTAAACACGGGCGATTACCGGTTCTTCGATTCGTATTTTCACCGTTTATCAGGATGGTTAGCCGGTTGCGGGAACAGGCAGATGAAGTATCGGGGGCAACCGTGGAGCAGGCTGCTCGCCAACTGGATCATATTGACCGCGAGAATTACGGGCGACCCATGACGCGAACGGCACGTGTGATTGTCGGATTCTGTTCGCCTGAAAATGCAGTCGACAGACGGCGACTGAATTATATCCGTCTTTGTCAGGTGGTAGCCGGCTTGTCGAGATGCGAAGCTTTATTTCCGGAAATTCCATCGGCTACTATCCCGTATATGGTGCCGGTGATCATTTCAGATCCGGAGGAAACCTTCCCGGTACTCAAGCGGAGCGGTTTTCCAATGTATCGATGGGAGAACTGTGGTCGCTCGGATTGTGAAATATCCAACCGCTACACGAGAGAGTTGATTCACCTGCCATGTCATGAACAACTCACCAGTGATGAACTGGAAAGGATGATTGAATTGCTGCAGAGGCATTTGGCATAGAATTGATCGTAACCGGTCGACGGGTGTGATGACTCTGTGTATATCAAAAGGGAGGCGTGTTCCTGCCTCCATGATTCCCGAGATAGTGCTCTGCAATTGATCGTAACCGGTCATTGCGCCGGTTATCAGTGGCCTTCAATATAAGTGACTCGATACTCTCGATGTGATGAGGCTTCAGCTCCGTTTTCCAGCGCTCGTCCAGCCGGATTTTCCCGCCGCGTAGTCGCATGTCATTACCCAGGATGTGATGCTCGGTTTGATCGAAGCTTCCGGAGAAGGGAGCAGGGTCAATATTTGCGAACCGGTGTATTTTCTGCAAAGTCTCATTAACGTCACTACAGAGGTCTTCATAATATACAAGAAGGTTCGGAGCGCCCATTGCGCCACTGATTCTCAAAATATCTGATTGGCGTCGCAGCCAAAGTTTTGCTGCAAGTTCCGGTGTCCAGTTGGAGTGCTTCATGCATGATAGCGCTACTCCCCGCGGGTCGCGTACCAGATGAATGTTTTTCAGGGCGAGAGATTTTATTTTTCCGAGCTGCCGTAGTCTGTATGGGTCATGAGAATTGTCTACATAGATATCTGCATTGCAATATTCCATCGCGGCAGTCATGAATACAGCATTGGTGTGCAGCTGCCGCTCGATTCGGGATGAGTTGCGGTGGAATTTCGAGACCAGCAGATCGCGAAGCTGCTCCAGCCTGTTGCTTTGAACCAATGGAAGTGAAGCCGTGAGGTATCGGTTGAGTCGGTCATTCACCGATAGCCTGACTTCCGTGCCGAAATTCCTGATATCGAACCGGAGCTCATTTGATGCGTAGGCATCGGCAATATTTCGATAAAAGCGGCACTGGTCCAGCGGCTCGCCACAGGAGCAGAGAAAGTCATCATCTGGCCCAAAATGCCAACCCATCGTATGGCCAACAGTGGTAACGTCCGGGTGCGCATTCAGCAGAAATGATGCAAGTGTTGATCCGGAAAACTGCGACGCCGCAACATACAGTATGGTTTTCATCGTACAGGCATCCGGGTTCTCAGAGCTTGTTAAATTTGAAGTCGGGTATCATTCTCGACTGCTTGTTTCATGGGGAATGGCGGCAAATGATAGTCAAGTATATCAGGAAGCTTCGTATGCGAACCTGTTCTCAGAATTGGCTATTCGGAATCATCACAATCACAGCGATGTGTGCTGCAGGCGATATGATGGCTTTTCATCATGTTATTCTGTCGCCTATGAAATCCTTGGTGACATCACGATGAGAGACTGGCTCGTACTGCTGATTGTGGCGGGTGCACTGCCCCTGATTCTCGTGCGGCCCTATATCGGTGTTCTCGTTTGGTCCTGGCTCGGATATATGAATCCGCACCGGCTGACCTGGGGGTTTGCCTATGATTTTCCGTTTGCACAGATTGTTGGTGTTACCACACTCATTGGTTTGTTGTTTTGCAAGGAACGGAAGGGTTTTTCAGTGACCGCCATGATCGGGATCTGGCTCACTTTTGTACTGTGGATGAATATCAGCACCTTGTTCTCCCTGGTGCCGGAAAGTGCATGGCCGGAGTGGGACCGGACCATGAAGATTCAGTTGTTTTCAATCGTCACGCTGATATTAATGCGGAGCAAAGTGCGCATCAAATATCTTGTCTGGACTATTGTTGCCTGCCTGGCATTTTTCGGAGTAAAGGGCGGGATTTTTTCGATTCTGACTGGTGGCAACTATCTTGTCTGGGGGCCGGCGGGAAGCTTCATTGAAGGAAACAACTCGCTGGGTGTCGCAATGGTCATGATAATGCCCCTGATGTGGTATCTCGTATTGCAGGCGGAACAGAAATACGTACGGCTCGGGCTGTATGCAGCCATGGGATTGACTGCACTGGCAATTCTGGCGACACATTCCCGAGGTGCTTTTCTCGCCATAGCTGCAATGCTGGGCTTTGTGTGGCTGAAGAGTCGAAAAAAGGGCTGGCTTGCTGTGGCATTGATCGTTTGTGCACCACTATTCTGGTTTGCGATGCCGCCTGCGTGGCAAGAGCGTATGACTTCAATTTCGGAATACCAGCAGGATGGGTCAGCAATGGGCCGCATTAACGCCTGGGAGTTCGCTTTTAACCTGGCAAAAGATCGTCCCTTGACCGGTGGTGGCTTCAGCGCATTTACCCCGGAGCTGTTCGAGAAGTATGCGCCGGATCCGGAAGATTTTCATGATGCGCATAGTATCTATTTTGAGGTTCTCGGTGAACATGGATTCGTTGGTTTATTTTTGTTCCTGTTGCTCGGAATCATGGCATTCCGGGAGGCCGGGAAAGTTTCCAGGCGGGCACGGGCTTCTCCCGAGCTTGGTTGGGTGGTAGATCTCGGTGCAATGCTGCAAGCCAGTCTTGTCGGCTATGCTGTTGGTGGAGCATTTCTGGGCCTTGCCTATTTTGATCTCTATTATCATTTGGTTGTATTGATTGCGCTATTGAGAGTGGTTTCAGCTGATGAAATCGAATCAGTTACCTTTGCTGAAAGTACAGAATCCTCAGGATTTCAGCGTTTGTCACATGATCGACCGCCGGCAAAACGATTTCAGTAGTTGCTGCTGTTGTGGTGAAAGTTATTTGCTATTTTCAGCATTCTGTTTTTCGAGGCGATTCAATACAGGCGCGATGGCACAGTGTTATTCGATAACAAGTTCCTGATCCTGACTTACCACCGGGTGCTGGCGGTATCTGACCCGCTTCGCCCGAGCCAGACCGACGCTGCAATGTTCGAGCAACATGCCAGTGCTTTGGCCGATGGCTTTAATGTTCTCAGTCTTGATGAGGCTGTTACTCGCCTTGAAGAAGGCTCATTACTGAATCGTGCGGTGGTGATTACCTTCGATGATGGTTATCGTGACAACGCAACAGTTGCTTTGCCAATTCTGAAAAAGAATGATCTGACGGCAACTTTTTTCGTAGCTGCAGAATTTCTGGATGGAGGCCGAATGTGGAACGATACGGTTATCGAGGCCATCCGTATCTGCAAACATGATGAGCTGGGTCTGGAGCATCTTGAATTAGGTCGTTATTGCCTGAAGACGCAGGCGGATAGACGGGAGGCCATCACAAGACTGCTGGGTCAACTAAAGTATATGGATCTCGTTGCACGAGAGGAATGTACGGATCAGATTGCCTCTGCCGCTGGTGTTGACCTGCCGGCTGATCTCATGATGAGTTCCGGGCAGGTGAAAATGCTGGCAGAACAGGGGATGTCAATTGGAGGGCATACTGTCAGCCACCCGATACTTGCACGCATTGACCTGGCAGCTGCGAAACAGGAAATTGAACAGGGGAAAGACCGCCTGGAGTGTATAACGGGCCAATCAGTCAATACGTTTGCGTATCCCAACGGTGAGCCTGGCACCGACTACAATTGCGAGCATGTCGAGATTGTCAGAGATCTTGGGTTTCGGGCTGCAGTTTCGACTGCCCACGGTTGCGTAACACGCCATGGCGATATGTTGCAGTTACCTCGTATCGTTTCATGGGACAAGACCAGGTTGCGATTTACCCTGCGATTGCTGAAAGCGTATTTTTCACCAGGTGCTGCGCGGGTTTAGCAGGCATTTCGGGGGTCAGCGCGTTACTCTTTGCATAATGAGCAGGGAAGGATCATCATTCTCAGGGAATGAAATAATAGTCAATAAAAACAGAGCTTTAAGAGAATCGGTAATCAGAAATGCCGCTCGGTAACGTGGAACTATCGTGCATTTGCCGGTGTCCGTCATATTTGACATCATAGGCTGGCGACAAGCAGCATTAACGGAGGGAAAATTGGCTAAGATTTCTTGCTGGGTAATATCTACATGGCTGCTGTTGCTAATGCTTTCCGTGCCATTAAATGCTGTTGCACAAGACACTAATAGTTGTGGCTCACTAGAAAACGGGTATGGTCCATACGATTACACCAACTCGGAGCATTTCACGATTAAACTGCCAATTGTAGAACGGGCGCATTTTGATGCCGGAGTTGAGCGGCTTGTCGGTCATGCAGCAAAGGGCAATGGAAGCGCGATGCTGGGGGGAGATATCGACTACACCCTGCGAGCATTTCCGAACCATCACAGAGCACTTTACTCAATGCTTCGATACTACGTCGAGATGGTACCGCGTGGTGCTGCCCGTTTGCGTTATTCTGCAGAATGCTATTTTGTGCGAGCGATTCAATTGGCTCCGACTGATCCGACTGCACGGATGTTGCAGGGGATTTACTTCCTGAAAATTGATCGCCCGGAGGAGGCACAAGCGAGTTTTGAACGGGCGCTTGAGCTTGCGCCGGAATCCGCTGAAACTCACTATAATGCGGGTCTTGGTTATGTAGACCTGAAGGAATATGACCAGGCACTGGAGCATGCCCTGAAAGCTTATGAATTAGGCTACCCCTTGATGGGGCTCAAGAATAAACTCAAGCGGCTGGGTGTCTGGGAAGACAGTCAGTAGCAGGAAAACTAGAGTTTTTAATACTCCTGAGATAGGTCAGGAGATGTTTTCCACGTCAGGCGGCATGGGCCTGTAGCCACATTTCGAGCATGGTGAGTACCCAGATTATATTGCCGTAATATGCAGCATGCTCCGTCTGATGTTGGTGTATCAGCTTATCAATGAAACCGGCTTTGAATATCCGGCGATCCTTGAGAAGTTCCAGATGGGGCAGTACGGCATTCTGCAAGGGTATTGAGGTTTTGAGCCATTCCCCAAATGGCAAGCCGAAGCCGTGTTTCTCTTTTGTTAATATTTGTGTTGGCAGAACCTCTGCCAGCGCAGACTTGTAGAATGATCTGAGTTGATTGTTCTTCATTTTCAGCTTAGATGGAGTTCGCGTTGACATGGCGATCAATTCGTCATCCAGCAAAGGGTAATCCACTTGAACACCGGCAATTTCACACATGCGATTTACTTTTCGCAGGTCATTGTCGGCAAGCGTCAGCTTCCAGTCAAAATGAAGCATTTTATTGAGAAGGTCAGCGTCGCTACTTCTGTCATACCAGCTTTCCATGGATGCAATCGGGGCATTAGTATCAACTTCGCCAAGAAAGCCGTTGTCGAATATCTCACTCGGTGAGTTGAGGTGCAGATAATTGTACGTCTGCAGCCGCTCGGGCATTGGCACCCTGGCTTGCTCTATATAGCGCCGTGCTTTCCTGGTGATGGGATTCCAGTCAACAGGGAGCGTAAACAGGGCTGGCTCGATAAACATTGAACGGAGCCATGCAGGAACCAGTTCATATCGATCAAAGATCTGTTGTTTGGCATATCGCTCGTTTCCTCCGAAAATTTCATCACCACCATCGCCTGCCAGCAAGCGGCTGATGCCTTCCTCTCTGGCCTGTTTCGCACAGAAATAAGCAGGTATTGCAGAAGAATTACCGAAGGGTTCATCATAGGCTGTTGCGATCAGGCCCATGGCTTCTGCCACATCCTCCGGCGTAACATAGTAATCTCTTAGTTCCAGACCAAAATGGTTAGCAGCGATGCGTGCAAACTCCATTTCGTCGTAGCCCTGTTGGTCAAATCCGATCGAGTACGCTCTCATTGGCGACTCTGTTGTCTCATTGGCCAGACCTGCCACGGTGGAGCTATCGAGACCACCGCTGAGAAAGCATCCGGTAGTTTGGTCAGGCTGGCACAGATCGATTGATTGCCGGAGCTTTTCCAGTAACTCTTCCTGAAGATGCTGTGCACCAGTGTTATCAGGTGTATTAAATGAGGGGCTCCAATAATATTCTTTCCGGATCCCGTTGTGATCACACCGAAGCATTTCCCCTGGCTCAAGTTTTAAAATGTCGGTGTATATGGTTGCCGGACTCGGTACAACATGAAAATACATGTAATCGTATATTGCCTGGGAGGATAGTTTGGCAGTGACCCCGGCGTATTCTAATACTGAATTGGTAGTGGATCCGAAAACTACTTCATTGCCCGGAGTGCGCGTATAACACAATGGGCGTTGTCCGAGCCGGTCAACTGCCAATAATAGTTCGCCTGATTTCTCATTGAGGATAGCCAAGGCAAAGCTTCCACCAATCAACTCAAGAAACCGTGCGCTACTGTCTAGATAGGCTTTGAGCAATGCCTGTGCATGACCGTGCTCCACAGCGCAGGCAGCGAGGTTTTGGTCGGCCCAACGCGGCGCTCCGTCAAGCACGACAGCAATGCCGGCCTCTGGTAGTTGCGCCTGAAAACGTCCGGAAAGTCGTCCCGCAATTTGCCCGACGGAATGATTGTCACCCATGCCGCTGCCAGGAGGCAGATTTGCGGTCATTCGATCAATCAGGCTGTCAGCATGTTGCTGCTGGGTGTGGCCCAGCCAACCACAAATTCCTGTCATAAGTGTCCCTTAATCTATTCTGTTGTCGTTATATGCTCACTTTGCGGACAGTGATTTTCCGTGCGTGCCAACAGCCAATTATAGCGCCAAGCGGTCAGCGGATATTGAAGTATGTCACGTAGGGCCATGTTCGTTTGCCGGGGATGCCGGTTATTATAGCGTTTGGCCGGATTTTCCCGATGACAGAGCATAGCCGGAATAGCGAACTTCGTACTGGTATTGCTTTATGTCACAGGGTAAAGTCAATTGCCCACAGGGGTGCTGCTGGTACACGAAATTCTGTTTTATCGCACCAAATTCATAATCAGATAATTATATCTGTGTGGATTTTCGCGATTCACCGAAAGCAGACCGTACCGGCTTGGAGTTGGAGATTTTAGCAATTAACAAAGAAATACAAAATTCCGTTCCGCAGGCCGCTAGCGACTTCATCCGTGACGGCGTCAAGAAAAGTATTGGATTGTCATTGCAGATTGAGGATAAAGCAAAGACATTTACTGATCAGACGAGATTGCTCGGGGACCTTCCGGAACTTGACTCGATGGCTGTGCTGACAGTGATTACCGGCCTTGAAGATCACTTTGGTATTGTCATCGAGGATGATGAAATCAGTGCTGAAACATTCGAAACGGTTGGAAATTTGATAGCACTGGTTAGCGATAAACTCGGCTGATCGATATTTGATGACCAAAGAGTTCGGGATTCGACCGGGATTTATTTCTGGCGTTGCCGGAAAATTGTTTGTGCTCGAGTTTGTTCCGGAAAGTCCGATTGCCGGCACAGTACTGGTCATTCCTCCATTCGCCGAGGAGATGAATCGATCACGCCGCATGCTCAACTTGCAGGCACGCCAGTTGGCCAGTGCTGGCTACCGGGTGTTGATGCCTGATCTGTACGGAACCGGTGATAGTGCAGGGGATTTCAGCGATGCCAGGTGGGATATCTGGCGGAATGATATTGCGATTGTCGGGGAAGCAGCAAATGTGGACACCAGCAAGCCTGTTTCAGTGCTGGCACTCCGGCTAGGAGCGCTGCTTGCGCTGGATGCCATATCCTGTAAATCCATAACGGTCGACAAGCTTGTCCTTTGGTGTCCCTGTGTCAGTGGCAAGCAGTTCATCACCCGGTTCCTGAGGATGCGCCTGATGGCAAGCATGATCAGGGGCGGTTCACCCGAGGATACAGTGGCCAGTCTGCGAGAACAGTTGCAACAAGGAGAGGAAGTTGAAGTTGCTGGCTACACGTTGGCTCCGGATCTGGTTAGTCACATTGATACCTTGGACTTGTCCGGTTTGGCAGCAAAGCAGCTGCCGGAGTCAATTTGCTGGTTCGAGGTGAGCGGTTCAGATGATGGGTCATTCCCGGCTCTTGCAGGCAGAATCGCCGACGACTTGATAAGTAGCGGGGTGCCCGTTAATAAAACAGTTATTTCCGGCCCCCAGTTCTGGGCAACTCCTGAAATAGCAATTGTCCCGGATTTGCTGTCAGCTACCACGATGTTGTTCGCAGGGGCAGATCAGTGGTGATTGAGACAAAGGCAGTGACTTTCCGGTGTCAGGGTGCGGTATTGCACGGAATATTGGACGAGCCTGCGCTTTCGGGACAACGAGCGGTTCTCATAGTTGTTGGGGGGCCGCAGTTCAGGGTTGGCAGTCATCGCCAATTTACGCTGCTATCCAGGTATCTCGCAGCCAGTGGCATTCCGACGATGAGATTCGATCATCGCGGCATTGGCGATAGTGATGGTGAAACTTCATTCGAACAGTTAGGTCCTGATATTGCTGCTGCTGTAGACAAGCTTTGCGAGGATGTCCCGGAAATCAGGGAGATTGTATTGTGGGGGCTGTGCGACGCTGCATCGGCTGCCATGATATATGCCTCATCTGATCCAAGGATCAAGGGATTGATATTACTGAACCCATGGGTCAGAGATGACCAGAGCCTCGCGAAAACCTATATGAAACATTACTATGTCGCGCAGATTCTGGGTCGCGATTTCTGGCACCGGATACTGACAGGAAAAGTGAAGATCATTCATTCTCTGAAGTCATTGATACGAAATACGTTAACAGCGGCAAAACCGGTTCGGAAATCGACGCCGGCAGATACCGGCAACCATGACCAGATGACATTTATAGACAGGATGGAGCATGGGCTGGACAACTTCAAAGGCAGAGTGCTGTTTATTATGAGCGGTGAGGATCTGACAGCAGCAGAGTTCCGCCAACTGGTTGACGGCAGCCGCAGTTGGAAAAAGATCCTTCGAAGAGATCTTGTGGATTGGCAGGAGTTTCCTGATGCTGATCACACTTTTTCACGAAGGCTGTGGCGTGAGCAGGTAGAACAAATTAGTCGGGACTGGATTTCATCATGGTGAAGCGTGTACTGATGGTCGCTTTTCATTTCCCCCCGGTTGTTGGCAGCAGCGGGGTGCAGCGCACTTTGAAGTTTTCAACATACCTGCTCGATCATGGCTGGGAGCCGACCGTACTGACAGTAAGCCCGTGGGCATATCGCAATACCCGGGATGATCAGCTGGCCGAGATTCCGGACGGGGTCCGGGTCATACGGACCTGGGCTCTTGATTCTGCCCGGCATCTTTCATTTCGTGGCAGCTACCCCTCGATACTGGCTCAGCCTGACGTATGGTGCAGCTGGTGGCTGTCAGCCGTTCCCATCGGATTGGCACATTTGCGACGATCAAAAACGGATCTGATTTGGTCTACCTATCCATTTCCTACCGCTCATCTGGTCGCTGCAACCATTCAGAGATTCAGCAAGTTGCCATGGGTTGCGGACTTTCGCGACATGATGGTGGAGGACGACTATCCGACTGATCCGCGGGTGCGGAAGAATTACAGCACTATTGAGGCAGCCACGGTATCCAGAGCTGCCCGCGTGGTAGTAACGGCACCACGCACAAAGGCCATCTACGCAGGCCGGTATGCCAACGAGAGTTCAAATAAATGGGCTGTGATCCGTAACGGTTATGACGAGGAAAATTTCAGGAATGCGCAATCCCTGGTTTCATCAGCCAGGAAAGGCCCGATACGACTCGTGCATAGCGGGCTGTTATACCCGAGTGAAAGAGATCCAACCTGTTTTTTCGAAGCATTGTCTGAATTACAGGACGAAGGATCAATTGATGCATCGCGACTGGAGGTGACACTGCGTGCCACCGGGCATGATGCTCACCATGCGCAGTTGATCGAAAGGTATGGTATTTCAGCATTGGTTAAGCTCAAGCCCGGTATTGGATACGATGAAGCACTTGCAGAAATGCTATCTGTTGACGGCTTGCTGATATTTCAGGCATCAAACTGCAACCATCAGATTCCTGCGAAACTCTACGAGTATTTTCGGGCCGGGAGACCTGTTCTGGCTCTTACCGACCCTGCTGGTGATACTGCACAAACTCTACTTGAAGCAGGTTTGTCAAGTATTGCCAGCCTCGACTCAAAGGCGAGTATCAAGTCACTTCTCATGCAATTCATTCAATCAATCGAAAATGACACGGCACTTTCTGTTGATTGTGAAATGGCCGCGCAGTACTCACGGCGCAACCAGACGGCTGAACTTGCAAAGCTTTTCAATGAAGTTGTATCCAGGTCGTAGCTGTCCGACACACCATTAATTATCAATCTTCTGACCGGGTTTTCAGGAAGCACGGAAATAGTCTTATTTCACTATACTTTGTATATTATTGTTAAATAAGGGAATAGGGTGTCCGGTGACATGCCACAGTAGTGCCCCTGGCCTCCATGAGAGGCTTGACGACCGCCTGTGAGTATCGTCTACTGTTTTGAGATGCCGTGTGTCAGGGAAGTCGGCAGATTCGCTGCGGCGCCACAATTGTATTTGCTGTAACCATGCAACAGGATCAGCTGGCCGGATGCCGGGCACCGAATGTGACGAAGTTCTCAGTACTGATGTTTTCACCTTGCAGTGGAGATGGACTTTCTACAAGGTATGACGGGTTGAAAAAGGCAAACCTGTCGAAAGGCAGGGACGCAAAGCCACCGATCTTAAGGGGTATTGTCCTAATGATAGCGGGGTTACCAGCAGGAAGGATTACCGAGTCATGTTGCCCGGTTAGTGCTCTTTGTTTTGCTCACGCTACGCTGGGCAGTATCCCCTTTGAATCTGGCATTCAGCAACTTGGGAACAGGTTTGGTGGTTTGCGTCACTGCTATTACCACCTGCCTTTGACAAGTCCCGGTCTATAAAGTCTCCCGGTTTTGATCCTGAAGAGTCGTACGGTAGCAATCGAGCAACGATGAGTGACACTATGCAAAAACTATATTTGATACTGGTGATATCGGTAGCAGCTTTTTTTACCGAAAGCGCAATAAAGCCGGCAAGCGCCGCGCCTATCGACAACCTTCAGCCCGGGTTTTGGCACGAAGTCCTTAGCTCCCGTCTCGACACTGTTGACCCCTGCCCGGGCGGGGGGTGCTCTTACTCCGGAAACCTCGGAGTGGCCGGCGTTATGGATGCATGGAATGGTGGCGCTTTCGATTCGGCTCGCAACAGGTTAATCGTCTGGGGTGGCGGCCATCTTGGCTATGCGGGCAATGAGCTATACGCATTTGATATCCTCTCTGAAACCTGGAGCCGGTTGACTGAACCCAGTACCAGCATCCAGATGGCTGTGTCACATTATTCCGATGGCAAGCCGACATCGAGGCACACTTACAATGATTTGCAGTATGACTCGCAGCGGGACCGGTTTGTCTCCTTGAATGCAAGTGCCAGCTATAGCCTAAATGGGGCGAGTTTCAGCACGGTTGACATGTTTGATTTTGGTACCAACTCATGGATCGCGGGAACGGATCGGATCGATGGTGGTGGCACAGATCTGGGTGCCTTCTCAGCTTATGATCCGGCGTCTGGTCTACATTATATTCATCATACCAATGGCGGTCGATTGCAAATGTATGATCCTGGCACGGGCCAATGGAGCAATCATGTAGTGACCGGTTCAGTGCCAATTTATATGACGGCTGATATCGATCCAATAAGACGGAATCTGGTTGCTGTTGGTGCCGGAAGGATTTTTGTCTACGATCTGGATAACCTCAATGCGCAACCTCTTAAGGCTGTGGCAAGTGGAAATATGGCAGCCCAGAATGCTGATCAGATCGGGTTTCAGTACGATGCGGCCAGTGACCAGTTCGTGGCCTGGATTGGTGGTACATCAGTATATGTTCTGGATCCCGTAACCTGGGTATGGACACAACTGGCGCCTGCGGCAGGAAACACAGTGTCGCCGGGTTCTCCCAATATGAATGGCACCTATGGCCGGTTTCGGTATGTTCCGTCAAAAAATGCATTTATTGTTGTTAATAATGTCGATCAAAACGTCTATTACTACAAGCTGAGTGCAGGCGGTGGAGGCCCGGCCGCTCCAACTGTGAGCATTCTTGCCTCACCTGCCCAGGTTTCTTCCGGGGAGTTTTCAACATTGGGTTGGTCTACTACCGGTGCTGACAGTTGTACAACATCAGGCGGCTGGTCGGGCAGTGTCGGATTGTCGGGGACTTCATTAGTTGGCCCAATCACAGTACCAGTGACATATACGCTTACCTGCACAGGGGCTGGAGGTACCGTCATACAATCGGTGACGGTTACGGTCGCAGCAGGTGGGGGCGGCGGTCAGACAGGAGACTGGGGTGACAGATCCTCTGCTGCCGGGGTTGTTATGGCGACACGTTTCGATACCCAGGCTGATGTAACCAACTGGTTAGCGGGCAGCAATGCCGATCATGTGAGCTGGGATCAAAACCTTAAAGCATCGGGAAATGGCTCATTGCGATTCGATATTCTTCGCACCGATGGAGCAGCTGGTGGAAACTGGGCCCGGTGGCTTGCTGATGATCAGCGAGAATTTGCTCCTGGTGACGAGTTCTACGTACAGTACCGGCAGTTCATACCTGCATATTTGGCTACCCATCCATTCCTGAGCGGAGGCGGCTGGAAGCAGTCAATTATCAGCCGGCATGCCGCGAGTATGAATGGCGCGAATCAGGTGCAACCATATGGATCGAACCAACTCAATGAGATCGTATTACAGAATACGAACCATCGTGGGTTAGTGCAGGGTTACAACCGCAATACAGACGGGCAATATCCTCCGTGGGAGATATCAGCGGTAACTGCGTGCTCTGGCACGGACTTTATTTATCAGAATGCTATTGACTGGGGGCCACAGAATGCAGGCTCTGCCTGTGAAAATGATCGCGCTCGATACGGTGGGTTGTATTCATATTACCAGCAGCAACCGGCAGGTTATGTGCAAGGTTCGCCCGATCCTGTTTCCGGTGGGTTCAGGTATTACCCGGATGAGTGGCTGACTTTTTTGATTCACGTCAGGTTGGGCCAGTATGGTGGGTACAGCAATGATACCCAGGTCAAAGTATACGCGGCACGTGATGGTGCGGCATACCAGCTTATCCTGGATCGCAACGATCTGGATCTGGGCAATGGGCCGAACCACAACACACTCTGGCTGCTACCCTACAATACCGGGCGAGTTGCAGATATGAGTCGTCAGGATACTTTTACGAACTACGACGAAGTCATTGTTTCGACAAGTTTCATATCGGCACCCGGAACCGCTGTGGGTCAGCAGAAATCTATGCCACCAACCGGACTGGTTGCAGAATAAGTCAACGGTCAATATCAGATTTGGAATAGTGTTCGGACACTGATTGCAAGATCAGGTCTCGACCATGCGTTATGTTCTTATCCTGCGATACGTTCCTGTTGAAAATATTCTGCGAAAAACCGGGCATCCTGCTCCGCGCGCAGCGTATCTGCCAGCCTGACCGCCGGCATCTCCACGTCGTCGTAGGTAAGGATATGGTCAATCGGAAGGTCGCTTTTGACCCGGCAACCGTGTGACAGGCCCATCGGGAGCCCGCCATTCTTCATCACCGTTTCAGCATTCTCTATCATGCCATAGGTGCAGAAACCACCAATCCCGTCCAGCTCCTCACCGGCCTTTAACGGCCGTTTTGCCAGTGTCATGACATCACAGCATGGCTTGCCGATTGGTGTCACAGTTGCGTCATGGAATAACGCTGCTCGCGCGACGGTTGTGACAATCTGCAAATGGGGCAGGTGATAAGGCGTATAGAAACAATACAAGGGTCCGTCACCCATCTTGAAATAATTCATGTATTGCTGGTTTACCGGGTCTTCATTGAACCCGATAACGAAAGCGCCGGTATGCGGTTCCGCACCGATTGTATAGTCAACCAGTCCGCCATCCTTGAATTGTTCCGGTTGGAAGAAGTCGAGGGTGTCCTTGACATGATTGCATTCGATTCCAAACATGCCTGGCTGGCCGACTCCGAATCCCGTGGCATTGGCGAGTACCGTTGTCTCCATGGAGAGCTTGGTGCCATCGGCGAAGGATGTAATCATGATGGGCTTCTGATTGTACTTTTCAGCAAATGCACGCTGGGTATCCGGGGTTCGGTAATGATCAATCATCCCTTTGATGTTGCCGACACAGACAGGGTGATAACCGATGGTTTTCACGAACCTGAAAAGGTTCATTGCAACACCTGGTTCATCACCATCTGTATTTGTGATGACCACACCGGCCTTGTCCGCGTACGCTTTCAGAATTGGTCCAATAGTTGCATCTACTTCGGCATTCATGAGCACCACATGCTTGCCGGCGTTGATCGCCCTCATGGCTACCTGCGCTGCAAATTCAACTTCGCCGGTGGCCTCCAGAATCACATCGATCTGGTCTGCATCGCATAGCAAGGTCCAATCGTCAGCGATTGCACCCCGGCCTTTCTCTAGTGCCGACTCGAGCTCAGCAACGGTTGTGCAGTGCTGGACTGAATCGATGTTGGCATCGGTATATGCGCGCTTTGCTTCGGACAAGGTTCTGTTGGCAACGGCTCCAAGGCGCATTCCCGTGAGTGGCTTGAGAAACTGTCTGGCAATTCCTCGACCCATATACCCGGCGCCGATAATTCCGACTCTGACAGGATCCCCGTCAGCTTCCCTTTTTTCCAATGCTGTGTCGACAATGATCATATTTGTTACCTCCGGGCGCGTATGGGGCTGGCTTAATACTTGAAGTCAGGCCAGTCGCGATCCGTTTCAGAAATTTCAGTAATCTTTATTGGCCATTCTATCGCAAAAGCGGGGTCATCGTATCGGACACCAGTGGCGCTTTCGGGTACAAAGTGTTGATTGGTTGTATACATAATCTCGGAATCATCTACGAGTGTCTGATAGGCATGCCCGCAGCCGGCTGGCAGATACAGCATCGTACGGTTATCCCGGGTTAATTCGATGGCAAAATATTGCCGAAAAGCCGGTGAATCAGGTCTGAGGTCTACGCAGACGTCATAGACGCTTCCGTTCAGACAACGGACATATTTGTTGTCTGCGTGTGGTGCCATTTGAAAATGCACACCTCTGACAGTACCGGCTTTTAGTGATAGTCCGACATTGATCTGTGCAATATTCGGGTCGAGTTCGTGTTGCTGGAATTCATCGCGACAAAATAACCGGGAAAAGTACCCGCGGTGATCCTCATGCGCTTCCATCTGCAGTACAAATGCGCCTGGTATCGGCGTTGTAGTGAATTTCAAGAAAGTTTCCTCAGGATAATCCGATTCCGGCATATCGCTTGACAGTATTCTTGTCCAGCATGCGCCTTCCATCGATGATGAGCGGGGGAGTAGCAAGTTGGGAAATCAGTTCTGGCAGTTGGCTGAACTCCGACCATGATGTGACAATAATGGTTATTGTGCAGTCAGCAACAGCCGATTCCATGGTCTTGGCAAACTCAATTTCAATATCAGTGAGCATCGGTCTGGCGTTATCAGTTGCGACCGGATCGTATGCGACCAGATCTGCGCCTTCGTCTGCAAATAGCCGAATAATCGGGAATGCCGGCGATTCTCTGATGTCGTCCGTGTCCGGTTTGAATGCCAATCCCAGAATGGCAACCTTCAGCCCCTGAATTGAAGGGTAGTGCTGTTTGGCAATCTCGAGGATTTTTTCGGGTTGTCCAAGGTTGGTTGCTATGACTGCATTGAGCATATGCATTGGTAATTTGTTTGCGTTGCCCTGTGATGCCAGTGCTTTGATGTCTTTTGGCAGGCAGCTACCGCCAAATCCGCAACCTGCTTCAAGAAAACTGGTGATTGCAGCGGTGACTGGCGCATTGTCCTTTGTACGCGTTGTAAAGTAGGCAGATGCATGAACGGCACGCATTACATCGACAACGTCGATATCTCCCAGCGCTTCACATAGCGCTGCGATTTCATTGGAAAACGAAATCATTGTGGCCAGAATCGAATTCGATGTGTATTTGATCATCTCAGCCGTACTGTTATTGGTGTATATTTTCTCAATATCAGTAAAACCGGCATAGATATTTGCGAGTACATCCTGACTCCGGCGATCACAACCGCCAATCACAATTCGATCCGGATACATGAAATCCGCCACGGCAGTACCTTCCGTAAGGAATTCCGGGTTCATACCCAAGCCGATAGATGCCCCGATTTTCTTGCCGGAACTGCTTTCCAGCGTCTCGCGAACCAGAGAATCAGTAGTCCCGGGGATCACTGTGCTCTTGATGACTACGACGTGGTAGTCATCTTTCGTCCTCAATGCAGTGCCGATTTCTTCGGAAACAGCCTGAATGAACCTGAGATCAATGTTCTTACCATCAAACGGTGTTCCAACAGCGATAAGGGTAATTTCGCTTTCCGCTACCGCGGTAGGTAAATCATCGGTTGCGATCAGGTTCTCACCGATGTGCCGGGACAGAAGTTCGTCAAGCCCTGCCTCGAAAATAGGTGCTTGCCCTGCATTTATTTCGCTGACTTTCTTTGAATTATTGTCAACACAGACAACATGATGTCCTTTTTCAGCGAGGCAAACTCCGCTGACAATGCCGACATAGCCGGTTCCAATGATTGAAATTCTCATCTTTCCGCCACTATGCTTCCTCAGCATCCCGATTGTGTGAGTACCATATCAGTGCTCGCCTCAGTCCCTCGTCGACAAGGATTTTCGGGTTGTAGTCCAGATGTTTCCGGGCTTTGTCGATATTGGGGCAGCGGCGGCTTGGATTATCCACAAGATATGCTGCCTCTTCGCTTTTCTTTTGCACAACCTTGCCTTTATATCCGAACAGCTCAGCGGCAATTGCAACGACCTTTTCCGCCATCTCATACATTGAAATTTCAGGTGTCTCGACACCAACATTGTATGCTTCGCCCTGATGGCCCCTGACCAGTACCTTGAAGTAGCCCGAGACTGCGTCTGCAACATAGCAGAAGGTTCGTTTCGGTGAGCCATCGGACAGCATGACGATATCCCGGTTGTTGAGCACATCGCGTGCAAAATCGGGGAGTACCCGTTTATCAGTGATTTTCAGCCCAGGCCCATAGTTATTGAATGGCCTGGACATCGTGATAGGCAAATCGTGCTGCTGGGCGAAATTGACGCATAGCGTTTCACCATATCTCTTGGACTCATCGTAGCAAGCGCGTGGCCCGGTGAACGATACGTTGCCACGATAGGTTTCATCTGTAGGGATATTTTCCGGAGCGGGATCCCCGTAAACTTCGCTGGAGGAATAGAACATAAAGCCCTTGACCGGTTTGCCCTGATCACGTTGCGAGATGCAGTAGTCAAGAAGGTTTCTAAGCCCGTTGATATTGGTGTCCATGCATTCGATCGGGTACTTCCGGTAGTACATAGGCGATGCGATACCGGCGGCATGGATGATGTATTCATAGTCGCCCATATTTTCAGGCAGCGGCTGCATCATGTCGAATTTCACAAGGGACAGGTTTTCATCTGGCTCCAGGTCAGAAAGCCACTGGGGAAGACCGCGAAAATAGCTGTCAAAAACCGTGAGGCGAATAGGGTTATCAGATGAACGTTTCAGGTTCCAGTAAAGTACAGCCTGTACCAGGTAGTACCCGAGAAACCCGGCACCACCGGTAATCAGCAGCTTGTGTCCGCTCATTTCCGAGAATTCTGCAGAAACATTGTCGCAAATGTATCGCAGGTCTTCGTCGAGGAGTTGCTCGAGGCTTGGTATTTTGCTTGTCACTCAGGATTTCTCCGATATTTAATTGAAATAAAATAGTGTCGCTTGCGTCAAGGACAATGGGCTGGGGCTTATCGATGTCATGCGTGATTTACACAACAATTTTTCGGGAATAATAGGCCTCAGCGTACCCGCTGGGGGAATTGCATTCGATACCCCTGATACGGAGCATCGCCTTGAAAGTATCGGGGGTAAACCACGACCGGGATTTCTGCGATTCGAAATATTTCATGATCAGATCAATTTTTCGCTGATAAGTTTCTTCACTTAGTGGAACAAAAAAATTGGGTGAGCCGATACCCCCATCATATTTTGGTATTTCATATTCCAGAATCAAATGGTCCCGAAACGAATTCCATGTCAGCTCCGCAACGAACCGATGATCCTGGTGCAGGTCTTCGCCATGGTGTGAGAAAATGATATCCGGGTTACATGTGGACTTTACGGTTTCTATATATTCCTTGATTTCCTTGCCGTCATACGGGAAATAACTGTTACGAAACTCTGTAATCTTGACACTGGTGTTGCTGGCGGATTTCAGGAAGTCTGAGACTGACCCCTGTGCTTCCTGTCTGCGTCTGCCCGAGGCGCCGAGAACGACCCAGGTGACATCGATGGAGTAGTCTTCGGCCAGGCGAAGAATTGTCCCACCGCAGCCGATTTCAATGTCATCTGAGTGTGCGCCAATGCACAGTACATTCAACGTTTCGCCATCTTCCGGCTGGAAAGCGAGTGGCATTATCATTGGCGGCTCTCTGGTGAGGCATCATGGTGCCACAATTCCCAGGGTCTGTTTTTCTGAGCGTACATTCGGTCAAAGCTGATTTTATCTTTAAACGTATCCATCGCGGCCCAGAAACCATCATGCTGATATGCCATCAATTGCCCGGCGTCAATCAGGCGCTGAAATGGTTGCTCAACCAGTTCATCTCCAGGGCGCATATAGTCAAAGATGCTTTTATCGAGAACGAAATAACCACCGTTGACCCGCAACTCGGACTGGTTCATTGATACGATGTCAATGACTTTCGAATCCTTGTCAATTGTAACGGAATGAAGACTTTGGGATGGGCGAACTGCCGCAAATCCTGCGACCGCACCGCTGTTGCGAACACGTTCGATATGGGTGTTCAGATCCAGGTCGGAGAGTCCATCGCTGTAGTTGGCGAGAAATGTATCGTCGTTGCCGAGAAACTCCCGTACAGCCATCAATCGCTGGCCGATATTTGCATGCAGCCCGGTATCGATGAAGGTGATGCTCCAGTCTTTTATATCGGATTGCAGGAGTTTGATCGATTGGCCGCCCTTGCTGAGTACAAAGTCGTTGGAATGGCACTCGTTGTAATTCAAAAAATAGTCACGAATCAAATCGCCGCCGTAACCCAGGCACAGTATGAAGTCCTTGTGACCAAAATGGGCATAGTAACGCATCAGATGCCACATTATTGGTCTTGGGCCAATTGGTACCAGGGGTTTCGGGATGGTGTCCGAATGTTCTCTCAACCTGGTGCCCAGGCCGCCGCAAAACAATACAACCTTCATAGTATGCCCTTTTGGTTATGTGTTACTGCCCGCATGACCATTGCTTTTATTCTGGCTGAAAATATACGTCGGGACGAAGATCATAGTACAGCTTTGTTGCTTGGTGGTGCCAAAAGAAGAGTGCCGTGCCTCCCATAACCGGGGCAGGCGCTGACTACGCTGGTATCTTTATGGCTACATGCGTTTACAGTCGGTCTCGTTGCTTTGATGCGATTTAACAAATTATACAGAACTGGCCGCCCAAGTATCCGCTACGCAGATCACGTTTTATGGTGTGAGTGCAGCTCATCGGGCGGACTTTTCGATCCGGTGAGGCAATGGCAATACCTTATTTCCGGGGGGGATCATCCGAGAGGGTATCATCTGGTGCCACACGATCCAGCCAGATTTCCCGCCAGTACAATTGGGTGCTCCTGGGGCAAAATAGCCGCAGCTTGGTATATTTTCCGCGACAGTACACATTTTCCAAAATGATACAGGGGTTCTTGAAGTTCATCATGTAACCGGTTTTTTCATTAATGATGATATTTACCCGCTTTGCTACACGAAAGATCTTTCCGCAGTATGGAACCATTCCTGCATCGAACCACAGACCGCGGTTCTTGTTGTTCTGGTTCAGGGTTTCCAGAATTTCTTCGTGCGACTTGGTTCTGACATATTCGCCAACTTCCAGGCCAGACTCCTCGGTTGGTGTGCTACCGGTCAGTTTTCCGCTTCGAAATGGAAACCGGTCTCCTCCGGTTCGTTCCTGTAGCCAGTCATAGAAGCGAATCAGGTATCGGTAGCCAATTCCCAGATGAACCAGTTCGCGGTAGATAGCGAAAAGGCCTGCTTTAATCAGCTGAAACAGGGTCGCATTTCCAGTGCGAATATCTCGAATGTATTGCCTGATATCCCACCAGGCCAGGGGTGTGGCTGCTCGCTTCAGCTCGGTAGCCTGGCAGGAGTAGCGCAACAGTTCCTGGTGGTCATCGGTGGTTGTTTTTCGAGCTGTTACTGAGTGCAGAGTATCTTCAGAACAGCCGTATTCACTTTCTTCAAAAAGGTCGGCATCAGATGATTCATCCGGTTTTTTCAGCCAGCTCTCTTTCCAATACAGCAGGCATTCGGCTTGACAACCGCCGTGACTTTCACCGTCACACCGTAAATTTTCCAGATGTACGGCATCGCGCATCCGTAACGCCCCCTGATTATCGATGGTATCGCAAGTCTTGTCAGCACGGCGAAATACGGTAAATTTCTGCCCGCAAAACTGCAGCATTTCCGGCATGAGAGGTAGCTGGTCCAGTTCTCCATTGTTATCCAGGGACTGGAGTATTTCGGTCCGGCTCCGAATCTCGATAACATCTCCCGGCAGTAATCCAAGGCGATGATTCTCTTTTTCTGCATGTGCCACTTCGGTGCTCCAATTTTCAAAACACCGGCAACCGGAAGCAGTGACGGTGGTATCGGGGTTTTCTGAGAATGATTGTTCGAATGATATCGCTATTTTTGTGATTAGCAAAGAAATGTGTAGATATTGTCAGCTCATGGCACGACGAACGATATGGACAATTTTTCGAACTCTTTTTCCAAATATGAGCAGCAGGGAGAGCGCATAGGCGGCAGCACCGGATATCGAGGTCGCCAGGAATCGGGAAAGTGTTTCCCAGTCATTCGCTATATAGTCACGGATGATAAGAACTACTGCTGTCATAATTGCTGTCGATATGATCGTCGGACCAAGACAGAGAAGAAAACGGCTGAATCGAAGCAATAAAATTTTCCTTATAAACCAGAAAACAGGGAGCAGGGTTACCGGAAACACGATTGCCCATGCTATTGATACGCCGGTAGCACCGAAATGTGCACCATAGTAAAATGCAGGTGGAAGAACGATCAGGGACAGAATATTCATATACATATTTATTTTGGCATGCCCTGTCCATATCAGGATATGACTCCATAGAGTCGTTACGGCATATGAGGACATGTAGATCGAGAGGATTTTCAGAGGTAGCGCTACTCCATACCACTGTGGCCCTATCACGATCAGCACAAAGTCATCTGCCACCAAAGCTATGCCAATGGTTGCTGGAATTGTGATGTAGGAGAAGCTTTCTGTCAGCAGTAGAAGGTAGCGGGTAAGTTGAGTTCGACTATTCTGTACAGCAGAAAAGACACCCGGCACTACTTTGCCGCTCAATGAGCCGATTTCGGACACTGGAATATGAGCGAATGTAGTTGCGAAGCTGTACTCACCCAATGCATCCTTTCCTGCCTGCTTCCCGAGGAAAAGCTGGTCCGCCGTGGAAAACGCATACCATGCAACCCGCGCTAGCAGCATATTGCCGCCAAATTTTACCGAATGGGCGATGCGTGCCCATTTTCGCGGCCATGTTGGTATGTTCGGGCGCAAATAGTAGAGCAGCAGAACAATCAAGGCATGGCTTACCAGGTGGTTAAGTACCAGAGACCAGAAAGAAAGTCCCAGGTAAGTACCTGCTCCCAGTACCAAGGCAGAAACTACCAGTTGCGTCCCGTTTACCAACGCCAGTTTTGCGAATGCCAGATCTTTCTGGAGTAACGCTCGTGGCACGACTTGCAGTGCATCCAGAATAAACAGCAAACTCAATGCTCTGACAATTCCGATCACATCAGATTCCGCGAAGAAGCCGCCGATGTATTTGGCAAATACCTGGTACAACAGGCACAGAGTGATGCCAAAGACTAAAGCCAGGCCACCAAGATCTGATATTTGCCTGGCATCGAGTTTTTGATTTTGCACGATTGCTGCATCAAGGCCGAGATCCTCGATCAGTCTGGCCAGCCCTATCGGCACCATTGCCATAGCAACCAGGCCAAAATCTCCAGGAGTCAATACACGGGCTGCATACAATAGAACCGCCCAGCTGGCAAACTGGCCGCTCCAGCGCGCAATGCCTGTCCAGGCAATGCCCTGCACCAAAGACTTGTCAAGTCCTGCCCGGTCGACAGGAAGTGACTTTATTCTGGATGCGGGCATGAGGGCTCGATTACGTTTTGTCGGTAATTTTCTTGAGTTGGTTCAAGGTTTCACGGAGTGCGACTTGTTCTGCACCATTTGGTTTTCCAGCTGCCAGCCACAGGATGGAAATGAGTGCGGTATAGACTACAGCGCCCAGGGCAATGATACCGAGCAGGTACGGCAGTGCGCTGATTGATCCGAGTTCTGTTTCAAGGCTGGTTGCTACGGTCCGAACAACGAAATACATTATTACGGAGCTGATAATGGGCCGCCACACTGTTGCAAGAAATTTGGCCAGCCTGAGGCGAAGAGTACGAAACATTACAAAATAATATACCGGAATATTAATAATTCCGGTTATCAGGCACGCCCAGGCTGCTCCGATAGCGCCATAGTGTGTTGTCATTACAGCTATCATTGGTAGCAGTATTGCGACATAAAAGCCGAACAACATAGCGAGAATACGGGGCTTGCCGAGCGCCATATAGACAGAACCTATATTTGTTTCCATTGCCATGATTGCCCCCGATATTCCCAATATCGAAATGAGTGGGGCGGCTTCTGCCCATTGCTCACCGAGCAATACCAAAACAATCAGCTCCGAGGTAGCTGCGATTCCGGCAGCTGCCGGGAGAGCAAGCAACGCGATAAGACCAATTACATCAAGGTAACCCTGACGCAATTGACGGATACTGGATGCCATTTTTACATAGCCGGGGAAGACGGCACGATTAATCGGCGCAACCATTTCAGTCGTAGGTATTCCGGAAATTTCGTATGCCAGCGCATAGGTTCCAAGAGCGGTCGGGCCCGCGACTTTGCCGATAATGAAATCTGATGAACGATGCCGCAGGAACTGCAGCAAATTGGTGATGTATAGCCATTTTGAGTAACTGAACAGCTCTCCAAATGCTTGCAGTGACAATCTTGGCCGGTAGTTGCTCATAACAAAGCTTGCCACAAGGGATGTCAGTTTGGTTGCGATGATACCGAATACCAGAGCCCAGTAACTCCGAAGAATAAATGCAGCAATAATCGTTACGCAGAAGCCCACGATACGTCCGCTGAAAAGAAATATAAATTCCTTGTCAAATTCCAGTTCTTTCCGGAATTTTACGACGCCAACGTTCTGAAGCCCGTAGAGTACGGTTCCGAGGGACAAGGTCATCAGCACATATACAAGGCGCGGCTCCTCATAAAAATTGGATAGAGGCACCGAAGACAGGAACAGAATTGCGGCAATGGACAAGCTGAACAGCAGCTGGATGGTCCAGACCGTATTATAGTGAACCGGCTTCGGGTCCTGATGATGGATTAGTGCAACATCAAAGCTGAATGCTGACATCATTTCGAGTGCGGCCAGGAACACTGTAGCCATTGCGACAAGGCCAAAATCCTCTGGTATCAGGAGCCGTGCAAGCACTACCATGCTTACCAGGGTCAGGCTGCGCTGCGCTAATTTGAATGTGACCATCCAGGCGGCACCCTTTGCCATTTTCTTGTTTATACCGGTTTCATCACTCATTCTATGGTTTTGCCTGGACGGATGGTGGTGAGAATGTTCAAGTGTGAATTGCTAGCTTGCTGGGTTTCGAGTCCTGATTCACACTTTGCCCACCTGTAACAATTAACAATGATGTCTACGGATTTTTCAATGCGCACTTTTTTCTCTTGTGCAACTGGCGTTGCAGTATTTTGCCAGCTACTCACAACTCTCGTCTCCGCAGAAGAGGCACAAATCGAAAGTGACTCTATCGTAGTAACGGCCTCCAGGCTTACAAACAGCCTGTCAGACCTTGCCCGTTCCGTTACGATCATCGATCAGGAGGAGATCTTAAGCCGTCAGGCACCCAATGTAACTGAACTGCTTCGACAGGTTGCCGGATTAAACATAATTCAGCAAGGCGCCCGTGGCGGAGTAACCAGTATTGTACTTCGAGGAGGTGAGCCGAATTTTACGGTTGTGATGATTGATGGTGTAAAGGTCAATGATCCTACCAATACGCGCGGTGGATCTTATGATTTTTCGTATCTTGATGTTGCCAATATAGAACGGATCGAGATTGTTCGTGGGCCTATGTCGGCTTTTTATGGCTCTGATGCATTGGCAGGTGTGGTCAATATCATTACTAAAAGTACGATTGGGTCACGTTTTTCCGCTGAAGTTGGCGGAAATCAGTTGCGATCAGTGAATGGTGCTTATGGTGGTTCTATCGGTGCATTAAAGGGGGCAATTGATGCCCATGCGCTGGAGGACAACGGTGACATTGAAGGAAGTGGATATCAGGACTGGGGGTTGAATGCCTCATTGAGCATGCAATTTGGAGAATACGGAGAGGCAGGACTTACTGTGCGTCACCTGGATGCAAGTAGCACCGGGTTTCCGGAGGATAGTGGGGGGCCGGAGTTTGCTGTCATTCGGCAGGTTGATTCGCGTGATGTTCAGGAGTCTCATGTACGATTGTTCGGAGACTATTCCATTTCCGGAGAATGGATAGCGGCTTTGGCATACAGTCACTATGTGCGTGAAGAGGACTTCATATCACCGGGAATTGCATCCGGTGTATTTAACGGTGTACCGCCCAATTCAGCATTGACAAATTTCAAGAGAGATCAGTTGACCCTTAGTCTTTCTCGTGAACTTTCCAGGTCACTGTCGTTTGCGGTCGGCACAGAGTGGCAAAATGAAAGAGGTGTTAGTGCAGGTATAATAGATATCGGTTTTCCGCTGGCTGCAGATTACCGGCTTGACCGCGCGACAATCAGTGCATTTTCGGAAGTAGGTTACAGCACCGGGCCTTTGGTTTTTCGAGGGAGTGTGCGTTGGGATGACCCGGAAGCGATCGAGAGCGAGACAAGTACACAGCTGGGAGTGGTCTACAAATTTTATGACGATCATACCGAGTTCTGGACCACTTGGGGCCAGGGCTTCAAGGCACCCAGTTTTATTGCACTTGCACATCCGGTCATTGGTAATTCAAGCCTGTTGTCCGAAACAGCGTCGAGCGTCGAGGTAGGCCTGAGGAGGCAACTGGAACGCAGTAAAGGGCTTCTGGAAATCAGTGTTTATGAAAATAAATACAGGAATCTGATCGATTTCGACCCGGTGCTTTTCACCAATGTTAACCGATCCAGAGTCATAACAAAGGGTGTTGAGCTGTCAGCAGAATTTCCAGTCGGAACACAATGGAATATCAGTACACATTTGACATATTCAGATACGGAAATCGTAGATAGTGATGCACGACTTCGGGGGAGGCCTCTCTGGCGCGGTGGTATCGTTGCCGGCTGGCAGTTAAGCGAACGCTGGAAACTTGTAACAAGCTGGTTGGCAACTGATGAGTTCTATGAGGTGTCCATACCCACCGGAGGACAAATGCTTGGTGGTTACCAGCGTGTTGACCTGGCATTACGCTATGTTGCCGGTGATCGCCTGACGATTGGATTCGCGATAGATAATTTTCTTGATGATGACTACCAGGAAGCGGTCGGTTTTGACGCAGCCGGCAGGCGCGGGCGTATTAATCTGGCGTACGGATTCTAGGTGCTGTGATCAGGCTTCTGGCGAATAACGTAGCTTGTCAGTAGCACAAACGCGAATAGCAAGCCTAAAAATTCTCTGGAAGACTCAATAAAACTTCCAGGCTGCATTTCACCGGTAATAGCAGAAAAATTCCCCGCCCTGATGTACTCCAGAAAGCCCGGTGTCGCATGGATCAACCCGGCAACCAGACCACCGAGGATTATTGCCGTCCAGAATTCGCTGAATTGCCCCCTGATCCTGCCGAGTGATATCAGCGCAGCGCCACCATATATTGTAACCCAGTAGGTTGGGTCAGGGTCATTGAGTTGCAGCACTGCAAAAATGGCGAGAATTACAGCAAAACACAGGTTTAGAGCTTTCACGGCGATCTCCGGCACTTGAGAGAAAGTCATAGGCTACATTTCTTCAGGCTTTGCCACAATACGGTTGCTGCAGCCTAGTTGATGGTTTTTGATGCGACATTCGAAACATTGCTTTCAATCCCGAGGGAGTTGATTGCGGTCGATACGAAGTAATAGGTATTAGGATTCAGGTTGTCAATGACATAGGTGGTGATCCCCGGGTTATTAACCAGTACCTGGTTCGGGTAATTTCCCTGAGACAGGCCGTAGTAAATTCTGTAGCCGGAAAGGCCGGTCAGCGGACTGCCGTCCTCGTTGAGTGTTGGTGCAGTCCAGGAAAGAGTAACAGTGCCAGAGGCAGTTTCTGTAACGGTAATAGCAAATGGCTGGAGTGCTGAGCTGAGTGAGCCATCAGAAACAGATACAATGATGTTGCTGTATGTTGCCACATTGCCGAGTGTCGGTGTTCCGGAAATCGCTCCGGTCGAAGAATCAAAACTGGCCCACGCGGGCAGGTTCTGAATACTAAATGTCAGCTGGTCGTTATCCGGGTCAGAAGCTGACGGAGTAAAGCTGTAGGCTTGACCGAAATTTACTGATGTAGTCGGATTACCCGTAATGGATGGCATTCTGTTTTGGTTGACCGGTACTGGCACCGGGTCGCCACTGCCACCCGAACCGCCACAGCCGCTTATCACAGGTAAAATCAGAAATAAGACGATGCTCAGGCTTGTCGTGTATTTCATATGGTTATTCCTCTAACCGCTCGTATCGACTGTGCTGCAATGCCGCATTCGCATCTGCATGCCAGTCTGATTTGTAATTCGCGCAAGGCGTTCGGTAGGAGGTGAATCTATGCAGGTTCTGCTCAAAGACTTACTAACAGAGTGCGTTGTGCGGCTCTGTCTTTGGCAGCCCCGCTGTCCTAGGTTAACCCGTAGACCGGAAGCTTTGCGTCCCCGCCTTTCAGCAGGTTTGCCCTTTTCAGTTGAGGGGTGTTTATACCAGTTTATGAAATTGAGGCAAGGGTTTATTGCCCACAAGCTCGAGAATTCCTCGATTCACCTTATGACAAGTCGATGAATATTTGGCATTGATCACTCGATTGAAAGTACCGGTATGACTTTTCTTTGATCATGAGTCATGATCTGGGTCGCTATCTCGGTTTTTTCACTAACGGGTAATATTGGCTGGTTATCCATGGCTATCATTCCAATCAATGTTTGATCTGATCCTCGATCCATCTACCTGGTTTTCTCTGGCTGCAGGCGCTTTTCTGGTTTTGGGTGTCTATGTCTGGTTCGCGGACAGTGGCGGTTTGATGAAAGCCCAATTGTTATTGCTATCAGTTGCCGGCTTGCTCTGGAATGTTCGATTTTCAGCAATATCAAGGGACGTAATTTCTTTTTCCCTCGATACATGGTCGTATCTCACTGAGATGGTCATCCTGATCGCGTGGTTTTTTGTGCTTTATCGTTTGCTTCTTGGGCCATATAAACAGTCCATGCCGGAATTGATTCGGCGTTTCCTTTATTTGTTTTGGGCGGTAACTGCATTTGCCAGCGTTATTGTCGTGTGGTTGGTCATCAAGAATGGGGAATCTGTCTGGATCGGCCAATACTATGCGGTACTGGGTCTTGGAATGGCGCTGGCCTGTTTGGCTTTGTCTGCTCAGTTGATGCGGGATACCCCTATCGAGGGGCCGGCTGCATTGATGGCGTTTTCGGGTGGTGCGGGAGCGTTTTCCGGTGCGCAGATATTGCTTCTTGGTGTAATAGTGTTGGGGGGATCTGCTCCTTCAGGCGTTTTGCTTGTCAGTGGAGTGGTCTCCGTAGTTTCTGCTTTTACGATTTTATTTGCAGTTTACCAGGCTCCGCAATGGTCTCTGGAGATATTCGTTTCTCCACAGCCGCGTGGATATGTGCCCAGGCTGTTCGCAGCGGTGGGCGCCATGTTGCTGACACTGGCCGTTTGGTCGTGGTTTCGCGGGTTGCCCCCGGGGAGAGCCCAGTGGTTTTCAGTGCTTTTGATTCTATCTGTTGGCATACCGGTTTCTGTATTGCTGTTTTCCCAAACGCTCAGCGCCCGGATGCGGGTAGTATTCAGCAAACATTTTTTGCCCTTTCGCTATGACTATCGGGAAGAATGGTTACGTCTCATTGATACGCTGGCATCACCCGAGAATCGCCTGCCTTTGCCGGAGCGAGCTATCCAGGCGGTAGCACAGATCGTGGGGAGCCCGGCCGGCGTACTGTGGATGCTGCGCAGCGATAAAGGGCCATATGTGTGTTCAGCGAACTGGAATACGCGCTTGTGGTCAGAAGCCCATGTGAGTCCGGATGATCAGGTTCTGGAATTTATGTGCAAACGTCAATGGATTCTGGATACCGCGGAACTTAAAAGAGATCCTGGGCTATATGATGGTCTCACCAGGCCGGACTGGCTGGAGCATTTTCCTGATGGCCTGCTTGTGGTTCCGCTGATCAGCCACGAGGATTTGATCGCATTTGTGGTTTTGTTTCAATCAAGCTCTGCCTTCCGGCTAACCTATGAAGAAATCGATCTGCTCAGGACATCGGGTCGGCAGGTTGCCGCGCACCTCGCACAATATGAGGCTGACCAGAAGCTTGCTGAATCCAAGCAGTTTGAGGCATTTAACCGGCTGACTGCTTTTGTCATGCATGATCTGAAGAACCTGATTGCCCAGCAGTCCCTGGTCGTCAAGAATGCTGCCAGGCACAAGAACAATCCCGCCTTTTTTGAGGATGCCGTGGCGACGGTGGAAAATTCTGTGGTACGAATGAACAAGCTGCTGCAGCAGCTTCAGGGTGGTGAGGCTGGAGCCGGGCCACGGGAAAAAGTCAGGCTTGCAAGTATTTTAAGTGAAGCAGTCGGCAGGTGTGGCAGTAGAAAACCATCTCCTCACTGGAAAGAGGAGGCGCTGGATCTGTTTGCATATGTTGATCGAGAGGGATTTACCAGCGTATTGGCTCACGTTATCAGGAATGCTCAGGAGGCGACCGGACAGGATGGTCAGGTAAATATCGGCCTGGTCAGGGAAAAGGGTGATGCGTTGATCACAGTCAAGGATAACGGCTGCGGTATGGAGCCGGAATTTATTCGTGATCGGCTGTTTCGTCCTTTTGATTCAACCAAGGGCAGCCAGGGAATGGGAATAGGCGCCTATCAGGCACGTGCTCTGGTTGTGGACTCCGGTGGGGTTATGGAGGTTCAATCGACACCCGGTAAGGGGAGCTGCTTTTTTATCAGAATGCCCGCAGTAGCAGTCGATTTCGAGGCACAGTAGCTGGCGATAGGCTTTCTACACTGCTACTGTCATCTGTTGCCCTTGCTTGCGATGGTTATCTGAGGGCAATCTATTGATGTGGGTGGTGGAGAAAGCTTAAGTGGCCGACAAGAAAAAAACACTGCTGGTTGTAGAGGATGATCCGGGGCTTCAAAGCCAGTTGCGGTGGTGTTTTGAGGACTACGAGGTTGTTGTTGCCGAAGATCGTGAATCGGCTATTGCACAATTGCGCCGCCATGAGCCGCCGGTCGTACTCCAGGATCTGGGGCTTCCACCTGATGCAGAGGGCGTTTCCGAGGGGCTGGCGACACTTGAACAAATTATGGTGTTGGCGCCGGAAACGAAGATCATAGTGGTTACCGGCCATGGAGATCAGGAAAACGCAATCAGGTCCGTTGGATTAGGTGCCTACGACTTTTATGAAAAACCTGTCGATACTGATACTTTGCAGCTGATAGTCAGCCGTGCCTACGATATCTACGAACTGGAGCAGGAGAATCAGCGACTGCTGCGTCAGGAGGGGGCGTCACCGCTGGATGGCATTATTGCCGCCAGCGATGCCATGCTTCAGGTTTGTCGTATTATTGAAAAAGTTGCACCGACATCGGTGACTACCTTGCTGCTCGGCGAGAGCGGTACAGGAAAAGAATTACTTGCCCGGGCATTGCACTCATTAAGCCCGCGAGTTGAGCGGCCCTTTGTCGCCATCAACTGCGCGGCGATTCCTGAAAATCTTCTGGAAAGCGAACTATTCGGATATGAAAAAGGAGCGTTTACCGGCGCTGTAAAGCAAACGCGTGGCAAGATTGAGCTGGCGCACAGCGGAACACTTTTTCTCGATGAGATCGGTGATATGCCGTTGTCGCTTCAGGCCAAGTTGCTTCGTTTTTTGCAGGAGCGGGTTGTAGAGAGGGTTGGAGGCAGAGAGGAAATTCCTGTTGACGTTCGTGTAGTCTGTGCCACTAATCAGGATCTTGCTGATGCCATAAAGGATAGCCGGTTTCGTGAAGACCTGTTCTACCGGATATGCGAAATTACGATTGATATCCCGCCTTTGCGTGAACGTGAGGGCTGCCGGCTGATTCTTGCACGTACTCTTCTCTCCAAATATGCCGCTCAGCATGGCAGGCCAATGAAAGGATTTTCCGGGGATGCCCAGAACGGCATTCAGAGTTACCGCTGGCCCGGCAATGTTCGTGAGCTGGAAAACAAGATAAAGGGCGCGGTCATTATGGCGGAGGGCAAGCAGATTACGGCGGCCGATCTTGGGTTGGCGAACGTCGACGTGATGGCCCCGAATTTCAATTTACGCGTTGTTCGCAGCGATGCTGAAACGCAGGCAATCAAGCGGGCGATGGTCTATGCATCAGGGAATATTTCCAGAGCGGCGAAGTTGCTTGGGGTCACCCGGCCGACTCTTTACGATTTGCTGGAGAAGTACAAGATTTAGCTAGCTGCCAGGCTCTCACTGGTTGAATCGTCGTGCCAATCGTTCGGCATCACCTGCCCGATCCCTTTTTGTCGGGATGGCTCCCTGCGGTCCGCTTTATTCCCTACAAAAAGGGATCGGGCAGGTGATGCCTCGGTTCGCTGCGGGGTTCGGGGAATGACGATGGGTTTGGGCACCAATGGCAAGATCAAGTCTCGACTTTCATATTTAGCAGGTGTCGTTCCCATACCAGTGCTGTTTTGGCAATAATATCAAGATCGTCATACTGCGGCGTCCATCCCAAAGTTAATTTGATCTTATCAGCTACCGCGATTAATGCCGGAGGGTCTCCGGCACGTCTGGCTTCTTCGATAATCCTGATAGGTTTTCCGTTTGCTTTTTCAACCGCTTTAATGACCTCTCTCACACTGTAACCATGTCCATAACCGCAGTTCAGGGCAATGGATTGATTGCCAGCGCGAAGATATTCGAGTGCTTTGATATGTGCGGAAGCGAGGTCTTCTACATGAATATAGTCGCGCAGGCCGGTGCCATCCGGCGTGTCATAGTCTGTCCCGAAAATGGAAACATGATCGCGTTTGCCCACTGCTGCTTCGCACGCAACCTTTGTGAGCAACGTAGCGTTTTTGGTCGACTGGCCGATACGTCCTTTAAGATCGGCACCTGCGACGTTGAAATAGCGCAATGCTACGTGATTCAATAAATGAGCTGATGAAACATCCTTGAGTGCCCACTCGGTCATCAATTTTGAGGTACCGTAAGGATTTATCGGGCAGGTGGGTGAATCTTCTGATGCCGAAGATCCTTCCGGTATGCCGTAGACTGCGGCTGTGGACGAGAAAATGAAGTGTTTCACATCCTGGTTAACAGCACATTCGATCAGGTTCATGCTGGCCAAGGTATTATTGCGATAGTATTTCAGCGGATTTACCACAGATTCCGGCACGATTGTATGAGCGGCGAAATGTATGACAGAGTCCACATTGAAGTCCGCCATCAACTTTGTCACCAGTTCCCGGTCAGCGGTATCACCTTCTACAAAAGATCCATGCAGGACAGATGATCTGAATCCTGTTGACAGGTTGTCCAGGATCACGACCTCCTCACCGGCTTCGGCCAGTTGGCGGGCTACATGGCTGCCGATATAGCCGGCGCCACCGGTAACGAGAATTGTTGTCCCGGTCATTAGAGTCATATACCTTTGCAGCAGACCAGGCAATGATACGATAACGGTATATATCTGAATACCCGGGGTTGGCAGATTGGATCAGGTATCTATCTGTGATGTGAGTAAATCCGGACCAGGAGGGTCAGGCAATGGTAATTCGTGAACCAAGCTTCACTCTGGGGATTGAGGAAGAGTATCTTCTTGTTGATCTTCAGACGCTGGATCTAGTGAGCGACCCGCCAGACAGGATTCTTGCCGAGTGCCAGCGTCTTTGCAGCGAGCAGGTTGCGCCTGAGTTATTACGTTCACAAATTGAAGTAGGAACCCGGGTATGTGCGAATATCGCAGATGCGCGAGCTGATCTTGCTCACCTTCGCAAAGTAGTGATCGATGTGACGGCAGAGGAAGGAATGGCGCCTATCGCTGCGTCTACGCACCCTTTTGCCAGTTGGATGAAGCAAAAACCAACTCAACGCGCGCGGTATAGCAGTTTGACGACCGAATTGCAGGCAGCTGCCCGCCGCATGCTGATTTGTGGCATGCATGTTCATATCGGTATCAATGATGACGAATTGCGGATTGATCTTGTCAATCAAATGAGCTATTTCGTGCCGCATCTCCTGGCGCTGAGTACCTCATCTCCATTTTGGGAGGGGCAGGACACCGGACTACGGTCTTACAGGCTGACGATTTTCGATGTTTTGCCGCGAACCGGGCTCCCGGAGAGATTTGCCAGCTTTGGTGAGTACCAAAGACATCTGGATGTACTGATCGGTGCCGGGTTGCTCGAAGATGCGACCAAAATCTGGTGGGATATCAGGCCCAGCGCTCGTTACCCCACTATAGAAACACGCATTTTCGATGTGTGTTCTTCAATTGACGATGCGATCAGCCTCGCTGCGCTGACCATGTGCATTTTACGCATGCTTTATCGGCTAAGGCTCGATAATCAGCGTTGGCGGGTATATAGCCGAATGCTCATCAGTGAAAACCGCTGGCGTGCCATGCGCTACGGTCTGGATGAAGGGTTGCTGGATCTGGCAAAGGGAAGCGTGACGCCATTCAATGAATTACTCGACGAGATTCTGGAACTGGTTGCCGAAGATAGCGAAGCGCTCGGTTGTTGTGCGGAGCTTGCCCATGCCCGTCGGATTCTGGAACGAGGTACCAGCGCGCATCGACAGGTCGCTGTATTCAAGCAGGCAGTCTCAGGTGGCGCCAGTGATTCCGAGGCGCTGTGTGAGGTCGTACAGTTCCTGGTAGATGAAACCGCAACCGGGCTGGAATAAGCTGCGCCAGCCGTTTGAACAGTTTTGATGGAATACCAGTACCAGGCACGTACGATACGACCGGCTGTTTTTGTAGCGCCAATGATGGGCTACACGGATCGGCACTGCCGCTATTTTTTCAGGCTGCTTGCGCCCGATGTCGGGCTCTACTCGGAAATGATCATGGCCAAGGCTGTGGTCCTCGGTGATCGGGAGCGGTTACTCGGATTCGATAGCAGTGAACACCCGTTGGGTATCCAGTTGGGTGGCAGCGTACCTGCAGATCTTGCCCGTGCGGCAGTGATTGCAACAGAATATGGTTATGATGAGATCAACCTGAATATTGGTTGTCCCAGCGATCGTGTCCGGTCAGGCGGATTCGGCGCCTGTCTCATGGCGCAGCCTGAGCTGGTGGCA
>JAJRUG010000071.1 GCA_024277915.1 Gammaproteobacteria bacterium
CGCCGCACTGGTTCATTGCCCGGCTCCCCCCGGCCGGATGCAAACCATTGCAGCCCGTTCCGGGCAGCCAGTCGTACTGGTTGATTTTGCCCATACGCCAGATGCTCTGGAGAAGTTATTGACCGCTGTTCGAAATCACTGCCGTGGAACTCTTTGGCTGGTGTTTGGTTGCGGCGGTGATCGCGATGCGGGCAAACGCAGCGCAATGGGATTGGCGGCAGTATCACTGGCTGATCGTGTTGTCGTGACGAGCGACAATCCGCGCAGCGAAAATCCGGATTTGATTATCCGGCAGATCATGGAAGGGCTTGATGACTTGTCAACGGTCAAGGTCATTAAGGACAGGGCGGCAGCCATCACTTCAGTCATCAATTTGGCGGCAGCAGATGATGTCGTTGTAATCGCCGGAAAGGGACATGAAACGAAGCAGATTCTCAGTGGTCGCTCTGTTGCATTCTCTGATGCCGCCCTGGCGACGGCCGCTTTGGCACGAATGGCCAACGTCAGTTGTGATCCGGAGTCATGAGCATGGGTAGTTTATCCATGGTTGCAGAGTCTGTCGGAGGTCGGCTTATTGGTGCCGATGCTTCTTTTGATTCGGTATCTACCGACACAAGAAATCTGGAGGCCGGCCAGCTTTTCATCGCACTCCGTGGCGAACGCTTCGATGCAGCAGGTTTTGTCAACGAGGCGGCACTTCGGGGTGCAGCCGGTGTAGTTGTAGAGCAACGGCAGGATACGAATCTCGGACAGGTGGAAGTCGGGGACTCACGGCGAGCGCTGGGTGATCTGGCAAGAAGCTGGCGGAAACGATTCAATCCAGCTGTTATTGCTGTGACCGGCAGCAACGGGAAAACAACAGTCAAGGAAATGATTGCGGCGATACTGGCCAGCGAGCTGGGCGACGATGCTGAAAGTTTGCTGGTGACAGCGGGCAATCTGAACAACGATATCGGACTGCCGTTGACGGTATTGAAGCTGCGCGAACATCACTCGATGGCGGTACTGGAAATGGGCGCCAGCCATCAGGGCGAAATCGACTATCTCAGCGGGATTGCCCAACCGGGCGTAGGCGTCATTACCAATGCGGCACCCGCCCATCTGGAAGGGTTTGGCAGCCTGAAAAATGTGGCTGTCAGCAAGGGTGAATTGTTCGCAATGCTGGGCGGAACTGCGAACAGCTCGCGAACCTGTGCCGTGATCAATCGTGATGATGACTTTTTCGATTATTGGAAAAGGATCAACACGGCAGATGAAATCCGGACCTTCGGATTGTCGGAAAATGCTGACTACCATGCGACCGGGATAGTTGAGACAGATGCCGGGGAATCGGCTATTGAAGCGGTGATTCACACTCCCGATGGTGATTTTGAGCTGCACTTGCCGATGTCCGGCCGGCACAATGTATTAAATGCACTGGCGGCTACTGCCGCTGCCCGCGCAGCAGGGGCATCACTGGACGCCACACGTGAAGGGCTCAGCCGAATGGTGAATGTGGCAGGGCGGCTGAAACCTGTTGCCAACTCGCTGGGTATCACATTCTACGATGACAGCTACAACGCCAATCCTGCTTCGGTATCAGCTGCTATTGAGTTCCTCGCTGCGATTCCAGGCGAGACGTGGCTGGTATTAGGAAACATGGCAGAACTGGGCGAGGATGCCCGGGCGCTTCACCAGGCTGTCGGTGAGCAGGCCCGGCTGGCAGGAATTTCTCGCCTGCTGGGTATCGGCGATCTTAGTCAGTTCGCGATTGCAGGTTTTGGTGAGGGAGGGGTTTACTACGACTCAATGGATACACTTGCCACTGCAATTCTCGCCGAATGTCGACCAGGTATGACCCTGCTGATCAAAGGATCCAGAAGCATGGGGCTGGACAAGCTGGTTGATCGGCTGGCGACAGCAGAGCGGGCAACCGGGTAGGGGCAGGCCATGTTATTTCACCTGTCCGAATATCTTTCCCAATATGTCTCCGGGTTCAATGTGTTTACCTATATCACCATGCGCGCCATCATGGCTGCCTTGACCGCGTTGGTGATTTCATTTGTTTACGGCCCACGGGTTATTCGCCGGCTGAGCAGCCGACAAATAGGACAGACTGTCCGTGATGACGGCCCGGAAACTCATCTGATTAAAACGGGTACGCCCACTATGGGCGGTGCACTGATCCTGGTCGCAATACTGCTCAGTACGATCCTGTGGGCGAACCTGATGAGTCCCTATGTGTGGACAGTGATTGGTGTGACACTGGCATTCGGCATCATCGGCTTTGTAGACGATTACCGAAAGCTGGTACTCAAGAACACCGCCGGCCTGTCGGCCTGGACAAAAATTTTCTGGCAGTCCCTGGCAGCACTGACGGTTGCCGTGTATCTGTTTTCTCTCGCCGATGAACCCTATCAGACAGCGTTGCTGATCCCGTATTTCAAGAACCTGATGATACCCCTCGGGGGGTTCTACATTGTTCTGGCCTACCTGGTGATCGTCGGCACCAGCAACGCCGTTAATCTGACGGATGGGCTTGATGGCCTGGCAATCATGCCTGCTGTTCTGGTTGGCGGAGGTCTGGGTATCTTCGCCTATGCGACAGGCAATGTTATTTATTCCGAGTATCTTAATATCCCTTACATAGACGGTGCAGGGGAAATGCTGATTTTTTGTGCCGCGCTGTGTGGAGCCGGCCTGGGTTTTCTCTGGTTTAATACCTATCCTGCGCAGGTATTCATGGGCGACATCGGTGCACTGTCGCTGGGTGCAGCGCTGGGCACCGTGGCATTGGTTGTGCGTCAAGAGCTTATTCTGGCAGTGATGGGTGGCCTGTTTGTCATAGAAACCCTGTCTGTCATCATCCAGGTGACATCATTCAAGCTTACCGGGCGCCGGATTTTCCGCATGGCACCGTTGCATCATCACTACGAATTAAAAGGCTGGGCCGAGCCCAAGGTGATTGTGCGTTTCTGGATTATTACTTTCATTCTGGTTCTGGTCGGGTTGGCCAGCCTGAAGATTCGGTAATGGTTATGGCAGCAGAAGTCGAAATGGATCATCGGACTGAAAGTTATGCAGTAGATTCGTCCGTGCTGGTGGTTGGCATGGGTGAGACAGGCATTGCCTGCGCACGCTATCTTGCTGCACGCGGAGTGCGCGCGATTTTTGCAGATTCGCGTCTCGATCCGCCCGGATCTGAAGCGATTGCAAAAGCCATGCCTGGCGCGGAGTTGTTCACCGGAGATTCATTAGCCGATGTGCCTCCGGGTATCGATCACGTCATTATTTCACCAGGTGTCGATCTTCAGCATCCACTGATTATCCGGGCGCGCGAACAAAGTGTTGAAATGCTCAGTGACATTGATGTCTTCGGTCTCGAATGTGCTGCGCCGGTGATCACGATTACCGGTACCAATGGCAAGAGCACCGTCACCACGATGCTGGGTGAAATGCTCTCCGCCGCCGGACGAAAGACAGCGATTGGTGGCAATCTGGGCGAGCCCGCTCTGAACCTGCTGGCTCCCGATCAGGAATTTTATGTTCTGGAATTGTCCAGTTTTCAACTGGAACGCAGCCGTCCGGTCTCTTCTGTCGCGGCAGTTGTACTGAATATCGTCCCCGATCATCTCGATCAGCATTCCGGCTTTGAGTCTTACGTCACTGCCAAGGCCTATATATATGCGCAGTGCGAGACAGCGATCATAAACCGCGATATTCCCGAGCTGGCAGAGCTGGTTCCCGCAGACAAACCGGTGATTGGTTTCGGGCTTGACGAGCCCGTGGGACAGGACTTTGGTGTAGTGGTTACCGCCGATGGTGAGTTTATTGCCCAGGGTGATGAATTGCTGATGCCTGTCAATGCATTGCTGGTGCATGGGAGGCACAACCTGACCAATGCTCTGGCTGCCCTGGCGCTCGGTTATGCGGCGGGTGTCGCGCCAACAGCAATGTTGCCGGGGTTGAAGTCCTTCAAAGGGCTGCCACACCGAATGCAGCTGGTGCCGACCGACGATGGGGTCACATGGATAGATGACTCGAAGGCCACCAATGTGACGGCTGCAGTAACAAGTATCCAGAGTATTCCCGGGCGCCTTGTGTTGATAGCGGGTGGAGACGGGAAGGGTGCTGATTTCGAAGGCCTGGCGAAATCGTTATCCGGGCGCCGCAGCATCGTAATCCTGCTGGGCCTGGACAAAGAGCGCCTGGCTGCCGAGCTTGAGGATCACTGTGAAATCAGAATGGTGGAGAATTTGCCCGCCGCTGTAACAGTGGCCAGGCAAAAGGCAAATCCTGGCGATACTGTGCTGCTCGCACCCGCTTGCAGCAGTCTCGATATGTTTGACAGCTTCTCGCACCGTGGCGATGTGTTTCAGGAAGCGATCCGGGGGGCTGTTTCATGACTGCCCGCGCTGTATCGGTTACAGATAGTTTCCCGGTTGACCGCGTATTACTGGTTGTAATCGGTACGCTATTGTTTGGTGGTCTTGTCATGCTTGCCTCTGCCTCAATCTCGGTTGCTGACCGTCAGACCGGTGATCCGTTTTTCTATTTCGAGCGGCAGTTGGTGGCAGTTGTGATCGGCCTCTTGCTGGCATTGGTGATGACGAGAATCCCGACCAGCATATGGGAGCGTCTGGGTTTGCCATTGATCTGTCTTGCCTTCGGGATGCTGATAGCAGTCCTGATACCCGGTCTTGGTCGAACCGTGAACGGCAGTACCCGCTGGCTTGATATGGCCGGTGTATTCCAGATCCAGGTTTCTGAACCGGTTCGTCTGTTCTTGCTGATGTATCTGTCAGGGTATGTTGTGCGCCGACGCAAGGAATTGCAGGAAAGATTTGTCGGGTTCCTGAAACCCATGATTTTGATTGCACTGGTCTGTGGTTTGTTATTGATGCAACCCGATTTTGGTGCGAGTGTCGTGATTATCGCCATCGCATTGTCCATGCTGTTCGTTGCCGGCGCACGAATCCGGGATTTTCTGATTTCCTTTGCAATTGCGTTGGCAGTACTGGTTCCTCTGGCGTTGTCCAGTGCCTACAGACGGAATCGAATCACCGGCTTTCTGGATCCATGGGCGGATCCGTACGACACAGGGTTTCAGCTGACCCAGTCACTGATTGCCGTGGGTACTGGTGAATGGTTTGGCACAGGACTCGGCGGGAGTGTACAAAAACTGTTTTATCTTCCTGAGGCGCACACGGATTTTGTGTTCGCGGTGATAGCCGAGGAGCTGGGTCTGGCGGGCAGCATCGGAGTGATCGTGTTGTTCAGTTTGCTGATCTGGCGAATTATCGGCATTGCCCGGGAATCAGCGCGGTGCGGGCGGCTGTATCAGGCAAATCTCGCGTTCGGATTTGCTGTCTGGCAGAGCGTTCAGGTGTTTATCAATATCGGTGTGAATATGGGCATTTTGCCGACCAAGGGCCTGACACTGCCGCTGGTCAGTTATGGGCGAAGCAGCCTGATCGTCACGCTGATTGCACTGGGCATACTGCTGCGAATCGATTATGAAAACCGGCACCCGAACGGGCCGCGAAAACGCAGTACATTGAAAAAACGGCAGGTGCGGAGCTGATGGCAGCATCTGTTTTGATAGTGGCGGGAGGCACTGGCGGGCATATATTTCCGGCACTGGCAGTCGCTCGTGCTTTGCAGGAACGTGACGTACAGGTGATCTGGCTGGGAACACGAAAGGGCCTGGAAGCAGACATCATCCCGCAGCAGGGCATTCAGCTTGAGTTGATCCGGGTATCGGGGCTGCGCCGCAAGGGCATAGGGTCATGGTTGCTGGCACCATTCAGGCTGTCTGTCGCACTTTTCGATTCGTTGAAGATTGTGCGGCGACTGCGGCCCGAAGTTGTTCTTGGCATGGGCGGATTTGTTTCTGGTCCTGGAGGGCTTGCAGCCTGGCTGCTCCGTCGACCGCTGGTCATTCATGAACAGAATGCAGTCGCTGGTCTGACCAATCGTATTCTTGCCCTGTTCGCACAGGAAATTGCTGAAGCATTTCCGAACAGTTTTCCGCCGGGAGTGAAAACGCATCGAACAGGTAACCCGGTGCGGCTCGAAATAGTTAATCTGCCGGATCCGGAGCAGAGGTTGCCTGACCGCAAGGGGCCACTGCGTCTCCTGGTGCTGGGGGGCAGTCAGGGCGCACTGGTGTTGAACCGCATGGTGCCCCGGGCGGTTGCATTGCTTGCCGAAGATTGTCGTCCGGAGATCAGGCATCAGTCCGGTGCGGCAACCTGTGATGTTGCCCGTTCTGAATATAAAACTGCGGGCGTAGAGGCAAATATTGAAGCCTTTATCGATAATATGGCCGAGGCATACGAGTGGGCTGATCTGGTAATCTGTCGCGCCGGCGCATTGACAATCTCGGAACTGACGGCGGCGGGCGTGGGCGCAATACTGATTCCCTATCCTGCGGCTGTTGATGATCATCAAACCCGGAATGCGGAACACCTGACCCGGGTGGGCGCAGCTTTGATGATGCCTGAGGCAACACTGTCTGCTGAGCAGCTGGCTGATGAAATTCTCGCCTGTACCAACCATCGGGAATTTGTACTGGAACGGGCAAAGATGGTGCGCAAACTTGCTCTGCCGGGAGCTACCGATGCACTTGCCGAGCTATGCCTGAATGCGGGAGGGGCTTCGTGAAATCCCGTATGCGCAAAATCAATCGTATCCACCTGGTTGGCATAGGTGGCGTTGGCATGGCGGGCATCGCGGAAGTGCTGATCAATCTGGGCTATGTGGTTCAGGGTTCTGATCTGAAGGAATCGAGGGTTACATCGCGGCTCAAGCGGCTTGGTGCGGAGATTCATATTGGTCATCGCGCCGAAAACATTGGTGATGCTGATGTACTGGTCGTATCGAGTGCCATTGATTCTAAGAACCCGGAAGTTGTGGCTGCCCGCGATGGCCGAAAGCCCATAGTAAGACGGGCCGAGATGCTGGCTGAACTGATGCGATTTCGTTATGGCATTGCAGTTTCCGGAACCCACGGCAAGACGACGGTCACCAGTCTTGTTGCCAGCGTGCTCGCCGAGGCGGGTGAAGATCCTACCTTTATGATCGGTGGTCGGCTGATCAGTGCCGATACCAATGGCAGGCTGGGGGCGGGTGATTATCTGGTCGCTGAAGCAGACGAAAGCGATGCTTCATTCATGCATTTGCAGCCGATGATGGTGGTTGTGACCAATATCGACAGCGACCATCTCGCCGCCTATTCAGGTGATGTTGAACAACTCCGTCACAGCTTCATAGAGTTCGTGCACAACCTGCCATTTTACGGATTATCCGTGATGTGCATGGATGATCCGGGTGTGCAGTCGGTTCTGCCATCAATCAAACGGACAACATTGACCTATGGAACAGATGAGCATGCTGATGTTCGCGCTTCCGGTATTGTAGTGGATGGACCCCAGACACGATTCGAGGTTTCCCGTCCCGGCGCTGATGCTCAGCTGCAGATTACGCTGAACCTTCCCGGCAGACACAACGTACTCAATGCTTTGGCCGCGGTTGCTGTTGCTCATGAGCTGAATCTTGATGATCAGGCCGTGCAGCGTGCCCTGGCGGAATTTCAGGGTATTGACCGGAGAATGCAATTGCTCGGCGAGGTGGAAACGGTCGCCGGCAGGGTTCTGTTCGTCGATGATTATGGTCATCACCCTACCGAAATTGCTGCGGCACTCGAAGCGGTGAACAGTGCATGGCCGGGTCATCGGCTGGTGGTGGTTTTTCAACCGCACCGCTATACCCGCACGCGGGATTTGCTGGATGATTTTGCGGAAGTACTGGCTGGTGTGGACCGGTTACTGATCACTGAAGTTTACGCTGCGGGAGAAGATGTGATCGCCGGTGCTGACGGCCGCTCGATTTGCCGGGCGATTCGAAGTCGCGGTCAGGTCGAGCCGGTATTTGTTCCGGATCTTGAGTTGCTTCCGGGCGCCTTGTCTGGCGTGCTTAGTGACGGTGACCTGGTATTAACACTCGGTGCGGGTGATATAGGTGCCGCCGCGTCCGGGTTGCTGGTTCACCTGGCAAAAAACTCCAATGACCATGTTCGGGAGGTCAGCTCATGACCGGCACCATCCGTCACGATGAGCCAATGGCCAAACACACTTCCTGGCGTCTCGGCGGACCAGCCGATATTTATTTTCGTCCCCGATCCCGGGAAGAGCTACAGACTTTTCTTGCCGGTCTTGACGCAGACCTGCCTGTTTACTGGTTTGGACTGGGTAGTAATGTTCTGGTTCGGGATGGCGGAATCAGGGGTGTTGTGGTGGCTGCATCGGCGGCACTCAATTCAGTGACGCACATCGGCAATGGATTGGTCGAAGCTGAAGCCGGTGTCGCTTGCACGATTCTTGCGCGCAATTGTGTTCGCTGGAAACTGGGGCCGGCAGAGTTTTTTGCCGGAATACCGGGAACGATTGGTGGCGCACTGAAAATGAATGCCGGGGCTTTTGGCGGGCAGACCTGGGACAATGTGGTTGAAGTGCAGGTCATCACGCGGTCGGGTGAATTGCTGACCCGCAAACCGGAAGAATTCAAGATTGGTTACCGGGAAACCACCGGGCCTGATAACGAATGGTTTGTTGCGGCCCGGTTTCAGTTTGCAACGAGCCAGAATACTGATATGCAGCAGGTCAAAACCCTGATGGATGCGCGTAAAGAGACGCAACCCCTGGGCCTGCCCAGCTGTGGCTCGGTATTCCGGAATCCGCCGGGTGACTATGCCGCCCGGTTAATCGAGGACTCGGGGCTGAAGGGACATCACCGGGGAGGAGCCAGGATTTCCGAGAAGCATGCGAATTTTATTATCAATACCGGCGATGCGACGGCTGCCGATATAGAAGGCCTGATTCAGGAAATTCAGCAGAAAGTGCAGCATGACCATAATGTGCTGTTGCAGCTTGAAGTCCATGTGGTGGGTGAAACAGGAGATGCAGATGCAACAGCGCTTCCGCATTGATGACCCGGCCCGGTTCGGAAAGGTTGCCGTGCTGCTGGGCGGTCAGTCTGCCGAGCGCGAGATTTCCCTTATGTCGGGGCGGGCGATACTCGATGGCCTGTTGAGGAAAGGAATAGACGCCCATGCTGTTGATACAGCAGATGGTTTGCCGGACACATTGGTATCCGGCGAGTTCGATCGTGTCTGGATTGCGTTGCATGGCCGCGGCGGTGAAGACGGCAATTTGCAGGGCATGTTAAGTATTCTGGGTATCCCGTTCACCGGCAGCGATGTGCTGGGTTCTTCTGTGTGCATGAACAAACTGCTTTGCAAACAGTTGCTGCAGGGTGCCGGGTTTGGCACACCTGACCATGTGGTGCTGACCTGTAATGAAGACCTTGAGAAGGCAATTGACACTCTGGGTTTGCCGTTGATGATCAAACCCGCTGCGGAGGGATCCAGCATTGGTCTGACCAAGGTGGAGCAGCCGGGACAAATGGAGCCTGCCTGGCAGCTGGCTGCCAGGTATCAGTGTGCGGTTTTTGCCGAGCGATGGGTGACGGGTTCCGAGTACACCGTATCGATACTCCAGGGACAGGCTCTGCCACTGATACGCATCGATGCCGCCAATTCGTTCTATGACTATGACGCAAAATATTTCAGTGATGACACCGCTTATATATGTCCCTGTGGTTTGCCCGCCGAACAGGAGCAGCAACTGCAGGAACTTGCCCTCGCGGTATTTCAAACGGTGGGTGCCACTGGTTGGGGTCGAATCGACTTCATGCTTGATGAAAATGACCAGCCGCTGGTGATTGAAGTGAATACTGTCCCCGGAATGACTGATCACAGTCTTGTTCCCATGGCGGCAAAGACTGCCGGTATCGGGTTCGATGATCTGGTATGGCGAATTCTTGAAACGAGTTTCTGTTCTGATGATTGCTAAACGAAATCGCAAACGAAGCCGAAAGGCTCCGCAGATAAGCCTGCCGGTGATCAATCGGCGGCGGATCGCGAGTGTGTCAGGTGTATCCATCCTGGTGCTTGGTGCCTATTTCCTGACCGGCTGGTTAATGGATCGTCCTATAGAAGCGATTGTCGTTAATGGCGTTTTTCAGCGGGTATCTGCAGCACAGCTTGAAGAAGCACTGTCATCACACGTGGTTGCAGGGTTTCTTAGCGCTGATATCTATGCAATGCAGGAAGAGCTGACCCGAATCCCCTGGATCGCAACGGCCGACGTGCGGCGCCGCTGGCCTGCTTCAATCGAAGTGTTTGTCGAAGAGCAGGCGGCAGCGGCCACTTGGGGGAAAAGCGGCCTGCTCAATGTGCAGGGTAATCAGTTTGTTCAGGATGCGACGCATCTGCCGGCAGAGTTGCCACGGCTTAACGGGCCTGATGGAACGGAAGCGCTGGTTGCCGGTCGTTATTTTCAGATCCAGACGCGGCTGGAACAGCGAGGGTTATCGGCACGATCAATGACCCTGGATGATCGGGGTGCATGGGTATTTGAGCTGAATAACGGTATCCGCGTGCGCATCGGCGCATCTGATTTTGATCAGCGGCTGGAGCGATTTTTCCTGGCGCTGGATCATGGAATGGGAGCGAGCCCGGGAGAGGTGGATTACATCGATATGCGGTACACAAATGGTTTGGCAATTGGCTGGAAAAGCGACAGGGTGGAGCCGAATGCCTAAAAAACCAGACAGAGGAATCATCGTAGGGCTGGACATCGGCACTTCCAAGGTGGTCGCAATAGTTGGTGAAGTTTTGGACGGCGAGCTGGAAGTGATTGGCTTCGGCATGCATCCGTCACGTGGTTTGAAAAAAGGCGTGGTTGTCAATATTGAATCAACAGTTCATTCAATTCAGCGTGCTGTTGAAGAAGCAGAGTTGATGGCTGGTTGTGAAATCAATACCGTTTATGCCGGCATTGCAGGTAGCCACGTGCGCAGCCTGAATTCTCACGGCATCGTCGCGATTCGTGATGGAGAGGTCGGCCACAGTGATGTTGACAGGGTGATCGATGCAGCTCGTGCTGTCGCTATTCCGGCAGATCAGCGCATTCTTCATGTGCTGCCCCAGGAATTTGTCATCGACGGGCAGGGCGGAATACTGGAGCCTTTCGGAATGTGCGGCGTCAGGCTGGAAGCGCGGGTACACATCGTGACCGGGGGTGCGAGCGCAGCACAGAATATTGTCAAGTGTGTACAGCGTTGTGGTCTGGATGTGGACGACGTCGTGCTGGAACAACTGGCATCAAGCTATGCGGTGTTGACCGAGGACGAGATGGAGCTGGGAATTTGTCTGGTCGATATTGGCGGCGGCACGACTGATATTGCGGTATTCAACACCGGGGCGATCAAGCACACGGCGGTGATCCCCATTGCCGGAGATCAGGTCACCAATGACATCGCAGTGTCACTGAGAACCCCCACCCAGTACGCCGAGGAAATCAAGATCAAGTACGCCTGTGCGCTGTCGCAGCTGGCGAACCCGGATGAAACGATTGAGGTACCCAGTGTGGGTGAACGTCCGCCCAGGCGCCTTGCCCGACACACATTGGCCGAAGTGGTCGAACCGCGTTACGAAGAACTGTTTACGCTGATTCGTGATGAACTGCGCCGCAGCGGCTTCGAGGACAAGATTGCCGCAGGCATAGTGCTCACCGGCGGCAGTTCCAAAATGGAAGGTGCGGTGGAACTGGCAGAGGAAGTGTTCCATATGCCGGTACGCCTGGGCTTGCCGCAGTCCGTACAGGGCCTCGGTGAAGTAGTGAGAAATCCGATTCATGCAACGGGTGTGGGCCTGTTGCAATTTGCGC
>JAJRUG010000072.1 GCA_024277915.1 Gammaproteobacteria bacterium
AATCCCGCAGGCCGGTCGGGTCCAGCGCAGGCAGGTTGTGCAGGCGTCCACGCAGCGAGGTGGGTTTGGTCAGCCATTCGGCAAGTGTCTCGGGACGGTGGAAAGTAAATACCTCCCGCGAGCGTGGTTTTGGGTCATGGCCATCGGTAAAGCGTGTAATCACGCCCGTGCTTTCATAGACGAAAGGTAGCGGCGCGTTATTCTTCACCCATTTGAGCTCGGCTGCAGCATACCCTTGGGACTGTTCTTCGACCGTGGTGATCTTCTGGCCCCAGTTTTCGGGCTTGGCCTCGATCACGCCGACCGCCTGCTGGTTCACGAACAGGGCATAATCCGCCGGGCCGGTGTCAGTCGGATATTCCCTAACGGCGATGCCCGGGCCTGCATTGAAATCGATCTTCTTGTTGTGCTGCACCACCCATCCGGCCTGCTCCAGCATCGCATCGATGTTGTCGCGGGCTTTTTGTTCCGGGGTCTGGTTGCGGGTTGCCATGGTTAACCCTGCCCGTTGCCAGTTTTGGGGTGTTCTTGTGCGGTAACGTCTGAACCGTCGCCAACATCGGGCAACGTATCCTCATGCTTGATCACGTATTCGCGCATGAATTCACGCAGGACCTGTGCGGCCGGCTTGTCCTGCGCCCGGCAGATCTCCAGGAACTTCTCGCGCAGATCGCGCTGAACTCGTATTCGAAGACCGGCATCTTTCATAGAGCAAGAGTGTACCCAATGGATACACATTTGTGTAGAGGGAATATAAACTCTGATAGTTATCGTATTTTGCACATAGCCAGATTGACCCGGTGCCCCCTTATATCTAGAATCCTGTAAGAATCTAATTAGATTGTAATTGGATTCTATACAGGCATTTGAAGGAGCAGGGTGTGGCTCGTCGTAATGGCGTAAAAACGGTAAAACTTCAGCTGACGGTGGATGAAACCACCGATCGCATCCTGGAGGAGATGGTCGGCCTGGGAATTCATGGCCCTACGAAGGCAGAGGTGGGATCATGGGTAATCCGGACCTGGATCTGGGAAAAACAGGACCAGTTACGGATGAACGGTATTACACTTCAGAAACAACCTGGCGAGACTGACTAAATGATCGAGAAGAGGCACCTGCCCCATGCTCCAATCAAAGAAGCGCTGATTGATATACAGGTTGCATTTCCGGAGAAAGTCACAGTTGAAGCGTTAAATTCGAAATATTCGCGGATTGCCGATCAATACCCCAAACACGAGACTCTCCAGCGCGGAGAATTCGGATTACACAATGAAGACGGCCAACCGACCACGGTAACGATCGGCCATACCATTGCAGGATATCGTTACAGCTCTGAAGACGGGCATCGCGTTGCCCAATTCCGGGTGGACGGTTTTACTTTCAGCCAGCTTGAACCTTACAACACCTGGGAAGAGATGAAAGAAGAGGCCGCCAGGCTATGGGAAGTGTATGTCGATGCAGTCTCACCCGACCCAATAACGCGAGTAGGTACCCGTTATATCAATATCCTGAAACTTCCGCTCAATACGGAACTCAAAGAATATCTGGAAGCACCGCCTACTATTCCGGCAGGGCTGAATCAATCGTTGGGCAGTTTCCTGACCAGAATTGATATCAACGACCCGGCGATCGGGGCGCGTGGTTTTTTAACACAGGCTTTAGAGGGCGTTCATGATGATTATGCGCCGATCGTTCTTGATATCGATGTTTTTATAACGAAAGAATTTGATCCACGAGGAGATGAGTTCTGGCAAGACCTGGAACAATTGAGAAACTTTAAGAATACTGTGTTTTTTGAGAGCATAACCGACAAAGCACTGGAGCTTTTCCAATGACAGCTATTGCAATTCATGATCGATCGACATTCTTGAACCGCTCATTCAGCACAGGGTCGAGTGAGGCCTCCCGGAATCTTCAAAAGCTTTATGAGAATACCGTTGTCAGCCTGCGTAAATCGGTGACGTGGAATTATCTGAGTGGTGTTCTTGCCGACCTCAAGGAGACCTATCAGGAGTGTTCTGAGGATGGCTGGGATGGGTACGGTGCGCTCCCGATTTCGCAAGAAACTTACGATGAAGCAGTACGATTTCTTAATGCACTGCCGTCATGGCTGCCCACGCCGGAAATAGTGCCGGAACCCAATGGCGATATCGGGTTTGAATGGACTTTTGGCAAGAATCGTACGCTCGTAGCCAGTGTGGATGGTACCAACCGGATAACCTATGCCGGCCTTCTGGGCACAGGTAACAAGTCGCATGGAACAGAGGTGTTCGATGGTTCAATTCCTCAAACGATTATTAGCCATATTTCACGGATCTGCCCATAAGCCCTCGAAGCGTGACGGTGTGGCAGACAGTGAGCAGATTGCTCGCTATATCTTTACGAAAAAACATTTTAGTGTAGACAGGGGCATTATCAGACCCGCGGCTTACATGCCGGCACCTAATGGGGAGGCATCTGTTTTCCGTATATCAAACTTGGCCGAGAAAGAGATCTGGGATATCGGCCACAAATATGTGGCTGGGCCAAGCGGACGAACGCTTCACGCAAGAGGAGATACCTCGGCAGTCACGATTTCAGAAACGGGGCTGGAAATTATCCCGGAAACCACACCTCATCCCCTGCACGCAAACATTGTGAATTGGCCAACTGAAAAGGATAAGCAGAAAATGCTGGCGGTGGAAATTGCCAACGAGGCAACGTTGGTCACGCCGTAATACTGATGCCGTTTCTGTAGCACCTAGGAACGACAACGACTCGAACATGTGTTTAGATCGTATTACGCGAGTCTAAATGGGCTCCATCCTAGTTCAGCTTCAAATCTCCGGCGATAGTCCGTATCAATTTGCGGCGGAGCATTTCGCACATATTTCTCTGCTTCGTCCCTCACTGATCCAGACAGGCCCCTGAGATATTCCACAGCTTGCTCAACTGAAGGCACCTCGCCATCACTGTTATTGAATTTCGGGCCAAGGGCAGTCCAAATTACGGACTCGATACCCCGGCTTCTAACCCACTCTGGTAAATCGGGTATAACGTTTGGGTCTTTTTCACCAGAAGACCAATGACCGATTTTGTTTTTCGCAGATTTCGGGATTCCTTCCCGGCTGCGTAAAGCCTCTATTGCGGCAACCAAATTCATATCATCCATTACAGCCCAGAGCGATCGCACAGGCTTTGCGTTTGGTTCAATAACCAGTGTCAATCTGCCATCTGAGGACTGGCGGGCAAATTCAACGGAGATCAATGGCCCATCCTGAAACCAATGTCGTTGAATCGGGAGTGTACGTGGATCCCAGATCAATGATCCCCAGCTGAGGCAAGCTATATTCCCCATCTTGCAGTTACATCCTCATATCAGGTAGGCGGCTGATACTTCTTTGGCCGTTGGATACGAATTTTCCTGTTGTCGCCCTGGACAGAAGCTGGCAGCAAATTTCTTTTCAGATGTTTCTGTCTGATTTTACTGCCGTAGCCAAACCGCTTAACTCCCGCTAAAAGCCCTATCCACTACACACTAAGAAAAATGCATACTGGATAGGACTTGCTCCCTTTATGCTTGTTATGGCGACGGTACTTGGTTCGATCACGGAATGCAGTTGCTCGCTGGAACCGAGCCGCATATCTGGCAACGGGATTCCGACGTGATGGTTTATCCGGTTTTATTCTCATAGCCGCTCTCCTTTTTGGTTGCGGTGAAGGTAATCAACCAGCCCATTTGTATCGTACCCGATGCATATGATGGTTAGGAGGGATCAGATCATCATGTTGCAATCGGCCAACAATAATTCCGGGGGCGATATCTATCTCCTTAGCAAATGATGCAATATTGGCTGCGCTAAAATGTCCTGCCCTCACGAAGGCACGCCAGGATGCCGGTGGGATGAGTGTTTTTTTGGCAAACTCATCAGCTTCTTCTTCCTGTTTCTTCCAATCGGGATCATCAAGTCCGTCTTCGAGAAAAGTATGGCGCTTATCATGCAGCAGGATGTGTCCCAGTTCATGAAACAGGCTGAACCAGAAGATATCTGCCCAGCTTCCCCTGATAGTCATCATCAGAACGGCTTTATTCGGAGTCAGCCAATAAGTGGCACCATTAGTATAAGTCCTGGGTAAGTGTGGCAGCAGTACAAACGCAATGCCTGCGTCTGCAAGCCTCTGTTTGAGTTCCGGTAAAAATACCGAGGGCTCTTTTTGTGTCAGGTGGCGAAGCACTTGTATTGCCGCGCGCGCCTTCCCGCTGTCGAACTGCCCGGTTTCTATCTTGTCAGCCTCTAACGTACCGCCACGTAACCAGGCAACCAGTGCTTCATGCGAGACCTCCGCACGGGCGGATTGTCGGAATGCCGGTGCGTAGGCACGAACGCCCTGCAAATTATGCAACGAGGCAACACCAAAAAAGCGTCGCAACTCCAGCACCTTTTCCGATCGTTTACGAGTTGATTTTACCCAGCCAAGCTTCGCAATTTCCGGGTAAGGGAAACGAACAGCTAGATCGGTTTCGTGTTCAACCTGTTCTGCCGCCTCATTTCGTGCATTTGTTAGCTGATACTCGGATTCCAGCCCGGTCCAGATATGGGCGGGCACCCCAAGCACCTGTTCCAGCTGCAGGGCGGTATCCGGGGTGATGGACTTGATACCATTGGCGATCTCGCTGATCGCCTGGACAGGTCGGCCCATGCGCCGTGCCAGTTCGGCTTGGCTCATGCCCATCTCCTCGGCAACTTCAGTCAGGTATACGCCAGGCGGAACCGCAAGATCCGAATAAGTTTCCTGATTAGTCGCCATAGTGTTTGCTCACTTCCTCAATACGGGCAATTTCCAACATCTCACCCTCCAGAGAAAAAATTAGTCTATAGAACCCGGTAATATTAACGGCGTATTGTCCTGCTCGATTTCCTTTCAGTGGATGGCAGCGCAACACGGGCAGTTTCATCAATTCCTCGATGTCCCGGGCTTGCTTGATCGTGTTGATGCGCAACACGTATCGTTTGGCGGCATCCTCGCCATACGCCTTAACAGCCTTCCGATATTCCTTGTAGCAGCGCTCCAGCTGCCTGATCCTGAAAATGACGATCAAAATATGATCCTTTTGGAGTCTCGGATGGCACGCGGGATCTCAAGATATAATTCACCCTTAAGGTGAATACAATATAGCATATAATTTCTGGAGAGAAAGTACCCGGAATCAGATTATTGATGTGGTGGTAGCTATTTCTATTGGGCATGAGGAAAACCGCTGTCTGAATTCACGGTACTCTCCCGGTACACCGCCCAGTTTTTACACCCTGCGCCAATCCATACTAACCTGTTGAATCAACATAATATTCTCCAATTGTGCCCACTATTCACCAATCCAACATAATCAGCAAGTTATTGATTTTACTGGCCCTCATAATCCCTTGGTCCCAGGTTCGAGTCCTGGCGGGCCCACCATTCAACGATAGCGCCACAGTACCATGTCGGCGTCGCCGTTGGCGTTGACGCTGTTCCCCGTCACCAGAATATTGCCGCCGGCATCAAGCGCCAGGGCGAAACCACGGTCATTGTCGCTACCCCCGGCGGCACTGTCGTGGATCACGATGCCGTTGCTGTTGCTTCCGAAGCTGGTGTCAAGCACGCCGCTGGAGGTATAGCGCCACAGGGCCAGGTCAGTGTTGGAACTGGCGTTGGTGCTATACCCTGCCACCAGAACATTGCCGCCGGCATCGAGCGCGAGGGCGAGACCCCAGTCGGTGCCATTACCCCCGGCCGCATTGTTGTGGGCCACGATGCCGTTGCTGCCGAAGCTGGTGTCGAGCGTGCCGCTGGGGGTAAAGCGCCACAGGACCATGTCGGTGTTGGTGCCATTCCAGCTAGCCCCCACCGCCAGAATATTTCCGCTGGCATCGAGCGCGATGGCCTGTCCGCGTTCAGTGCCACCGCCGCCAGCGGCACTGTCTTGGGTCAGGAAGCCGTTGCTGTTGAAGCTGGTGTCGAATGCGCCGCTGGAGGTAAATCGCCACAAAGCCAAGTCGAAATTACTGCTTCCCCGGCTGCCCCCCCCCTACCAGAATATTACCGCTGGCATCCAGCGCCACGGCGCGGCCGTTATCCTCGCCGTTGCCCCCGGCGGCGGCGCTGTGGACTAAGAAGCCACCGCTGCCAAAGCCGGTATCGAGGGTGCCGGTGGCAATGCCGGCACCACCGCCGGTACCGGTGCTGCCACCATTGCTATCGCTATCACAGGCAGCGAGCAGGGCCAAGACTGGTAGAATAAGGACGTATTTGATGAATTGTGTTCTCATTGATGCTTCCTCCTCTTTGAGGGGCGGCCAGCAACTGCCACACCTGTTGCACAGTCGCTGGACTTCCTGTTACTGAATCAGTCCACGGCGCTACTGAATCGGGCCGATCAGTTCCGCTTTCGTGTGTTCTTTCTGAATGTATCCGGGTACGTCCGCCGCATGCAGCTTGTCATGATCAACCACAAGCAAGTGTTCACGATTTGGAGCAAACTGAGCCTTTTCCACTCCATCACGCTTCAGTATGTGCTTGATCAGATCGACCCGTTGCGGCTCGCGCCTTTTGTCTTGTGCAGTGAAGTATAGGAAAGCAGTTGGGACTATGCGGGAACAACACAATTAAACGGGAGATCACTTGATCTGGATCAAACAAACACAATATTTTTGCATCGTTTGTTTTTAATTCCGACACCTGATCTTCATATCACGCATTTTTCCACCTGCGGACTGGAATGCAATCTTATGTCCAAGCGTCTCGCGCCCTAACAACCCGGTTGTGGGTGGTGAGATAGTCCGCTCCTGGTAGAAATCAGGGTACAGTGAATCCCTTGGTCGTAGGTTCAAGTCCTACCGGACCCACCATTCTCATAGAAATTCCGGCGTTATAGAATATGAGCCAGGGATGCCTTTAAAGGAGATGTTATAGCGATCCCCATCAACGGGAATCAGCATTCCTCATCTTTGGCCCGGCAATCACCGGATATTGACACGCTGTATAATTACTTACAGGCTCGACCCTCCGGATTCACACCGCCACCGACAACAACGTGTTCGAATACCGGGGGGCTTTCATCGCCATAGTATTGAATATGGTTCTCCCAGTCATTCAACTTGGCCAGGTCACGCGCATTGCCTCGACGCACCAGTCTCTCCCGACGAAGCTCCTGTGCACACTGCACATAGTGAACTTCTACCAAACTGCCAAGGATCCGTTCAAGTTTCTCCGGCCAGCCCGGGTCTTTAATCTCCTTTGTGAACGGGCCGGCAATGACCACGTCCTGAAAATCCAGGTTTTCCCTGGCGATATCAAATAAGGTTTCGTAAATGGCTTCGCGGAAGTTTCGCTTGAAGTACCCGGAATCGCGATCATCCGGGCTGTGCCCGGCTTGTACAAGGGCAAGTCGAACCAGCCGCTCCGTCACTGTATCAATGTCCAGTAACGCGGCATGCCTGGCAGCGGCCAGTTGCCTGGCGTATGTAGACTTGCCTGAACCCGGACTGCCGCAAACGATATAAGTCATCACTTCCGTAACTCCCACCAGGATTCTGACTCCCTCACCCCAATCCTCTCCCGGGGGGAGCGGGCGTTTAAGCGGTGTACAGTCTACTGGATGGCGCGTTGAGTTGCCCTGGCAGGATACTGGCAGACAATCGTCGCAACCCGGCGACAGTCGAACAGGTCGGGATTCCGCCAGATCGCACTATCCATCGCTTCCAGCGTCGCTATCAGGCGACACAACGACCTGCTGTGCCTCCTCCACTGACAAGTAAGTGCTTGTTTTCCGGCTGCAACACCGATTTGGCACGGGCAATGCTTGAGTTTTCCAGACTGCATGCAGAACCGCAAAACATGAACGGGTAGAGATTACCGGCACCTGCCTCTCAGCCCGCCGGTCTATCTGTGACACCTGCACGGTCTCGCGCCCGGAAATTGCCTAGATTTTGTGCAACGCGTTTATTGTCTTCTAGAGTCTCAAGAGTTGTTTATGAACAGAATTTCGTTTTTCAATCACGCCCTTGTCAACGCGGGCCTGTTGCTGTTACTGGTTGGCGTTTTCCACACTGCGAACGCGCAGGTTTACAACGCAAACCCGGGCAATTACATCAGCCTGATCAGCAACCTTGCACCCGGTGACACGCTGCAGCTGGAAGCGGGCAACTATACCTCGGGCTTGACGCTACGCAATCTGCACGGCAACGTCGACAATCCCATTATTGTCACCGGTCCACAGGATGGCTCACAGGCAACCATCCTGGGCCGTGCCTGCTGCAACTCGGTACAGCTCGAAAACAGCAGTTACCTGGAAGTGCGCAACCTGACCCTGGACGGACAGCGCATCGCCTATATCGACGGCGTCAATGCGCGCGGGACAACACATCACATCACCGTGGACGGCCTGTTGATCATCAATCATGGCGGCAATGCCGGGCCGGATTCGGATCACCAGTTGACGGTCGGGATCAGCACCAAGGGACCGGCGTGGGACTGGGCGATCAAAAATAACACCGTCATCGGTGCCGGCACCGGTGTTTACCTGGGCAACTCCAACGGTAACGAACCCTTTGTGCGCGGCCTCATCGAGCATAACCTGTTCATGAATACGCTGGGTTATAACATGCAGATCAAGCACCAGAATGCCCGCCCGCAGGGTATCGGTCTGCCGAGTGGCGACAGCCGCACCATTATCCGGCACAACGTCTTTATCAAGGCTGAAAACGGTTCGTCTTCAGTAACCTGGGCCCGACCGAACCTGCTGCTGGGATATCTACCGACCAGCGGCGCCGGGCCCAATGATCTTTACGAGGTGTACGGTAATTTCTTTTACCAGAACCCGAATGAAGCCCTGTTCCAGGGCGAGGGGAACCTGGCCCTGTATGACAACCTGTTCGTCAATAACAGCGGCAATGCCATCAACATACAGGCGCACAAGGATGTGCCGCGTTTCATTTCAGTGTTTCACAATACCGTTGTCGCCAGCGGGCGTGCGCTTCGCGTCAGTGACGTGGACAGCAGATTCACCCAGCGTGTACTCGGTAACGCCCTGTTTGCCGCCACACCGATGTCGTTGTCTTCCAGCGTCATCAGCCGGGACAATGTAACGGACAGCCATACCAGCGCGATCAACTACCTGGTCAACCCCACCGGCAGCCCCGGGGCCATTGACCTGTTCCCGCTTGAGAACACCCTTAGCGGTCCGGCTGTCGATATGACAGTACTGCAGCAGTTTGATGACTGGGACATTGATTTCAACGGTGCGCCACGCACCGGCACCTATCGCGGTGCATACGCAGCAGCGGGTGTTAATCCCGGCTGGATTCCGGATGCGACGATCAAGCCGGCTGCCAATACATTGCCTGCTCCGGCACCTGCTCCAGCACCTGCTCCAGCACCCGCTCCAGCACCCGCTCCAGCACCTGCTCCAGCACCCGCCCCGGCACCCGCCCCGGCACCCGTTCCGGAGCCTGCACCACAGCCCGATGCAAACCCGGGCAGTGGAAGTCCCCCCGTTGACGTAGCAAATCCTGACAGCACCGGTTCAGGTGGTGGTGGCGCCTTTAATCCGGCATCCCTGGCGTTACTGTTACTCACGCTCGTCTGGACGCGCCTTTTGAAACCGTAGGTTGGGCTGAGCACAGCGAAGCCCAACACGCCGGCATGGCCAGTGGTCGTTGACTGACGCGCATACAGGTAGTCTGGTTGCTGCCGCGAAAGTATCCACAGCAGCCCGTTGGGCTTCGCTGCGCTCAGCCCAACCTACCGGTCATCGAGATCCTGTTTCCCCGCACCAGCGCCAGGAGCTTTGCCCGGGATCAGCCTGGCCGGTGCCGGATTTCTGCATTCGGCGCTGACTCGCCCCTGCCAGGGAAACAGGTCAAATTCACGCTTGCACGCCTGTGCTTCAGTGAATTGGCAGCTTTTTTGCAAGCCTCCTGTCAACAGGCTTTTAATGCTTGTTTATTGGCGCTCTGTCCCTGATACGCATACCGCCACGGCGACACCTGAAGCGGCCATTAAACGACAGGCTTTAGCAGCCAGGATTTTTGGACTACCCGAATGGCTTTGCATAGGGCTGAAATTGTGTCGTTACCCGGAAATATCTCCACCTGCACCGCGCAACCACGCTCCAATCTGCATGCGCAA
>JAJRUG010000073.1 GCA_024277915.1 Gammaproteobacteria bacterium
GCGCCCTGGGAGGTGTTTTATTATGGCTATCAGCCAGTTTCTAGTCCGTAACCGACATTGCACTGTATGGTACGGTCGTATCGTCATTCCCTTGAAGCTACGCGAGCATTTTAACGGCAAGCGTGAGATTAGAAAAACGCTCGGCACGTCTGATCGAAAGGCGGCAAAAAGACTGGCCTTACAATTCTGGGTAAACTGTCAAGATGGGTTTGATCGACTGGAAGAGAATATTACCCGAGAAGATTCTTTAACGAACACGGGCCAATTTCTGGCATGGCTGCCGCAGGAATTGACGGATAAGGAGACGCCCCTGCATATGCCTCCGCATCGGAAGATCGAAAAATTTCTAAAGGGACGGCATGAAAAACGCTACCTTGACCTCAATGACCCCTTTGGCAACAAATATGTCATCAATCTGGGTGATCCTGAAAAAGAAGCTGGCCTCGCCTTAAAGCTTCAAGAAAATGCTGCCGCCCTGCTTGAGAAATACAAAGACAATCCTGAAATGCTGGATCGGCTGTTCAAAGTCCAGAACTCTCAGTCTCTCCCTACCCACCCTGATCAGCCAGAAAGCCCTACCGCTTTGAGTGAAGCGATTGACCTCTATACCCCCTCGCAAAAATCACTTGATAATGTCCTTTAAAAGCTCTAGATTAGCAGATAAGGACATTTTTTAAGGTTATAGGTCACTTTAAGAGACAAAATGACGAAGAAAGTAGAAACGGAAAACAAGGAAATAATTGATATTCTGGCGAAACACCCGGAAGGGTTGAGCCGTGGAGAGATAGATAAAAATCTTTCTTTGCCTATTAATAACAAGACCTTGCAAAGGCGTTTGGTGGCATTAGTTGAGGCTGGATCAATATATAAAGAGGGTAATAGAAAGTCTACTAAATACTTCCATCCAAATCCGGTTTTAGAGACAGAAACGAGCGACATTAAGGACACTTCTGATCAAATATTTTCGCAAAAGAGCCTGAGTGTCCTTAAATACCTTGAAAAACCAACTCACTCAAGAGAAATAGTGTCCTATAAAAAGGAGTTCCTGGACACCTACATACCCAACGAGACAGTTTATGTCCCTACAGCAGAGAGAATGCGCCTAAGAGAGGCAGGAGAAAGGCTAGACCAAGAATTAGCAGCCGGAACCTATGCTCAGCAGATATGCCAAAAACTCCTGATTGACCTCTCCTATAACTCCAGTCGATTAGAAGGCAATACCTACTCCAGGCTCGATACTGAAAAGCTCGTTGTGGAGGGCATAACCGCCGAGGGGAAAATTCATGAAGATTCCGTGATGATCATGAATCACAAGGAAGCGATTTTATTTTTAGTTGAGAACGCAGAGGAAATAGCGCTCAATTCTTTCACAATCTGCAATTTGCACAACCTGCTCGCACAAGACCTTCTTTCAAATCCTGAAAGCTGTGGCAGTATCCGAAAAATTGAAGTCAATATCGGAAAATCTACTTATAAACCTCTGAACAACCCCTATCTTCTAAAAGAATATCTGGAGCTTATTTTTGTTAAGGCAAGAAAAATAGAAGATCCTTTTGAGCAAAGCTTCTTTGTTCTGGTTCATCTTTCATACTTACAAGCATTTGAAGATGTAAACAAAAGAACAGCACGTCTTGCCTGTAATATCCCTTTCATTAAAGGGAATCTATGCCCCCTCAGCTTTACCGATGTGCCAAGGGATGACTACCTTGCCACATTACTCATGATCTATGAAACCAACAATGTAGAACCAATGAGGGAGCTATTTACAAATGCCTATTTACGCTCATGTAAACAATACGCAATTGTTAAAGAAAGTCTGGGCGAAATAGATGCCTACCGTATTCAATACCGAACTCAGCGTAAAGCCGTCATGGGGCAGATCATTAAAAAGGATTTGCATGGTTCTGACATAGAAGCCCATATCGAAAGTTACTGCGAGAAGAATGAAATTGAAATGAGTGAAAAATTTATTGCCATGACACTTGCAGATTTAGATAGCCTTCACGCGGGTGCAATCATTGGCCTTGGGATTACTGAAGATCAATTCAATGCCTGGAAAGAAACATAATTAGCTCACGTTAGAAAGACCATTTCTCGGATAGGCAACCCCGGTCGCTATGATGAATCAGGTTCTGTGTCCCGGTTCGTGACCACAGTGCCTGTTCCAGGGCCTCCAGCACCAGATCCGTACGCAGTGAATTGGCAACCGCCAGCCGACGATGCGACGGGCGAAGACATCGATGATGAAGGCGACATAAACAAAGCCCGTCCAGGTCGCGACAAAGGTGATGTCGGCTACCCACAGCTGGTTGGGTCGGGTGGCTGTGAACTGCCTATTCACCAGGTCGGCCGGTCGATCGGTGGCGTCATCACTGATCGTGGTTTTGCATGAACGACCACGCACCGCACCCTGCAGGCCCAGAGACCGCATCAGCCGCTCCACGGTACAGCGCGCCACAGCTATATGTTCACGATTGAGCTGCCGCCATACCTTGTAGGCACCGTAGACACAGAAATTATCGTCCCAGACCCGCTGGATCTCACCCTTGAGTGCCCCATCACGCCGGGTTCGCCGCGGCAGCCGGGAAAGATCCACCTCGCGGGCCTTGCACTCGTAGTAGGTGGATGGGGCAATCGGCAACTGGGCGCAGATCGGCTCGACCCCGAAACGAGCTTTATGCTCATCAATGTAAGTCACCATCATTTCAGTCGGCGGTCGAGCTCCGCCCACTGGGACTGATGCTCCCCCTGGTGTTCAAACACCAGCCGGACAGCCCGTTCCCGAACCTCCGGCGAATATCTCGTAGATCTGTTCATAACTCCATCCTCTCAAAAAATGGAGCCTCCGGTAAACCCGGGGTGATTCACATCAACCTTAAGCTCACAATCTGATGAAAACGGATTGAACGATTTCCGAGATCGTTAAACGCTCATGCTCGTTAAATAATTTCCGCGCCTTGACGGACAGCGAGGGTCAATCAACATCATTGTTTGATTTGCCCTGCCCGACCTTAGGGCTTAGCGCCTGCCTCAGTTTTTGTGCTGCATTCCTTTCATGCGCTTTTCCATGCGTTCTTCCATTTTCTTTCCCATCTCATGGCTATCCGACATCATCGTGTCGAGGCGACCGACCATTTTACCGAGCAATTCTTTATCTTCGGCAGATGGTTTGTGATTCAGGTCCTGCAGTATAGACATGGTCTGTCTCAGCATTGCCATCGTCTCAATTGCCATCTGCTGGCGAGCCTTCATCATCCCCATGCCACCCGCACGGCCCATTTTCTTGCCTTCCATGCTCATCTTTCCCTGATAATCCTTACCATCCGGCATATCGGAATCGCCGGCACTGGCAAAACTGCCTGTCAAAATCAGAGATAAAAAGATCGACATCATGAGTATTTTAATTTTCATCCGGGCAACTCCTTTCATGCTGATTCTGATGAATCAGACAGTTCTTGGCTAACTAGAGGCATCTAGGCTCCGATCTTATCATCGGGAGAAGCGAATAGCAGCGAAGAATTGCCGGGCCTTACTCGGCACGCAGTGCATCGACCGGATCCAGATTCGAAAGCCGCACCACTATTATCGAAGAAGGCCCGGTCACCCAAATGATGGTTCGGCAGCGCCCTCCAGCTTGCTCAGAATATGCTCCAGAGTCTGAACGACTCTCGTATCCACCTGTGCGCCACTCATCGAACGAAGCACGGCGAGCGCGTCATCACTCTGCATTGCCTGCTTGTATGATCTTTGCTCGATCAGCGCCGAGTATATGTCCGCAACCGTCAGTATCCGGGTTTCCAGCGAGATCTCATCGGACTTCAGACCACGAGGATAACCCGAGCCATCGAGATGTTCATGATGGCAAAGCACCAGTTCAGCAATGCGTTCTGCACCGCTGATCGGCTGAAGAATAGCGGCTGCTACTTCAGGGTGTCGATGAATTTGCTCGATTTCCTCCGCACTGACCTTCGAAGGCTTAAAAAGAACATCATCTTTCAACCCGATCTTGCCGATATCATGAGTGATGCCGGCAAGGTGCAGCAAATCAAGAGATTCCTCGGACAAGCAGAGTTCGGTACCAATCTGTACAGCTAACGCCGCTACGGCCTCGCTATGTTCGCGAGTGCAGGAATCCTTGGCATTCAGCGCTGCCGATAGCGATGAGATTGACTGAATTACAGCACGGCGCTCCGCATATTTTTCTTGTTTGCGCCGCTGCTCGTGCTCGGCGTGCTCCCGATCAACAAAGATACCGCCACCAATTCCGATAAACGGAAACAAGACGACCAGTGCGATTTGATTCATATTCTCGCCCAGGTTACCCGACCAGGATATGAAGATATGTGCGGATAACAGCAAACAGCATGCTGCTGCCATCCAGGCGCCTCCCCTGACTCCGAACCACAATGCACCCAGCATTAAAGGAACGAAATAAGCCAGCCGGAACATTACGTGAAAAACATGCTCTACGCTTGTCGATATGCCCGTGAGAAAGTGGAGCACGGTAATAACGACCAGCGACAAAAGCAAAACAGTAATGCGCATTCGCTCACCTCCCCCTGTAAACTCGCACACCACGAACAGCAGATGCCCGACCCCCGTCAGTTACATTGATCCGACCTGCTGACTCAATCAGATCAACCCCGGCGCGTTGGCTGCACCGGGAAAAAGAACATCACTCAGATGAATTGATGACAAGATGCTCGCGAACACGCTGGCGGAGCACCTTGAGATCTTCTTCGTTGCCAACGGACAGCTCCACGGCAGCGGAACTTCCGAATCGTGTCATTTCGACACCGGTAATATACAAGGGGCAACTCTCCATACCGATTTGCTCCGTGGTTCGGGCGAATGCAAGGTGACAGTGAATATGAGCAACCGCGGCGTTGACGTCAACGCCTTCACTGAACCGAAAACGCACACCTCCCGGAATATCCTTTGCGGCCTCGATCTGTCCCAGCAATGGACAGGCTCCTCGCGTTTGTGGCGGGAATGCCTTACACGCCAACTCTTCAAAGTTATCCAATGATTCAGCCGCAGCCAGATGATCGGCCGCGTGACGCTCAAGCTGCGCCGAAGCGCTCAGGTGTCGCTCAGTGGGATTGTAGCTCTGCACGTCCCAGTAAAAATCACTGTAGCTGGAGCCATCTTCATTGGATCCCACATAGGGATTGTAGCGTGAACCCGGGGTCACGATCGCGTCCGGGTCGTAGCGCTTAAGATGCTCGGATGCTTGTCCCTGATCCGCCTCGGCTGCAATCCGATGTGCCTCGGCAGTCATATCATCCGGACGGGTACCCGGTGTTACGCACCCTGAAATCACGATCAGCAGAAAGACCAGCAAACCACATAGCTGCCAACGCGCTGCTCCCCACCTGGCAATGATGGAACTCATGCCCGAAAATCGAACACGGCAAACCGTGGGATTTATTGCATTTTTTGCTCTAATCGGCTGAGCCATCCTTGATCCGGGCCATCCTTTGGACAGCAGGGCGTGACAATAATAAATATAACAACGAACAGTCAATGACTGCTGCCAGAGCATACCACTGTTATAGACAGCCAGACACTAGTGCTGCCGATGAAAAGAACCCGCCGGCTGTGGCTTGAAAGTTACCGGGCTGATGTAGCCCTTTGGTTTGATCACCATCACATCACAATTCAAATGATCAAGCACACGCTCCGCGGTACTCCCGATAATCGCGTGTTCAAGTCTTGAGCGTGAAACAGCACCCATGATAACCAGATCGGTTTTGAGTTCATCGGCAACCCGCGGAAGCAACTGGTCTGCACTACCTGCGTACATATGCACCCGTGCGCCTGGAACCTGAAACTTCTCTGCAAGCTCACCAAGTGCCCGGGAGTGTTCCAGTTCTGCTGATTCCGCAACTTCGTGAACATCAAGTACCTGGGCTACATGAAACATGTGCGTGGCACCATCGAGCTGGTCTGCCAATTCGAGCGCTGCGGATAAAATGAGTGCATCGAGAGACGCCGGCTTGTCATTTTCATGCAAGGGGTCAACTGCAGCCAGGATTGTCGGTTGATCAAATTCCTGTTCAGAACTTGTCAGCCACAACGGAACCGGGCAGTTGCGGATGAGTTGCCAGTCTGTATTGGTAAACAGCGCCCTGGAAAGGGCCGAATGATAATGCGTCTCCTTGAGAACATACTGCGAATTGCTGCGAAGCGCCTGCCGGATAATACCTTCATATAGAGGTGTATCCCATGATGCGCTGAATGAAAAATCGATATCATCTTCGGCATACCCATCGGCCAGCTCGGCAAGAAACGCCAACTGATCGTCAATCACCTCTTCTCTTGCCCGCTTGAGATCCGCGGAATCAAAAAATCTCAGTCCCGCCAAGTGTGCATTGTAGTCACAAACGAATAGTTCGAGTCGCATCCGCAGGTGCCGGGCAAGATACACACCACGATCAAGGGCGGCATGTGAACCGGATGCCGGGTCTATGACGATCAGTATGCTGTTTGACCTGGTCATCAATATCCCTCCCGGAATCCATCAGGCAGAATAGCATCACATAATAAATATCATGTGATGCTCACCGATAGAATCCGCAATTGCCCCCGGCAATTGCTAATAACCCTTACATATTTCCCCCTATCCGAAACCGGCAAGATATGCGCTATCGTGTCCGGATGACGGATCTGATTGCAGCCGGGACCCTGGTTCGGCAGCTTGCTGCTCGCCCGGATGCCTTTCCGCATGCCACTGGCAACATCGAAATCCTCGAAACCCATATTTCGTGGATCATTCTCACCGGGCGGTATGCCTACAAAATCAAGAAGCCTCTCGATCTGGGCTTTCTGGATTTCTCATCTGCTGCATTGAGGCAGCATTATTGTCAGGAAGAACTACGACTTAACCGCCGCTTTGCCCCGGATATCTACCTTGATGTCGTGACCATCGGAGGCAATCCTGACCAACCGGAAATCGGCGCCGAGCCGACCCTCGAACATGCGGTACGAATGGTGCAGTTCCCGTCAGAAGCGCGGCTGGATCATGTTCTCGGCCAAAACCTCATCAGCCAGGAGGATATGTCGGCATTCGGACAGTCTGTGGCCCGGTTACATCAGTCGGCTCCGGTCGCTGCTGCTGATAGTCACTACGGCTCCATCACCGCTATTTCACGGCCAACCCGGCAAAATTTCAGCACCCTGAGAAAAATATGCACCAGGAACACCATTGTGCAACAGCTAAACCTGCTCAGTGACTGGATCAGGAAAGAAACTACTGCACTACACGCCGTTTTCACACAGCGGCCTGGCGAGGGAAAAGTACGCGAATGTCACGGGGATTTGCATCTTGAGAACCTGGTGATGCTGGAGGGCGAAATAGTCGCATTTGACTGCCTGGAGTTTGACGCCCGTCTACGATGGATTGATGTAATGAGTGAAGTGGCATTCCTTGAGATGGATCTTTTACTCCGCGGCCAAAAAGAGCTGGCCTTTGCCTTCCTGAACAAATATCTGGAAATCTCGGGAGACTATCAGGGCATCCGGGTACTGCCTTTCTATCTTGTCTATCGAGCAATGGTGCGAGCAAAGGTTGCTGCAGTGCGACACCGGCAATCACCTGAAAATACCAGCTTCCAGAATGTATCCCGGCATCTGGACTGGGCACAATCAATCACCTCGCCCGGTGACAAGCCGCTCCTGATTATCAACCACGGCCTGTCCGGTTCCGGAAAAACTTACCTGAGCAGTCAGTTGATGAATAAACTGCCTGCAATTCGAATCCGCTCGGATATCATCCGCAAACGAATGCATGGACTGGATGAATTTGAACAAAGCCAATCCAGAACAGGATCCGGCATTTACAGCAAAGAAGCCGGCCAGCGACTCTATCAGGAGCTGGTCTGTATGGCGGGGATTTCCTTGCATTCAGGATTCAACGTCATCATCGATGCAACTTGCCTGCTCGAGCACCAGCGCAGACTGTTCATAGAGCTCTCCAGGACTGCTGACGTCCGACTTGTTATTCTTTGCTGCGAAACGACCCAACAAATCCTCACAGAGCGCATTCGAAACAGGCTCAAAAACCGGGCTGATGCCTCCGAAGCCGACCTTGAGGTGCTTTCATCACAACAATCAAATCTTGAGCCGCTCAACCAGGGGGAGGAAGGATATGCGCTGCATATCAATACAGGCAAGCCGATAAAGCCCGAAGAGATTGTTGAGCAAATCCTGCGATAACCTCGGCGGCGATCGCCGATAGCATTGGCACATGAATGGATCAGGGCTTAAAAACTCAGATCAATGTGGACAGTGCGTATCCCCATAATAAAAAAGTGGCGATAAACATCAATAGCACGGCTGCGCTGCCCATATCTTTCGCTTGCTTGATGAGATCATCAAATTCGACACATACTTTATCTGCTACCGCCTCGACTGCTGAATTCAGAAGCTCGACGATCAGGATAAGTAAATGAGCAACCAGCAATTGTATTTTAAGGAATGTATCAAATGGCAAAACGATACACACAGCAGAAAAGACAGCAAGTATGATCAGCTCCTGCTGAAACGCTGCTTCTCTGGTTGCAGCATGACGCAAACCGTCCAGAGAGTAGCTAAACGCCTTGCGAATACGGCCGAGCATGAGAAATTCCCGCCCTTGCCTAGTATTCATCCAGGCGCTCCATTTCAGCCATCATCTCAACACTCGAACGGATCCCGGATAACAATATTGTGCGCCCGGTCAGCGCCGGTTGAAATCATGTCAATCGGCGTAGCAAGGATATCTTCAAGCCGGTTCAAGTACCCCTGAGCAGCCTCAGGAAGCTGATTCAGCTGGGTCAAACCGACAGTTGATGTCTGCCACCCCGGCAGGGTTTCATACACCGGCTCACACTCGGCGTATCGGTCTACCAGCAATGGTGGTGATTTCAAAATCTCGCCATCCAGCTTGTAAGCAGTACAAATCCTGATCTCTTCAAGTTCATCAAGCACATCCAGTTTTGTGATGCACAACCCGGTAATACTGCTGTTGAGAATCGCCCTGTTAAGCGCCACTGCATCAAACCAGCCACAACGCCGGGGCCTACCGGTAGTCGCACCAAACTCGGCACCGACCCGTGCCAGATGCTCACCATACTCGTCGTGCAGTTCGGTAGGAAACGGGCCAGATCCAACACGGGTGGTATAGGCTTTCGTGATACCCAGTATATAGTCCAGTTCTATCGGGCCCACCCCGCTGCCGGTCGCAGCGCTCCCGGCGGTGGTATTCGATGATGTCACAAAAGGATAAGTACCATGGTCGATATCCAGTAAAGTGCCCTGCGCACCTTCAAATAGCAGATTGACTCCATCCTGGCGCAGGTTCCCCAGCTTTTGGGCAGCATCAATAGCCATGGGCTTGATACGTTCCGCCATTTCCAGCCATTGCTCCACGGTTGCATCAATATCGACAGGCGCAGCTTCGTAGAAATTTTCCAGCATGAAATTGTGCATTGTCATCGCTTCACACATTCGTTCGTGAAATCGTTCGGCATTGAAAAGGTCAGCAACCCTTAAAGAACGCCTTGCCGCTTTATCTTCATAGGCTGGGCCAATACCACGACCTGTAGTACCGATGGCCTCTCTGCCCTTTGCGCGCTCACGTGCCTGATCAAGGGCAATATGTGTCGGCAACACCAGCGGACAACAAACACTTATTTTCAGGCGTTCAGAGACAGTGACGCCATTATCCTCAAGCTCTGCGATTTCCTGCAACAACGATGGCAGATGAACAACTACACCGTTGCCGATGATGCATGCCACTCCAGGCCTGAGAATACCGGCAGGAATCAAATGCAGGACAGTCTTGTGCCCGTCAATAATCAGTGTATGGCCGGCATTGTGCCCGCCCTGAAACCTGATCACTGCACCCACCTGCTCCGTCAGCAGGTCAACAATTTTTCCCTTTCCCTCGTCACCCCACTGGGTTCCGACGATGACAACACTTCTTCCCACTATACCCTCTAGACCTGTATTGACTATTCGTTCAGCGAACCCACAACAAAAGCATCAGCCCTGCAAAAATGCTCAGCATCCCGAAAAATCTCAATTGGCCATCTTCAAGCCCGGCAATAACTGACAAGCTTTGTCGCCATTTCACAGGACTTAGAAACGGAAATAACCCCTCGATCACCAGATAGAGGGCAAACGCTGCCAGCAGATCACTCCAGTTCATTCCCGGAATTCGTACCGCAATTGGCTATCGGTGACCGGCTACTTACCGCCCGACTTTTTCAGGTAACGAAAGAAGTCACCTTCCGAATCCAGCACAAGAAGATCATTGGAGGTTCCCAGTGATCTCCTGTATGCCTCGATACTCCGGGTAAATGAATAGAAGTCCGGATCCTTCTCGTATGCCTGCGCATAGATCTGTGCCGAGAGGGCATCGCCTTCACCACGGAGGATTTCCGCGTCACGATATGCTTCGGCAAGAATAACAGTCCGTTCCCGGTCGGCATTGGCCCTGATCAGCTCCGCATTCTCTGCACCTTCAGCCCTGAGTCCCGCAGCAGTACGAGCACGTTCCTGACGCATTCTGTCAAACACCGACTCGCTCACTGTATCCGAAAACTCAATCCGCTTGACGCGGACATCAATGACGGAAACCCCCAGCTCTTTGGCATTCATTCGAACAGCATTCAGCATATCGTCCATCAGCTCGCGTCGCTCCGCAGTAACCACTTCCGGTACCGTACGCTTCGCAAACTCGGCTCGAATACCGTCCTTGACAATCTCGAGCAGCCGCTGGGCCGCTATGAATTCAGCGCCACCGGTAGCGTTGTAGTAAACAGCTGCATCCTCTACCTGCCATTTAATGAAAAAATCGACAAACAGGTTTTTCTTCTCCAGCGTAAGAAACAATTCCTGTGGATTGCTGATTGTCAGGATCTGCCGCGGGAACTTGAGAATGTCATTCCATATCAACAATTTGAAATGCAGACCCGGCTCATAATCGGACTTGACGATTTCGCCGAAGCGGCGCTTGATCACGAGTTCGCGCTCATCAACAATAAAAATAAATGAGCTGGCGAAAAGAACTACCACAACAAGAATGACAATAATATTTCCGAGTTTATTCATTAGCGGCTACCTCGTGTCCGGCGATTGTCTCGCGGACGAGAATTCTGATCAGGTGTAGAGTTTCTGTTATTCACAGAGCTACCGCTCTGCATCGTGGAGCCACCACCTGAAAACCCGGAGGAACGGTCAAGCATCTTGTCGATGGGCAGGTACAGCAGATTACCGCTGCCTTCGGTATCAATAAGTACCTTGTTCGAGTTTGCGAATACATCTTCGATCGCTTCAATATACAAACGCTCTCTCGTTACACCAGGTGCTTGCTGGTACTCGGTCAGCAACTGTTCAAAACGGGATGCCTCACCTTCGGCATCGGCGACTACGCGAGACTTGTAGGCCTCTGCATCCTGAACCCGCCGCTGCGCCTCACCACGTGCCCTGGGCACGATATCATTGGCATAGGATTCCGCCTCAAATGAAAACCGTTGTTTGTCCTCCCGCGCCTTGATCGCATCCTGAACCGCAGCTTCTACCTGACCGGGAAAATTAGCGTCCTGAAGATTGACTGTGGTCACAATGATACCCGTACCATATTCATCCAGTGTTTCCTGGATCAACTTCTCTGTCTGATGAGCTATCTCGGCACGACCTGTACCAAGAACAAAATCCATTTCCATGCGGCCGACAACTTCCCGGATAGCGCTCTCGCTGACGTCATTCAGTGTCGCCTCCGGATCACGAACATTAAACAGGTATTTCTCGGGATTCACATTCCGGTATTGCACCGATAAATCAACCACAACGATATTCTCGTCGCTGGTCAACATAAAAGTCTGCTGGTTAAAACGATTAACCTGATTGATATTGACTTTTTCAACTGATTCGATCGGCCAGGGTAAACGCCACTGCAAGCCCGGGTTAGTGATTTTATGAAGAGCGCCAAACCGCAAAATAACGCCACGTTCCGGGTCATTAATACGATAGACACCGGTGGCCGCCCAAACCACCAGGGCAAGCACGAAGATAAAACTGATCGTCATCCCGCCAAACCCGGAACCTCCGCCATTGCCGCCACCACGCCCGCCAAACAGCGCATTAAATCGCTTCTGCCAGTCTCTGACGATCTTGTCCAGATCCGGAGGACCACCGTTTCCGCCGCTGCGATCCCATGGGTTTTTTCCGTTACCCGATTCATTCCAAGCCATGCTGTTTTCTACTCCAGTTTATTCCTGTGACCAACTACCAGACCACCAAAAAATTCTAAGCTAATTCACTGCACCAGATGAAAGTTCTCATCACGATGCAGCATTTCGTAATCGCGACTATTCATTTCTACTTCCAGTTCCCAGCCACCATTCTCCAAAACCTGCTCACCCACTACATGAGCAGTATCGTATAGCAATGCACGCAATCGACCCTGAGACACACCAAGCTGCACCGTCCCTCGTACTGTATCGAGTTCCTGGTACTCTGCAATCACTTTCAGTAGCTCATCAATCCCTGCGCCGGTCCGGGCAGACAGCCACACCCGGGTTGCCTTGCCTGACTCCGCTCGATCAACTCGCGGCGGGACGGCTAGTATATCAGCCTTATTGTAGACCTGAATGGTTGGCACGCGATCAGCGCCGATCTCCTCAAGCACCATGCGCACCTCCTCAATCCGCTGCTGATGCACCGGGTCACTGCAATCTACGACGTGCAGCAGCAAATGCGCATCCCGAATCTCCTCCAGCGTGGACTGGAATGCGGCGATCAGCTCATGTGGCAACTCACGAACGAATCCAACCGTATCAGCGAGCACAACACCATTGCCATTCGGCAATTCCACCGCTCTGAGGGTCGGATCCAGAGTTGCGAAAAGCTGGTCGGCGACCGTCACACCAGCATCCGTGAGCTGATTGAATAATGTTGATTTGCCGGTATTGGTATAACCAACCAGTGAAATAGTCGGTATTTCACGCTTGCGGCGGTTGCTGCGCGCCAGGCTACGCCTGCTCGACAGCCTTTCCAGCCGGGTATTCAGCTGTTTGATCCGCGTGGCCAGAATCCGCCGATCAGATTCCAGTTGGGTTTCACCCGGCCCTCGCAGGCCGATACCACCCTTTTGCCGCTCCAGATGCGTCCAGCCGCGAATCAACCGGGTAGAAAGATGCTGCAGCTGGGCCAGCTCGACCTGGAGTTTGCCTTCGAAGGTCCGCGCGCGCAGTGCAAAGATATCCAGTATCAGCCCGGTTCGACTAACGATCGGTAACTTCAGCGCCTGCTCAAGATTACGCTCCTGTGCGGGACTCAATAAATGATCGACCAGAATTAACTCAGCGCCAGTGGACTCAGCCAGCTGACTCAGCTCCTCCATTTTGCCCTTGCCGATCAGATACCGGGCATTGACACTTCGCAGGTGCGCATCGAGATAACCAACAACTTCAGCACCCGCCGAATCAGCGAGCGCCTCGAATTCCTGTTTTTCCTCGGCAAACGGTGACCTTCCGATTCGGGCATGCAACAAGAGCGCCCGCTCACCGCGTTTGGGTCGATCAAACAATCAACGCCTCCGTGAGCCCAGGCACAGCCGCCCACACCCAGGCACCAGGGAACCAACCCCTGGAGTACCAGTCACTAACGTTCGGGATTTTCTGCAGGTCTTGCTACCAGCGTTATGCCTCGGAACCCTCTTGATCATCATTTGGCCCGAGTTCCACGTGGCGTGAAGGAACGACTGTTGAAATGGCATGCTTGTACACCATCTGGCTGACGCTGTTTTTCAAAAGAACAACGAACTGATCGAACGAATCTACCGTTCCCTGAAGTTTGATGCCATTCACCAGGTAGATGGCCACAGGAACTTTTTCCTTCCTCAGTGCATTGAGAAACGGATCCTGCAGGGTTTGACCTTTGGACATGTTCGACTCCTGTTTTTTTTGTCGCTTGTTCTACGTCGTTTTTCAGTATATTCCGGGCTGCCTGCGCATTCGAGCAGACCGGTTGGCATATTCTAGCTGCTCGCAGATGATATTGCATCAAACAAATCCAGCTGCTGTAAAGCATCCCCAACCCGCGTTGCCAAACGCTCATCAAGGCAGTCGAAACTTAACTCATCTGCATCGGACCGCAACCAGGTCAATTGTCGTTTGGCCAACCGCCGTGTGGCCTGGGTCGCTTGTTGCCCGGCGTCATCAAGTGATCCCTGTCCGGCGAGATATTGCCAGATCTGGCGATATCCCACTGCGCGCATCGATGCCAGTTCCGGGAACATATCGGACAGACCCATAAGTGCATGAACCTCTTCGACAAAACCTGCTGCCAGCATTTTTTGAAATCTTGACTCTATGCGACGATAAAGCGCCTGACGATCATCCGGGATCAGTGCAATTCGGGTGAAACTGAACGGCGACTTCACCGGGACAAGACGCTGCAATTGCGAGATAGGCGTCCCGGTGATCATAAACACTTCAAGCGCCCGCTGAATACGTTGCCGGTCAGTCACATGAATTTTTTTTGCTGCATCAGGGTCAGCCTGCGCAAGCTCTGCATGTAATACTGGCCAGCCGCAAGCCGCCGCTCTGGATTCCAGTTCCGAGCGTATCGCCAAATCTGCAGGTGGCAGCGGTGCCAATCCGCTTTGCAAAGCACGAAAATAGAGAAGCGTGCCGCCAACCAGCAACGGGATACGACCGCGCTGGTGAATATTCGTGATCAACTCCTGAGCGTCCGTGCAAAAATCTCCCGCCGAATAGGTTTGCCATGGATCACGCACATCGATCAGATGGTGAGGCGCGATTGCGAGTACCTCTGCTTCCGGCTTCGCGGTACCGATATTCATCTGCCGGTATACCATTGCCGAATCAACACTGATGATTTCCATCGGGAATCTCTTGACGAGATCCACGGCAACACCGGTCTTTCCTGACGCGGTCGGCCCCAGCAGGCAAACAACCGGAAGCGTCACTACCTGCCCCGGGAAAACAACCGGTCCAGATCCTGGATGGTCAGACAGGTCCAGGTCGGTCGACCATGGTTACACTGATCGCTTCGCTCCGTGATCTCCATTTGGCGCAACAGCATATTCATTTCTTCAATAGTCAGACGACGGTTCGCGCGCACGGAAGCATGGCAGGCAGCTGTTGCCAGCAAATCATCCACAGCCTGGCCGATCTGTTCACTGCTGCCCGAAGTGGCAAGATCAGCAATCATATCGTTCAGCAGCGCTTCGGCGTCCGAATTTGCCAGCATTGCCGGTACGGCGCGAATGCTCAATTGGGCAGGGCCGGTTCTATCGACTGACATGCCCATACTGATCAATGTGTCCAGATGCTGCTCGACAAGATCTGCCTGCGATTCGCTGACCGTGATTTCCTGCGGTAACAGCAATGGTTGTGACTGCACGTTCTCCGCAGCCATAGACTGTTTCAGCTGCTCATAAATTGTTCGCTCATGTGCAGCATGAGCATCGACGATCACCAGACCGTCAAGATTCTGCGCGAGAATGTAAATCCCATGCAATTGCGCAATGGCGAATCCGAGTGGCGGGACATCCTGCCCGGATGTGTCTTGAACCGGCAATCCTTCCGGTGATGCTTCGCCAGCCAATGCTGCATAGGTCGCCATCTGCTCCCGAAACACTTCAGGCCGTGGCGATCCTCCAAAGCGCATACCCGCTTGATGAATTTTTCCACCCGCTGCAGGCCCGGTGCGAGTGAAGGATGTGGTCGCCGTATAATTCCCGTCAGGCCTGGTCTCCGCCAGCACAGCCTCAACGGTATGCCGAAGAAAATCATGCACTGAACGACTATCGTGGAACCGCACCTCCTGTTTCGCCGGGTGCGCGTTGACATCGACCTGGGCCGGATCCATTTCCAGGTAAAGCACATAGGCCGGGTGTCTGCCGTGAAACAATACATCCCGAAACCCGGTACGGACCGCATGGCTTGCCAGCCTGTCCCGGATCGCCCGCCCATTGACGAAAAAATGCTGCAAATCCGGCTGGCTGCGCGAAAAACTGGGTCTCGCTATCCAGCCACGTAACGACAAACCGCCGGCCTGATGCTCCAGATACAAGGCATGATCCATGAAGGCAGACCCGCAGATGCGCGCAATCCGCTCCTCCTGCTGCTGCCGGGTATCCGCAGCCGCGACATCGATGAGTACTCGTTGATTGTGGGTCAGTTTGAATGCGGCTGAAAACCGGCTCAGTGCGATTTTCTCGGCGACCCGTTGTACATGGTTAAACTCGGTTCGTTCAGTTTTCAGGAACCGCCGTCTTGCCGGGACATTAAAAAACAGGTCACGAACCTCCACCGAAGTCCCCTGGGGATGAGCGGCGGGCTCTATTTCTCCCAAGCCGTCACCGTCAGTGTTCAGTGTCCATGCGGAGTCTGCATCACAATGCTGCGATACCAGCTTCAGCCTGGATACCGATGCAATACTCGGCAACGCCTCACCACGAAATCCCAGCGACGCAATATGTTCAAGGTCTTCCAGACTGGCAATCTTGCTGGTGGCATGGCGCGCCAACGCAAGTGACAGCTGGTCTGCCGGAATACCAATACCATCGTCACGTACCCGGCACAGGCTGATACCCCCCTGCTCTACGTCCAGTTCAATATGGCGGGCTCCTGCATCAAGACTATTCTCAAGCAGTTCCTTGACCACGGATGCGGGTCGCTCGACGACCTCGCCGGCGGCGATCTGATTAACCAGGTGGGGCGGAAGTTCACGAATAGGCATATGAGCATTCTTTCAGATGCGCCGGCAAAAATAAAAGAGAAAACGGGATTTCGGACAGAGTTCACAGTTTCACCCTCAAGATTTCCGGCACCCGCCCGATAACCTGATCAGGTTTATTGACGCTAAACCGAACCAGCCGATATCGGGACACGCAGTTACCCGACTGCGGCTGCTGGCTATCACAAAGGAACCGGGGAGAAATATATTGGAAAAATTTCGCCTGCAAGTGCGTATATTGATCCGTGTATGCTCAACAATCGTACTATTAAGTCTCTCCGCTACTGCGCAGAGCGATAGCTTCTTTGAAGTTTTCAGGGATTTCGTACTGGGACCAGAGGCGCACGCCGGGACACCGGCTATTGTGCAACTCCCGACAAATAGCCAGGCACACAATTGCATGCAATGTCATAACGGCAGCACCGGGCCTCAGATCAATTTGAAGCATGCGGAGACGCCAATGCAATTCCGCGGACACCTCAGTATCGACCACCCGATTGGGATGGACTACGACCGATACGCTAACAAGAGTCCTGCAACTTACGTCACTCCTACACATATGGACAAGCGTATTGTGCTCGAAGACGGCAAGGTTACCTGTGTTTCCTGTCATCAGACCATAGTTGAACAAAACGCCGGATCTGACGATATCGCCACCCCGACCGGCGATCAACACTGTAATGCTGCTTCGGGCTATACCACCGGTCCGAGTCAGGTTCAGCTATGCATGGGTTGTCACGCGATGTAGGGCAAGCTTGAGGTCGCTAGATGCCTGAAGCAGCAGGGATGGTCAGTATTTTTCCAACGACGATCTTGTCAGTTCGCAGATTATTGGCAGCCCGAATACGTCGCACGCTGACCTTGTAGCGGCCGGCGATCTTGCTGAGTGTTTCGCCACTGCGAACCTTGTGCGCGGTCGCTGACCTGCCGGGCTGCTTGCTTAGCTGTGCTACCAGCGTGCCGCGCGGCGGGTCTGCGTAGTAATAGGACTTGATGCCAGAAAAAATAGCGTGAGCAAGTTTATCCTGGTGCACTCTGCTGCCGAGATTACGTTCGTCTTTGGCATTCGATATGTACGCTGTTTCGATCAGCACAGATGGAACATCCGGAGCCTTTAGCACCAGGAAAGGCGCTCGCAAAACGTTACGTTTCCGCACTTTCCCGACATACGCCATCTCGCGCAGTATTTCATCGCCAATCCGGATACTGGAACTCAATGAAGCATTTTGCGACAGATCCATCAACACTGAGGCAAGCACTTGATCCTTGTCCCCCAGATCCACGCCACCAATCAAATGTGCCGCATTCTCGCGCTCCGCAAGCCTCATGGATGCTTCGTCGCTGGCGCCCTTATTGGATAGCACATACACGGTAGCACCGTTGACCCGCCGGTCTGTGAATGAATCTGCATGAACCGACACAAACAGATCTGCCTCCGCTGACCGGGCTTTCTCTGTTCGAACCCGGTGGTCAACAAGGCGGTCATCAGAGCGGGTCAGGATGGCACGCATGCCCCGCTGATTGTTGATTTTCTCTGCCAGGCGTTTCGCTATTTTCAGCACTGCATCTTTCTCACGCAGGCCGGAAGGGCCGATCGATCCAGGGTCCTTGCCCCCGTGCCCGGGGTCGACCACGATCACGATATCCCGTGCAGAATTTTCTATAGTCCTGACTGTTTTAACCGGTGCGGGTTCGCTGCCGGGAAACAGGTCGATCACCAGTCGATCTCCCTGACCGCTACCAGGCTCGAGCAGGAAACTGCGGGGCTGCATTCGTGCATTCAAATCCAGCACAACACGCGCTGTTCCATCTTGCCGGTTGGCGCTGCGAATCCGGCGCACCGAGCCTTTTCCATCGGGCAATGAAGCCGCATTGCTGCCGATAAAACCGGGCTTGATATCAATAACGATCCGGTATGGATCAGTAAGGGTAAATACCTGGTGTGCTGATGGCTGACTAAGATCCAGTACTACCCGCGTAACCTCATTCTTGGTCGCGATACGAACATTTTCGATCCGGGCAGGATCAGCCAGCACCTGGCAGAAAACAAGAAATAGAATAACCCCCATGGTGGGGCGAAAAACTGACATATTCCCCTCAGTTATACGCGCCTGTTAAAGTGAGTATACGGAATCTGATCCGGATGGGAAGTATTTTCTACATAGATATTATGAAGATAGGCGGGATAGCTACAAGCGACTGTAACTGATTGCTTCATCAGCTGATTATTTCAACGAAAATACCTGCCGAGCTTCGGATGCTAAGCAGAGGTCGCGCAGACTGCCATCACCCCGGCGCCGGTCGTATTCTCCGCGCGCAGCAGCAAGCTTCGACCCGCGCCATCAATCGCAAGGACTACGCTGAGGTCTGGTTTCTCGATACGCCCCGCTGCCCGCTCGGGCCATTCTACCAACAGCAAACTGCGGTCGCTGCAGGCTTCCTCAAGACCCAGATACTGAACCTCGTCTGCTTTGGCCAAACGATACAGATCGACATGGTAAATCGAGTAATCAGCCAACTCGTATGGCTCTACCAGCGTATAGGTCGGACTTGGCACCCGCCCCTCGTGCCCCAGGCCGCGCAACAACCCGCGCACAAAGGTTGTCTTGCCCGCCCCCAGGTCGCCGATCAGGTGAATCACCAAACGATTGGGGCAAACAGCAATCACCGCTTCAGCAAGCGTTCTCCCCGCCTCCAGGGTCGCACTCTCAGCAGGCAGCTGTACTACCCGCTCTAATTCGGATTCAGACATGACCGCACACACTCCAGCACATCTGTTGCTATCAACCCTCGCTGGCCTGCGCTTGCAGCAAGATCACCGGCGCAGGCATGAACATGAGCCGCGGCAGCAGCTGAGTGGTGCAGTTGGTTGCTTCCGAGCTGTGCAACCAGCCCCGCGATCACACCGGTGAGCACATCGCCCATCCCGGCAGTCGCCATTCCCGGATTACCTCCGCCAATCAGCAGCGGCACCATCCCCCTGCTGCCGACCAATGTGCCACGGCCTTTCAGAACAACCACTCCGCCGTAAGCTTCAACCAATGATGACAATGCCTTCAGCCGATCGCTCTGAATCTGCCCGGTTGTGACACCAAGCAAACGTGCTGCCTCGCCCGGATGCGGGGTCAGTATCCAGTCATCCGAACGAACCGGGTCGGCCGCCAGCAGGTTCAAGGCATCGGCATCCAGAATTTTTGGCAATTTTGATGCCAATACCCTGGCATACATGGATTGTGCCCATGCATCCTTGCCCAGGCCCGGACCTACTGCGACGACACTGGCGCGCTTGAGCAGGGGCTCAAGTTCCCCTGCATCGCTAATACCACAACACATCAGCTCCGGCCGGCCGGCAAAAATGGCTGGCATGTTTCCAGTACAGGTGCCCACGGTGACCAAACCAGCACCACTGCGGAGGGCTGCCGTACCAGCCAGGCGAACAGCGCCGCCCATTCCATCATTCCCGCCAACAACCAGTACATGGCCAAAATCGCCCTTGTGTGCGGTAGCCGCTCGCTGCGGCAACAAGCCGGAGAGATCCTCTGCCGTAAATCTTCGCAGTGTGGCGTCAAGGTCTTGTGTTGCCACAGCCGGAATACCAAGATCATCCAGGATGATTTCACCGCAGCAATCCGCCCCGTGGCCCAGAAACATGCCCTGTTTCCCGGCCACGAAAGTGACAGTCATCCTGGCACGTATCGCTGCACCCATGATTGCTCCGGTCAATCCATTCAACCCGGTTGGAATATCTACCGCCACAACTGGTGTGTCCGCACTATTTACCGCATCAACAACCAGCTGGTACTGCCCTTCCAGGGAACGATCCAATCCGGTACCAAGCAGGGCATCAAAAATCAGCTCTGATTCAGAACACAGGGCGTCCGTGAACCTGGTGGCCCGGCCACCAGCCGCCTTGAAATCGGTCCATGCAACAAGCGCATCCCCGGCCAGGCATTCCGGATCTGACAGGGCGCATACGGTGACGTTCAGACCCGCCGCCTGTGCTATTCGCGCAATCACATAACCGTCTCCGGCGTTATTGCCTGCCCCGCACAAAACCAGCCAGTGCCCCGCCTCCGGAAAAGCCTTTCGCGCCAGATCAAATGTCGCCTGCCCGGCCCGGGTCATCAGCGTGTACCCGGGAATCCCATGGTCCTCTATCGCCCTGCGATCAAGTTCTCGCACCGCAGCAGGTGAATAAATCAAATTGGTCACAGCAGACATCACGAGGATTATACTGAGGTATCTGCAAATTGGGTGACACAAGCACACCAAAAGGAAACAACATGACTTTCGATCCGGCAAAAAGAATTCAGGATGTTTTACTGTTCGGTGAGTTTGGCGGGGTTAACCCCTCCATCACCGACTCTGCAACCTATACATTCATGAGCAACGAAAAAATGGAGGAGCTTTTCGATCATGAGATCGAAGGCTGTTTCCTGTATTCACGGCACTGGAACAAAACCAACAAATACCTTTCTGATGTGCTGGCCCTTATGGAAGATGGCGAAGCAGCGCATGCCACAGCATCTGGAATGGCCGCGATCAGCTCGACGCTGATTCAGCTCTGCTCAACCGGCGATGAGATTGTTTCAAGCCGTACCGTGTATGGCGGCACCTATGCGTTGCTGAAAAACCTGCTACCGAGAATGGGTATCTCCACGCAGTTCGTCGACTTCCAGAACCAAGCGGCCATCCGTGCGGCTATCACACCAAATACACGTGTTCTTTATTGCGAGTCCATGAGCAACCCGTTGCTGGAGGTCTCGGATATTCCGGCGCTTAGTCGAATCGCCCGTGAGCACAATATTCAGCTGGTCGTGGATAACACCTTCAGTCCGTTGATTTTGTCACCGTTGCGCCTCGGTGCAGACGTGGTCATACACAGCATGACAAAATTCATCAATGGCACCAGCGACTGTATCGCCGGTTGTGTGATCTCTTCTCATGATTTCATCGCCAGTCTCAGCGATATCAACAGTGGCCCATGCATGCTGCTCGGGCCGGTGCTGGACAGTCTGCGAGCAGCCAGCCTGTTGAAAAACCTTCACAGCCTGCACATTCGTATGACACAACACGGCAAGAATGCACTGCATCTGGCCAGGTTTCTGGAAAATGAAGGGCTCACGGTGTACTACCCCGGCCTGGAAAACCATCCGCACCATCAATGGATGAAAACCCATCGGAATCCCGGCTACGGGTATGGCGGTATTGTTGCGCTCGACACCGGCAGTAAAGCGGCTGCAAACAAACTCATGTCGCTGATGCAGGAACAAAAAGTCGGTTACCTCGCGGTCAGCCTCGGATATTTCAAGACACTGTTCAGTGCACCGGCACACAGCACATCATCAGAAATCCCGGAAGACGAACTGGACAGCATTGGAATCGGGGACGGCCTGATTCGGTTCTCCATCGGACTGGATCGCGATATCGCCCAAACATGCGAAGTGATCCAACATTGTCTGACCGAGGCAGGCCTTGCTCCAACCAAAGCTGCATGAATATCAGCGAGCTTGCGGTACAGATCAAAACATGGGGAGCGGAGTTCGGGTTCCAGCAAACCGGTATTACCGATACTGACCTGAGTACGGCAGAACAGCACTTGCAAACCTGGCTCGCCGATAAACAACACGGGGCTATGGAATACATGGCACGCCATGGAACCAAACGCAGCCGCCCTGCTGAGCTGTTACCAGGAACCTGCCGGGTTATTTCAGTCCGAATGGACTGCCTGCCAAAAGAGCAGTCCACTCCCGACGAGCAACTGGGTAAAACCCAACACGGCTATATCGCCCGGTACGCGCTCGGGCGCGACTACCACAAGGTACTTCGCAGCCGCCTGCAAAAACTCGCCAGCCGGATTGAACAATCCATCGGCGAATTCGGATACCGCGCTTTCGTTGATAGCGCTCCGGTAATGGAAAAGCCTCTGGCCCGTAAAGCCGGACTGGGCTGGATCGGCAAACACACCAACCTGATCAACAAACAAGCCGGATCATGGTTCATGCTGGGAGAACTCTATACCGATCTGCCTCTGCCTGTTGACGATCCGGCCACAGATCATTGCGGCAGTTGCCGCGCCTGTATCGACATTTGTCCAACCGGCGCCATCACCAAACCCTACGTTCTTGATGCCCGAAAATGTATTTCCTATCTCACTATCGAGCTCACCGGCAGCATCCCGGTCGAATACCGTACGGCAATCGGTAACCGGATATTCGGCTGCGATGACTGTCAACTGGTCTGCCCCTGGAACAAATTCGCGCAGCACACCCTGGAAAAGGATTTCGCCCCGCGCCACGGACTGGATTCACCGGAACTCACCGGACTGTTTTCCTGGACCGAGGGCGAATGGCAATCCAAAACCACCGGAAGCGCAATCCGCCGTGCCGGCTACCAAGGATGGCTAAGAAACATCGCCGTCGCCCTGGGCAACGCATCTCCCACCCCCGAGGTACTGCAGGCACTGGAATCAAAAAAGAATCACCCGTCAGAATTAGTGAAAGAACACGTTATCTGGGCTCTAACCCAGCACCACCCCAATAAATAGTAAAGCGTCAGCCAGAGCTCCCACCCGCCCAAGGCCTTACCTGCCGGGTTCCCCTTTGCAGGGAGTAAAGCGGACCGCAGGGAGCCATCCCGGCAAAGGGGAACCCGGCAGGTAAGGCCGGACGATTGGCACCCCAACTCAATCAAGGAGAGCCCCCAACGCCGGAATGGCAGCAAGCCCCGAGTACAGGTGCTGGTAACCCTTTCCAGCGGATGGCTCCCTGCGGTCCGCTTTACTCCGCTGGAAAGGGTTACCAGCACCTGTACTCTGACATCAGCGGTTACAACGGGTTTTCAGAGAGTATTCCGGACACTGATGGCAAGGCCATGTCTCGGGCAGTACACCTAGAGCTCCACGAGAACATTATCAATCAACCGCGCCTTCCCGAGCCGGGCCGCTGCAAGAACAACCAGATACCGGCTATCCGGTTTCGGCACTGATAGATCCCCGGCCTGTCGAATCGAAAAATAGTCAGGTTTAAAACCTGCTTGCCTCAAAGATGCCAGCCCTTCTTTCTCAAGAGCGGCAAAATCAGTACTACCCGAAGTCAGCTGTTCACGACAAAGCTTGAGTGCTCGAAACAGCTCCGGTGCCGCCGCCCGTTCATCTTCAGACAGATACTGGTTCCGGGAACTCATTGCGAGGCCATCTTTCTCACGGCTGGTCTGACCCGCAATAATTTCTATCCCCATATGCAGGTCAGCCACCATGCGCCGCACAATAGCCAGTTGCTGATAGTCTTTCTGGCCGAACACAGCCACATCCGGCTGCAGAATATGGAACAGTCTGCTGACTACCGAAGTAACGCCTTCAAAATGATCTGTTCGGGTCTCGCCGCAAAGAATCTCTGACAGACCGGGGACAACTACACCGGTTCTGTTTTCCTGTGCTTCCGGATAAATTTCTTCAACACCGGGAACGAACAGCAAATCAACCCCTGCTCTCGACAAGCGTCGTTTGTCATTTGCCAGGGTGCGAGGATAGTTTTCAAAATCCTCATTCGGGCCAAACTGGGTTGGATTGACAAAAATGCTCACAGCAACCTTTTCAGCATGCTCATGCGCCAGCGAAACCAGGCTCATGTGGCCTTTGTGAAGATTGCCCATGGTCAGAATCACTGCCAGTGACTCACCATCGCGTCGCCAGTTGCGAATGATGTCCCGCACACCACTGATTTCATGAATTGTCTTCATCAATCAGGAAAAACAGTGCTCAGGAGCAGGGTAAGTGCGATCCTTGACCGCCTGCACATATCGCCCGCAAGCTTCTCCAGCCGATTCCGCCCCGGGCATGAAGTTCTCCACAAAGCGTGGCACCCGACCCTGAGTAATCCCCAGCATGTCATACAAAACCAGAATCTGGCCATCCACATGCGGCCCCGCACCAATACCGATCACCGGTACGGTCACAGCCTCGGTCACTGCCTTGCCAAGTTCGTTCGGCACGCATTCCAGCAACACAATATCCGCGCCTGCCTCCTGCAGCGCGACCGCATCTTCGACCATCTGTTTTGCTTGCGCCTTATCGCGACCCTGGACCTTGAAACCACCGATTTTGTGAACAGACTGCGGCCTCAATCCAATATGGGCACAAACAGGAATAGCGTGTTGCGCCAGATACTCGACAATTCGTACCTGACCCGCGCCCCCCTCCAGCTTGACCATCATCGCCGCACCTTCCTGCATCAGTCGAACCGAATTATCCAGCGCCTGGGCCGGGCTCGTGTATGACATAAATGGCATATCCGCCACCAAAAATGCGCGCGCAAGTCCGCGGGAAACAATCTTGCAATGGTAGATGATGTCATTGACTGTCACCGGCACAGTGGTATCGTGCCCCTGAATGACCATGCCCAAAGAATCGCCCACCAGAACAAGATCAACTCCTGCATGATCAACCAGTACAGCAAAACTGGCGTCGTATGCAGTCAGACAAGCAATTGGTTCCCCGTTATTCTTCATTGAGGTCAGCGTAGAAATATTCATCGGTGGTTCCGACATATCCCGTTGCTGAAGTTGTGTATACATGGTTCCTGCTTCCTGCTAAGTGCTTTTTGATAATTACCGCGATTGTTCGGCCAGGAGCCCGAGCTCAGAGGTATGGATCGGGTTGAAAAAATGCCGTCCACTGCGGGTCTGGTGAATCTCATCAAGCAACATCTGAAAATGCTCCTGATTGTGGACCGGATCGATAATTTCCGCATTCACAATCAGCAAAGGCGCCTCATCATAATCATGAAAAAACCGCGCATAAGCCTCGGTCAGACGTTCCAGATAGCGGCTGCTTATGTCTTGCTCATAGCCTGTTCCACGGCTGGCAATTCTGAATTGCAGAGTATCAACCGGTGCCTGCAGATATACCACCAGATCCGGCACCGGTGGATCTACTTTCAGCGAATCGTAAATCTGGTCATATAACGACAACTCATGCCTGTCCAGGTTGATCTGCGCAAACATCCGGTCTTTTTGGATCATGAAGTCTGCAACACGGGTGCTGCCAAATAATTCGGATTGACGCATATCCTCAATCTGACGGACTCTCTGGAACAAAAAAAACAGCTGAGTCGGCAGTGCCGCACCACGCGGATCCCGGTAAAAGCGTTCAAGAAAGGGATTACTCCCGGCATCTTCAAGCACCAGTGCGCTATCCAGCTGATCAGCGAGACGCCGTGCCAGACTGGTCTTTCCCACACCGATGGGACCTTCAATAGCAATATAACGAGGTTGCGACATGGTTTCTTTGTTCTTATTCAAAATCGCACCGGGGTGCAGTTTTTGGCTCGTCTATTCTTATCAGTGCTGTGCTGTCGTGCCCGGCAGCAATATCCTTAACCTTCCCAATCCCAGGTATCCACAGATCAGGCTCCGCTTCCAGTAACGGGAACAATACAAAATTTCGCTGGGAAATGCCCGGATGCGGTATTTTCAGGTCTGGCTGATCGATTTGCCGGTCATCGTACAGCAATATATCCAGGTCAATTGCACGCGGACCCCAATGGCTACCCGGTTCCCTGATGCGGCCCCGCTCGGACTCCATGCAAAGCAGTTCATCCAGCAACTCACGGGGAGACAGCCCTGTTTCAATCATCGCGACTGCATTGACGAAATCCGGCTGGTTGGCGGGCCCCATCGGGGGATTGCGATACATGGCCGATGTTCTGAGCAGGCTGATCGACTTGTGGTGCCTGAAAGCATTCAGTGTGCCGCGCACCTGACTCTCCGGGTCATTCAGGTTACTGCCCAATCCAATCCAGGCCACAGACAATGATGCGGGTGCCATGGTCAGTGCTCAGTGCTTTTCCTGGCGCGGGCGGCGTCGACGACGCGACCTGTGTTTTGTCGCTGCCGGGTCTTTTTCCCGGGGAGACAGGCCAAATTCTGCCAGTTTTTCCGGCTCTGAAAGTGTCTGCACTTCAGTCCACCAATCGGCAACTTCCTGATCCAGTTCCCCCGCGGACGCCCGGAGTAACATCAGATCATAGGCCGCCCTGAATCGTTTGTGCTCCAGAAAATTCATCGCCCGGGAGCCTTTTAACTTCAGGAACCTTGGCTGCATCTGCAGCATCTCGCGCATTGGATATGAAAATCGCTTCGGCAGCGAAATTCGGGTGACCTGTTCTACCGTCACCTCGTTCGCCGCGATCATAAGCGCCTGATACTCGGATTGGTTTTCGCGCTCCACCAGTTCCGATGCCCGCTCACGAACCGGCCCCCACAGGAATACGGCAAACAGGAACATTGGTGTCACCGACTTGCCATTGGCGACTCGCTGATCCGTATTATTCAGCGCTTGTCGAATCATCTGGGCCCGTCGATCATCGGGCGCAGCTTCCAGCCAGCGAGCTGTTTGAGGAAACAGGTGTTCAAACAACCCGTGACAGACCAGACGCTCATAGCTGTCCAGCGCATGGCCGGTCTGAAAGATTTTCAGAAATTCATCGAACAACCGCGCCGGCGGCGCCCCATCCAGCAAATCCGCCAGCACCGGAATCTGCCGTGCGGTATCTTCATGGATGGAAAAATTCAGCTTTGCAGCCAACCTCGCCGCTCGCAACATCCTGACCGGGTCTTCCCGGAACCGGCGCTCGGGCTCACCGATCAACCGCAACGTGCGATCCTTCATGTCCGTCATCCCGGAACAAAAATCCCAGATCGAATAATCTGCAATATTGTAGTACAACGCGTTGACGGTAAAATCGCGCCGCCAGATATCTTCCTCGATACAACCGTATTCGTTGTCTCGTACGATGCGCTGGGTGTGCTGCGCTTCTGACTGCACACCAGCCTCACTGCCATCACTGGATTTCCGAAAGGTGGCCACCTCAATTACTTCGCGGCCAAAACGTACATGCGCCAGCCGAAACCGCCGCCCGATCAGACGACTGTTCTTGAACAACGAACGGACTTCTTCAGGATGCGCATCAGTCGCGATGTCAAAATCCTTGGGATGCAAGCCCAGCAACAGATCGCGCACACCGCCACCCACCAGAAATGCCTGGTAGCCGGCATCTTTCAGCCGATAAAGAACTTTCAGCGCACTTTTTGAGATATTCGACCGGGAAATACAGTGCCCGGAACGCTCTATCACCAAAGGAACATGATTCTCTGCTTTAGGAGTCGATGCCATCTGTTATGGTTGCTGGAAACCCTGAGACGGGTACCAGCCTGCAATGTCCTGCTTGAGGGGATGATTCAGAACTCTATAATAGCAGCCTATTCAGGGAACGGCTCCCTTCGTCTAACGGTCAGGACGCCAGATTCTCAATCTGGAAATAGGGGTTCGATTCCCCTAGGGAGCGCCAAACCCTGATGACTGGATGCTATACCAGGGTAACGGCAACGTCACTAAATTCAACAGACTCATGATTCAGTACCCTTCTGCCACGCTATTTCGCCGTCTCGCCGCCACATTCTACGATGCGATGCTGGTATTCGCCGTATTGGCTGCCCTGACTTTTATCGTCGTGACCACACTTGGCGACGCCGTACCCTCCGGAAACATTTTTTTCCAATTTCTACTGACTGCTGCCACTGCCGTCTATTTCTCCGGGTTCTGGGTAACAGGACAGACTCCCGGGATGAGAACCTGGAAACTCAGACTCGTCACCCAGGCAGGACAACGCATCAGCTGGCAGAGAGCACTGATCCGGTTTGCTGTAGCCATTCCGTCAACCGCAATTTTCGGGCTTGGTTTTCTCTGGGCTATTTTTGATGCAGACAAGCAGACCCTGCATGACAGAATCGCTAAAACACGACTGGTCGTTATCCAGTAAAAAATCAAATAAACCGAACAACCCCGATGTAAATCCTTAACTACCCGCCGTGATCATCGAGATTTAATCTCACAACAGTGCCCACAATACTCTCCGGAAACCTGATATGTGCTGTCAATGTCAGAGGCCAGGTGCCGCAGCTACCGAGTCTTCATAAGTGCCAGACTCGCAACCATAGTCAATATGATGGTTGGCATCCATGCCACCAGCATCGCATTGAGATTATAAACCTCTCCCCCGTCTGCCAGACTGCGGCTGAGCAGAAAATAGCCCAGGCCAATAATCACACCGACAATCATACGGGCACCGGAACCGGAACTTCTCAGGTTGCCGAACACAAAGGGAAGAGCCAATACACACATCGGTGCAATCGCTACCGCCGAGGCGATCCGTCCCCAGAATGCGACTTCAAACCGATGCGTATCCAGCCCGTTGCTCCGCAGGTATTGAATATAGCGATACAAGGACACGCCATCGAGATTTTTGGGGCGAACGACCGTCATACCAAGAAGATCCGGATTCAGATTAGTCTCTTGTGAAGACTGCCGTACCTGTCGTGTGCTCGCACCATTTTCACTGAACAGTGTTTCCGAATAATTGTTGAGTACCCATCGATCCTCGCTATCAACCGAGGCCGAATCCGCGTGACCGATTCCGAGTAACTCACTGCCCTCACCCATTTTGAATACATACACACCGCCAAACTGAAAATCCTCATTCAGCGGATTAACATTCAGAATGACGTTTTGATCCCGAATCCAGGCAGTGCGGCTGGAGGCTAGCCCCGATTGGCCATGCTTTGCCAATGTTCGATACTGGCGCGCATAACTTTCCAGCGGAGGTGAAACATACTCCCCTAACACACCACCAATAATTGCCAGCACGATGCCGGTACTCAAAACCGACCCGGCGAGCTTCATCGTCGAGACACCCGCCGATCGCAATGCAATCAACTCACTGTGGGTGGCCAGCGACCCCAGACCCAGTAGCGATCCCAGCAGCACCGTCATGGGCAGCATGGTAAACGCCAACCCGGGCAGCTTGAGCAATATATACACCAGCATCTGCATAATGCCGTAGTCGCCCGTTCCAACGTCGTCGAGTTGTCCCGCCACCTCTATAAAGATGCCCAGCGACAACAGTACGGACAGCACCAGTGCCGTGTGTACGATAATCGTTCTGAACAGGTAACGGCGAACGATTCTCATCAGCTGTACTCAACCACGGATCGGCGTGGAAATATTCGTCGCAGCACACCGTATTGCTGCAACAGCATCAGAATTCCGACGGCCAGAAAAAGACCGTGTACCCACCACATCCCGATCACCGGCGACACCTGCTCTTTCTCTACCCAAACCTTGGCAACACCCAACAGGTTTGCATACATGATGTAGATCAGAACCCCGGCCGCCAAACCACTATAACGGCTCTGACGTGGCCTGCCGCGGCTGAGCGGAACAGCCAGAATGGTAAGAACCAGCACTGCCAGCGGGAAGGAAAGACGCCACTGCAGTTCCGCGCGGGCATCCGGCCCGGTTGAGTTGATCAGGACTGACAAAGGTTGTGTTTCCGGCAGCAACTCTGCCGGACCTTCTTCAGGTACGACAAAGGGGATGCCATGCTCATCAAACTCAACGATTCGAAACTCCGGGCTGCCGGCCACTCCCTCATATCGTCTGCCCCGGAAAAATCTCAACACCTTGATGTTGCCATCTGACGAGTCAGACTGCATTGCCTCTTCAGCAACGACCACTTCCAGCTGCGCACCGATACGTCGTTGCACAAATACATTTTTTAATCTGCCGGACTCCGAAACCGACTCGGCATAGAGCACGGTGTCTCCGCTGCCGATATTCATAAATCGTCCGGGTTCGACCAAAGACAGGTTGGCGCGGTACTTGGTACTCTGTGCAATAGCTTCTACCTGTGCTATCGCCTCGGGGGCAACCACCAGCGATAACCACCCTGCAAGAACAGCAAGTACGAAGGCAAGACCAAAGAGTGGCTTATACAGGCTGACTGAACCGATACCGGCAGAAAGAATGGCGTCCATCTCACTGTCGCGATAAAGACGTGCCAGTGTCAGCATGATTGCGAGAAACAAACTGATAGGAATCAGAATAATCAAATACTGAACCGAGGTGAGCCCCATCACCTGAAATACGACTTCTTTGGGCAATTTGTCTCCTGCCGCATCACCCAGAACCTGAGCGAATGAGTTGGTCACCAGGATCATCAATAAAACACCGGTCACCACCGCATATGTCTGCAGTGTTTCTTTAAATATGTACCAGCTGAGTATCGGGGGCATAGCGGTCAATTTAAGCAGGTTCTCAGGTATTTTCAGCAGGCCCTGACAGTTCATGCCGCCATTTATGGACCTTTTCGCCCATATTTAGCAACAAGATCGAGAATCAAGTACACTACGCCGCTTTATTGATCTGGCGCTTTCAGGGGCGAACTGCTGAAATGGCAGTTATCATCGTCCGATGTAATCCAACGAGTCAAGTACCAGTGGATACTGAAAACGAATGGTTTTCAAGTATCTATAAATGTCCGGAGGTATTATGGAGTTCAAAATTACCACAGTCTCTGCTTTGAAGCAGAGTAGTGCCTGTATGATATTGCCCGTCTACAGTTCTGGCACGTTTTCCAAAACAACCAAAAGCATGGACTCTGTTTTGGGCGGCCGGATCAAGCGACTGGTCAGCAGCGGTGATTTCGGTGGAACGCCGGGTGAAACCATGCTGCTCACAGATATCCCTGAAGCGCGCCCGGATCGTATTCTGCTGGTTGGCTGTGGAGACCGAAAATCATTCGATACGACCGCATACAAAAAAGCCCTCAGCAGTGCATGGGCAGCGGTTTCAGGAAAAAATCATGCAGACGCCGCATGTTACCTGAGCCTTGAATCTGTCAGCGGTGCAGACGCTTACCGTCGAGCCCGGCTGGCAGCCGAAATCTGGCATCACGAAACCTACCGATACACCGCAACCAAATCAGCATCCAAAGATCGGCCTGGCCAGAAATACATCAGTGTGGCTGCTGACAGTCGCAACAGTCAGCAGGCGCGAAAGGGACTCACTCATGGTGATGCAATCGGCAAAGGCATGTCGTTCTGCCGTGAGCTGGGCAACCTTCCGGCCAACATCTGCACACCCTCTTACCTGGTGAAGCAGGCCCGGCTGATCGAAAAAAGCAGCAAGCGTGTTTCACTTCAGGTACTCAACGAATCTGATATGAAAAAGCTGGGCATGGGCGCACTACTTTCTGTGACTGCAGGAACAGAGGAACCCGCCAGGCTACTGGTACTGAAATACACCGGAGCCGCAAGCAAGAAGCCGCCGGTGGTGCTGGTGGGCAAAGGTATTACTTTCGACTCCGGAGGCATCTCCCTGAAGCCTGGCCCGGCCATGGACGAAATGAAGTACGACATGGGAGGTGCGGCATCAGTGCTCGGCGCCATACATGCGATCGCTGCTATTGCACCGTCAATCAACCTGGTGGTCATCGTCCCCACCTGCGAGAACATGCCGAGCGGCAAGGCAACCAAACCAGGTGACGTCGTGACCTCAATGTCGGGGCTGACTATTGAAATCCTGAATACCGATGCCGAAGGCAGACTGATTCTGTGCGATGCTTTGACCTATGCCGCGCGATTCAAGCCTTCCTCGATTGTAGATGTTGCAACACTGACCGGTGCCTGTGTCATCGCACTGGGAAAACACCGCTCCGGGCTGCTGTCAAACTCTGACAAACTGGCCAATACCCTGCTGAAGTCCGGCATCAACGCAGATGACCGCGCATGGCGACTGCCGATAGCACCTGAGTACATGAAACAGCTCGACAGCAACTTTGCTGATATGGCGAATATCGGTGGCCGTGAAGCAGGTACCATCACTGCAGCCTGTTTTCTGTCTCGCTTTACCGAGGATGAGAACTGGGCTCATATCGATATTGCCGGGACAGCATGGCGCTCCGGAAAAGCCAAAGGCAGTACGGGTCGTCCCGTTCCTCTGTTAGTGGAGTTTTTACTCAACGGCTAAAACTGCTGCGGATATGAACAGGGGTACTGGTCATCATCAAATCTGAAGCTGACAAATGCTGAAATGATGGTACTCCCCCGAGGATACGTGCCGTTAACCCTTGCAGGCGAATGGCTCCCTGCGGTCCGCTTTATTTCGCCGCAAGGGTTAACGGCACGTATCCTCTGATACCCATCACCAATCGAGGCCTAGCCACCTGCTACCGGGAGCCGCTATGATTGGGTGAATATTGCTGCCCCGAGATCATCCCTGTGCCCGTGGAAAATTCACGTATTGATTTTTATGTGCTGAAAGCAAGTGAGCCTTCCGCCCGGCTGCGTTTTGCCTGCCGTTTGGCTGAAAAAACCTACAAACTCGACAGAGTCATTCATATTCACACCAGCTCGGAAGCTGAAACCAGTTCACTGGATGACCTTCTTTGGGTATTCAGAGACGGCAGCTTTGTCCCGCACGAGCTCTCGACAGGCGAGCCGCGTGACGAGCTGGCTGCACCGATTACTATTGGCCACGGAGACCGGCATCCGCCGGATGGTGATGTGCTGATTTCGCTGACCGATACGATACCGGCGTTTTTTGATCAATTCGAGCGGGTCGCGGAGATTCTTGATGGATCGACCGAGTCCCGAAAATCGGGTCGGGAACGATACCGGATTTACAAAGATACCGGCCACGAGCCAACAACTCATATGATCGCCTGACCCCCATGAACAGAAATGAGCTCCCTACCCTGACAGAAGCGGTCGGCAGACAAGAAATCACTGCCGAAGAAAACTCCTGTACACCGCAGATCAGTGCAGAAGAATTAATGACCTTGCGTACGGAAATTGTGGCGGGTTGCTTCGATCTTGTAGAGCAACTGATAGCAGACACCTTTCGCGAAATAGAAGCAGCACTTGCTGAAAAACTGGTAGTCCGCCTCAAAATACAGCTCCCGGAACTGGTCGACGAGGCGCTGTACAAACGGTTGAACAAGAATAGCAGCATGCAAACGGACCAAGGATTGTAGACAACCAGTGGAAATGGAAAAAACTTATCAGCCGGCCGAAATAGAAAAGCGCTGCTACCAGGAATGGGAAGACTCCGGTTATTTTGCTCCATCCGGCAGGGGCGAGCCCTACTGCATCATGATTCCCCCACCCAATGTGACCGGGACATTGCACATGGGGCATGCATTCCAGCACACCATCATGGATGCACTCACCCGCTATCACCGGATGCAAGGCAATAACGCCCTGTGGCAGCCAGGCACCGACCACGCCGGCATTGCGACGCAAATGGTTGTCGAACGACAACTTGAAGTACAGGGCGAGTCCCGGGCCGAACTCGGACGCGAAGCCTTTCTCGAAAAAGTCTGGGAGTGGAAAAAGCAGTCCGGAAATACAATCTGCAAGCAAATGCGCCGTATTGGCGACTCGGTGGACTGGTCTCGCGAGCGCTTCACGATGGATGAGGGCCTTTCCAAAGCAGTCACCGAAGTCTTCCTGCGGCTTTATGAAGAAGGCCTGATTTATCGTGGAACCCGTTTGGTCAACTGGGATCCGGTATTGCATACAGCTGTTTCCGACCTTGAGGTCATATCCCGGGAAGAAGACGGCCACCTTTGGCATTTCAGGTATCCGCTGGCACAGGATGATTCCGGAAGCGACGGGTATCTGGTGGTCGCCACAACCCGGCCCGAAACCATGCTCGGCGACACCGCTGTCGCAGTACACCCTGATGACGAGCGATACAAAAAGCTGGTGGGCAAAACCATCCGGCTGCCACTCACCGGCCGTGAAATTCCGATTATTGCCGACGACTATGTTGATCCCGAATTTGGCACCGGCTGCGTCAAAATTACTCCGGCTCACGACTTTAATGACTATGAAATCGGGCAACGGCACAATCTTCCGCAAATCAATATTTTTACCGACAGTGCGTCGATCAATGACAATGCCCCGGAAGCCTATCGGGGGCTGGACCGAAATGAAGCCCGCAAGCAGGTAGTTGCGGATCTCGATAGCCTCGGTTTCCTCGAAGCGATTGATGACCACAAACTTGTGGTGCCTCGCGGCGACCGCAGTGGTGCCATTGTTGAACCGTTTCTTACTGACCAATGGTTTGTGAAAGCCACTGAACTGGCAGGCCCCGCAATCAAGGCGGTAGAGTCCGGTCAAATCCGGTTTGTTCCGGAAAACTGGGCTAAAACCTATTTTGAATGGATGCACAACATCCAGGACTGGTGCATCAGCCGGCAGCTTTGGTGGGGTCATCGCATTCCGGCCTGGTTCGACGAAGCGGGTGAGGTTTATGTCGGCTATGACGAAGCTGATGTCCGCTCCAGACATAAGCTGGGCGACCGGATTACACTGCGACAGGATGAGGATGTTCTCGATACCTGGTTTTCATCAGCACTGTGGCCGTTTTCCACGCTGGGCTGGCCGGAAAAGACGCCCGAGCTGGAAACATTTTATCCAACGTCTGTGCTGGTAACAGGATTCGATATCATCTTTTTCTGGGTCGCCAGAATGATCATGATGGGACTGAAATTCACTGGTGAAGTCCCCTTCCGCGAGGTCTATATCACCGGCCTGATCAGGGATCAGGATGGCCAGAAGATGTCGAAATCCAAGGGCTACGTTATCGACCCGCTGGATCTGATCGACGGAATTGAACTCGAAGCCCTGGTTAAAAAGCAGGCTACCGGCATGATGCAGCCGCAACTTCGGTCAAAAATCGAACGAGCGACACGCAAGCAGTTTCCTGACGGAATCCCGGAATTCGGCACCGATGCCCTGCGGTTTACTTTTACTGCACTGGCCAGCACCGGCCGTGATATTCGTTTTGACCTGAACCGGGTTGAAGGCTATCGCAATTTCTGCAACAAACTCTGGAATGCAGCTCGATATGTATTGATGAACACAGACGCGGACAGCACTGTTCCAGCGGTACTGAAAGACGACACTGTGTTGAGCCTTCCCGACCGCTGGATCCGGTCACGTATGGGCAGAACCATTTCCGCTGTACAGGGGCATTTCGAAACCTATCGCTTTGACCTTGCCGCAAAGGCGCTCTACGAATTCACGTGGAATGAGTATTGCGACTGGTATCTCGAACTGTCAAAACCTGCCTTGCAAGACGGCAATCCCGAGCAAGCTGCGACACGTCATACACTTGCGACGGTTCTTGAAGCCTTGCTGCGCAGCCTGCATCCGATTGTGCCGTTCATCACTGAAGAAATCTGGAACAAAGTGGCACCCATAACCGGGGCAACCGGTACCAGCATCATGTTGCAGAATTTTCCTGCCGTTGCTGATTTTCCGATTGATGAGCAAGCTGAAATCGAGTTGAAATGGCTACAGGCATTTATTCTGGGTGTGCGGCAAATTCGCGGCGAGATGGACATCGCTCCGAATCGGGAACTGCCCATCCTGCTTCAAAACCTGTCCGAAAATGACCGATGCCTGCTTGCTGCACACGCCGACCGACTGGCACAACTCGCCCGAATCGAATCCATCAAGATCCTGGAGAATGATGAGGAACCGCCACCCTGCGCCATGGCTCTGAGCGGCAGCATGAAAATCCTTGTGCCCATGGCCGGCCTCATCGATGTAGCTGCCGAACGCCAGCGACTGGAAAAAAATCGTGATCGCGCGCACAACAACCTGAAACGAACCCAGGGCAAGTTGAACAATGAGCGGTTCATGTCCAACGCACCAGCGGAGGTCGTTGACAAGGAACGGGAGAAGTTCGCCGCTTTTGATCAGGAAATAGCCCAGTTAAATGAACAACTTGAACGACTTGATCAGTTATAGGCAATCCAGTACCGACAGGTTTTGAGGCGCAGTTCGCAATCGCCCGGACTGTATTCAGGCAAGATAGGCATCCAGGGCATCACTTGTGCGTAGATATGGCTGACACACTGCAACTCATGACTGATAAAGACAAGCCTGATCAGGCACGCAGCCTTGCCGGGCAGGTTACCGGGAAAATCGGCCAGGTCATTCTCGGCAAGGAAACAGAAATCAAGCTGGCGTTTACCTGCCTGCTCGCACGCGGACACCTTTTGATCGAGGATGTGCCAGGTGTCGGCAAGACTCTGCTGGCACGAGCATTGGCGGGTGCGCTGGGATTCGAATTCCGGCGTATCCAGTTCACGAGTGACATGTTGCCTGCAGATGTTATTGGCGTTTCTGTGTTTGACCAGTCAAACGCCGAGTTCCGGTTCCATCCGGGCCCGCTTTTTTCACAGCTGGTATTGGCAGATGAAGTCAATCGTGCCACACCAAAAGCACAAAGTGCCCTGCTCGAAGCCATGGAAGAACACCAGGTCACCGCAGATGGCGAGACTTACGATCTGCCAAAACCATTTTTTGTCATCGCAACACAGAATCCGGTGCACCAGGTCGGAACTTTTCCGCTACCTGAGTCCCAGCTTGACCGGTTCCTGATGCGCATTGGACTGGGATATCCGGACGAGTTGCATGAGCGCACCCTGCTGACTGGTGGTGATCGGCGGCAGGCGATTAAAAAAATCATTCCGGAGGCTGCAATTTCTCATGAACAATTTGCAGAGCTGCAGTCAATCGCAGAATTAATTCATGTTTCCGATGCCATCCTTGATTACATTCAGGCTCTGGTCCGGTTTTCTCGCCAGTCGGCAGATATCGAGCTCGGCATGTCGCCACGCAGCGCGATCGATCTTGTTGCTGCTGCACGCTGCTGGGCGATGCTCAGCGGACATGCGGGCGTTCGCCCTGAAGACGTACAGACAGTTTTTCCGGCAGTGGCCGGCCATCGCCTGAGAGCCGCCAACGATACCAGCTGGATCGACCGGGATCTTGCCGGCTTCGTCATCGAGTCGGTGGAGATCCCCTAGTGGAAATCCTCTAGTGGAGATCTCCTGGTGGAGATCTGAACTCCACTGGAGATTGCCCGGCGCAGCAACATGGCATTTATTGGCGACAGCAGAGATCGCACCATAGCCAGGGGCAGACCCTGGCGAGGCACAATTGATCGGCTGCGCGCACGGGTCAGGCAGTGGGCTCTTCAACGACAGGGTACGGATCCACACCTGCTGCAACTTCAAAGTGGTCGAATATACATTCTCCCAACCGCCGCAGGCATGGTGTTTGCTGTTGTTGTGTTCACGACGCTGATCGGCTCCATGAACTACAACAACAACATGGGATTCACTTTGACCTTTCTTCTGGTCTCCATCGCCATCGTCAGTATCCACCACTGTCATCGTAATCTGACCGGCGTAAAAATTCGCTTCCGGGGCGTGAAACCGGTATTCGCCGGAGAAAAGCTGCTGTTCCGGTTCACACTCGAAAATGAAAATCCCAGGGCACGCTGGCAACTGCACTTTGCCTGGGACGGACTATCCGGGTTCTGCGTTGACCTGGATCCGAACAGTCATGCAAGTTTCGAAATCCCGCTGCAAACAACAGACCGGGGTATTTTGATTCCGCCACGGTTGCAAATGCACACCTGCTTCCCGCTCGGATTGTTCCGCGCCTGGGCGTGGATCAACATGGATCTGCAGGGAATAGTGTATCCCGCACCTGCCGTCAGAGCCTCGATCCGGTTCAGTGGTGATAGCAAAGACCAGCAAGGAGGCCTTTCGACCGACGGCCTCGAGGACTTCACCGGATTACGAGACTATCAACTCGGTGATCCACCACGCCGGATTGCATGGAAGGCTCTGGCACACACGGGCACACTGATGATCAAAGAGTACCGCAGTGGCACAGCACCACAGCAGTGGCTGGACTGGGATCTGCTGCCCCCGGCAAACACAGAAACAAAACTATCTAATCTCGCCAGACTGATCCTGGATGCAAAGGCCGGGCAGACTGTATTCGGGCTACGCCTCCCCGGAACTGAAATACCACCGGCGGGTGGTGAAAGCCAGGCTCACCGCTGCCTGGGATGTCTCGCCCGTTTTGATGAAAAAACCGCAACGGCACCGACGTGAAAACCAGGCCCGCATACCACACTTCGGATAGCACGTTCACAATTCGCCGCTACGGTAATGATCCACAGATGATTTCTGCTGCATCCGGTCAGCTCATCTGGGTCATTCTTGCCGTTGTCGTCGCGGGCATACCTCATTTTCTGGCTGTGCAGCCCTGGGTACCCGTATTACTCATGGCTATCAGTGGCTGGCGAATCGCCGCAACAATGCGTGGCTGGAAACTGCCTGGTGCATTGATCCGCGTGCCACTCACAGTGCTGGGCTTTCTTGCTGTACTCGTTTCATACCGAAGCATCTCAGGCGTCGATGCCGGCTCCGCTCTGTTACTGGTAATGATTGCACTGAAACTCATCGAGACGCGGCGGGAGCGTGATCGTCGAATCATTTTATTCATTTGCTACTTTCTGCTGTTCGCCGGGTTTCTTCGTGATCAGCCCCTGTGGTCGATGGTGTATTTGCCAATATCGACATTGATCACAACGACAGCATTGATGCAGAACTGTCGCTTTGGCCGGCTCATGAGCTCCAGAGACAGCCTCGCCCTGATTGGTCGTCTGATCCTCCAGGCCATCCCGTTGATGCTGATTCTGTTTTTCCTGTTCCCGAGAATCCCTGGCCCCTTCTGGGCTTTGCCCAGCCCGGGTGGCAGCGGTATCAGCGGGCTCAGCGAACAAATGAGCCCTGGAGATATCACCCGACTCGGATTATCTGATGAGGTGGCGTTCCGCGTGCAGTTCGACGGAGCAGTACCGGCAGCACGACAGCTCTATTGGCGTGGCCCTGTTCTGAGTTTCTTCGATGGTCGGCGCTGGTCCATGCTACCCCCGGTGCCCCAACGCGGGCCACCAGAACCTGCAGACCAGCCAGCCATAACTTACGATTACGAGCTCACCATGGAGCCAAATGGCCGGCGCTGGTTGCTCGCGCTCGAAACACCCGTCAAATGGTCGGCCCCGCGCGCCTTTCTCAGCAACGACTACCAGCTTGTTCAGACCCGCTCAATTAATCAACGCATTTCCTACCAGGGTCAGTCAGCCATCACGGGGCGGACCCCGGGAAGAATTTCTGCGACTGTTCGTACGGCCACCCTGTCACTTCCCGAAAACAGCAACCCTCGCTCCAGGGCACTCGCCCTGGAACTCCGTGCTCAATCCGAAACAGATCGAGACTTTCTCCTCATGCTGCTGCAAAGGTTCAGACAACAGGAGTTCTTTTACACGCTGACACCACCACGCCTCGGCCGTCATGCTGTAGATGAGTTCTTGTTCGATACCCGATCAGGATTTTGCGAGCACTACGCTTCTGCTTTTACTGTTCTGGTGCGTGCCGCCGGAATTCCCGCGCGGGTAGTGACCGGCTATCAGGGCGCTGAACGCAACCCGCTTGGCGACTATTGGATCGTTCGGCAATCCAATGCCCACGCATGGGCTGAAGTCTGGCTGGATGGTAGCTGGGAAAGATTTGACCCGACGGCGGCAGTCGCACCCGAACGGATTGAGTCAGGTATTGATCAGGCACTTGATCGAAGTCCATTGATGGCCGGCCAACTGTTTCGCTCAAATGCCCTGGCGAATCGCCTGGCGCTTAGCTGGGATGCGGCCAGCACCCTGTGGAATCGCTGGGTACTGAGCTTCGGCCCGGATCCTCAAATTAACCTGATGCGATTCATCGGGTTTGACAGCCCCGGGACTCGCCACCTGGTCATCC
>JAJRUG010000074.1 GCA_024277915.1 Gammaproteobacteria bacterium
AATCATGTTATACCATGAGGAAAGGTGGGCCTTGACGGGACTGCCCGAGGCAGACTACGGTAATTCGATCATGGTATTGGGTACGCATGGCATGGATTTTTCGCAACAGGTCCTGCGGACTGATGTTGCCGGCATGCCATTGGAATGGATTGACTATCGTGATGCTGTGCGTCTGTATCACACCGAGCAGGTAGCCTATACCTGCGGCACGCCGCTTTATGAGATCCGGGGCGGCATCTGTGCGGCCACCGGAATACGCAGTGCCGTCGAAGTCAATTCGATTATCGCCACGGTTGGAAAAAACCCCAGCCGGGCAGAACTCCGGGATCAATATGTCCCGCCCCTGAACAACAAAACCCTGTTCCGTCGCGATGGGCATCTTTGCATGTACTGCGGCAACCACTTCATGTCCAGGGATATGACGCGCGACCATATCAGGCCCTTGAGCCAGGGCGGCGATGATCACTGGACAAATGTCGTGACCGCCTGTCGCCGATGCAATAATCACAAAGGCGGCCGAACGCCGGAGCAGGCCCGGATGGAACTGATAGCTATTCCGTTTTCGCCAACCTACGCCGAGTACATCTATCTGAAAGGCCGCCGGGTACTCGCAGATCAGATGGAGTTCCTGCTCGCGCACATACCGCGTAGTAGTCCGCTCCACAGCCGATTGGCTACTACACTGCGTGGAGAAAGTTCGCAAACTTCAAACCCGCCGGCATGACCTACCTCATTGACGCCAGCGTGTTCATTTTTCGCGCCTGGTTCTCCATTCCCGACACCATGACTGACAAGCACCAGCAGCCGGTCAATGCGGTGTACGGTTTCGCTCAGTTCCTTGGTGATTTTCTGGAATCCGTTAAACCAGCGCATGTCGCGGTCGCATTCGACCGAAGCCTTGAGAAAAATTTTCGCAAGGAAATCTATCCCGAGTACAAGGCCAATCGTCAGCCAGCTCCGCCGGAACTCAAGCGGCAATTTCAACAGTGCCAGGAAATTGCGCTTGCCCTGGGGTTGATGGGATGCGCCAACGAACGCTACGAGGCGGATGACCTGATCGGAACGATTGCTACCCGGATGAGAAATGCCGGACACCCTATTACCATCCTGACCAGAGACAAGGATCTGGTACAAATACTCCAGCAAGGTGATACCTTCTGGGACTATGCCGGCAGGAAAAAAATCACCTATGATCAGGTACCAGAAGCCTTTGGCGTACTGCCGGAGCAAATGGCTGATTTTCTCGCCCTGGCCGGTGACAGCGTTGACAATATTCCGGGTGTGCCCGGAGTTGGAAAAAAAACGGCTACCAGGCTATTGCAGCATTTCGAATCAGTAGACGATATATATCTGAATCTGAATCGCGTTGCCGAGGTACCGGTGCGTGGCGCAGCAAAACTGGGCGAAAAACTCGCAATACACCGGGCAGATGTAGACCTCTCCCTAAAACTGACCAGGATCAACTTCGAAGTGCCTGTAGAAGCATCACCCGCAACACTGCAGCGGCGCGCCCCGGATCTTGCCAGCCTGCAAACCCTTTATGATCATGCCGGATTCGGCAGTATGCTGCGACGGCAGGCACAGCGGATTTCTGATACCTTCTGACAGCAACTGCGTCAGGCCATCCAGCGCGTGGATGTGAGCAAGCTGTTGCCGACAGCCTGTCAGCTTTTACTGTAATCTACTTGCAAGCCCCTGTGAGCCCGGCAACACGAGCCTTGCCGCTCACGTGTTTGAGCAATGCAACAACAATCATGGCATACAAAAGCAGGTATCACCGATGAATAAATTGCTGACTATTTCACTTTATCTTGTACTGGCCATCGCTGCTCAGGCTCAGGAGGTACCCGACTTTTCAGGAACCTGGGTTCTGGATACCTCAAGAGGCGAGAATCTCGGCATGGTAGCCGCAATCAAACAAACTGCCGTGCTCTCGCAAACAGCAGGCACACTGACACTTGATGTTTCTTCCTCCTTCATGGGCAGCAAAACCGAGCAACAGTTGAATTACGACCTCACAGGTGGTCCGACAACTAACGAAACTGCCATGGGTGAAATCAGTGAAACTGTTGCATCCTGGGTTGATGACACACTGGTCACCGTCTGGACCAGCGAGGGTGCGATTGCCGGCAGCAAGGTGGTCCGAACTGAAACCCGGTCGCTTGCTGATGATGGCCGAACAATGACGGTTTCTACCACACGCGGTGATAAAGCCACCAGGATCATGGTTTTTGACCGACAGCAATGAAACAAACGGCACTCCTGATCATTGCAGTCGGAGCTCTGGTGATAGCCGGTGGCTGGCTGTTCGGTACCGGCGAAAAAACGGCGCTTGAGGCCCGGCAGTTTACGACCCCTCAATTACAAACTGTTGCATCGACAGTTCTGGCGACGGGCAGTGTCAGACTGCGGGTCGGTGCCGAGGTAAGGGTAGGATCGCAATTATCAGGCATTGTGGAGCAGCTAAACGTCACCCTTGGGTCAAGAATCAAGCGCGGCGATGTGATCGCAAGGATTGATTCCCGCGGAATCGAAGCCAGACTTGCCCAGGCGAATGCCCAGATCGCGGTTGTCGAGCAGGAAGTTCTGAGAGCAGAAGTGGAGCTGGCCCGGGCCCGGGAACTGGATGTGCAAAAACTGACTGCCCGCACAGATGTTGAAGACGCAAACCTGTCCCTTCAGAATGCACAGGCCAGGCTTGAGAAAGCCCGACGGGATGCCGATGTCGTCGAAACCGAGCTGACCTATGCCGTTATAAGTGCCCCCATATCAGGCACCATTGCCTCGGTCTCGACCCAGAAAGGTGAAACAGTTGCTGCTGCATTTTCGACACCCACATTTGTCACCATCATTGAGGATGGCGCACTCGAACTGGTTGCCCTGGTTGATGAAACAGATATCGGTAATGTGGTACCCGGCAATGAAGTACTGTTCACGATCGAGGCATTTCCCACCCGGGAGTTCGAAGGGCGGGTTGAAAAAATCGCGCCCAAGGGGACAATCATCTCGGGTGTGGTCAATTTTGAAGTGATGATCAAAATCGCATCATCCATGGATATTCTCAGACCGGATATGACGGCCAATGTCTCCATCCGGACTGCCGAGCGCCAGGCCCTGGTGCTGCCAAGCCTGGCTGTGCAGCGGGACAACTTCGACCGCTTTGTGTATGTTGAACAGGATGGTGAACTGACCAGGAGGTCTGTCACTGTGGGTACCCGGCAGGCTGGTTTTACCGAAATACGACAGGGCCTCGTGCCACAGGATCGCGTGCTGGTCAGCCCGCAACCTGATCGGGGTCAGGATGATTGATCGGATACTCCAAAAATCATGATTAAACTAAGCAACATCGGAAGAACCTATCATCGCGGGGACGGCACGCCGGTGCAGGCGCTCAGGGATGTCTCACTGGATATCACCCAGGGTGAATTCGTCACTATTCGCGGTGCATCAGGATCCGGAAAATCAACACTGCTCAACATTCTGGGTTGCCTGGATACACCAACCGACGGTGCCTATCTGCTGGGCGGAGAGGATGTTTCAGCTTATTCCGACCGGCAACGATCCCATGTACGTAATCAAAGAATTGGTTTTGTTTTCCAGGCATTTAATCTTCTGCCAAGAACCACTGCTCTGGAAAACGTGGAGATTCCCGCTTTTTATGTCAACGAAGCGATTGACCGTAACAAGGCATTGTCGCTGTTGAAACGGGTCGGCCTGAGTGAGCGTGCCCGGCATTTTACAAGTGAACTGTCAGGCGGTGAACAACAGCGGGTCGCAATCGCCCGGGCGCTCATGAATGATCCGCCACTGTTGCTGGCCGATGAGCCCACCGGCAACCTGGATTCAGATGCAGGACGATCGATCATGGAGCTGTTATCCGAATTGAACAGCGAGGGCCGGACTATTGTCATGGTCACCCATGATGCGCAGGTCGCTTCCTATGCACAACGCGAGCTGGTGATTCAGGATGGTGCGATTGTATCGGACCAGCAACAGTCGAAACCCGCAACAGCCGGCAGTCCCGATTGATCGAGGTGCACTAATGAACTGGTACCGAACTATTACGCTGGCCTGGAGAACATTGTCCCGCAATCGCCTGCGCAGTTTTTTCATGATGCTCGGTGTCACTATCGGTATCGCCTCGCTGACGGCAATCACCTCTGTGGGTGAGGCTACCAAACGGGACACCATTGCCGGTTTCAAGCGGATGATCGGCACATTCGATGTCATTAATATTCAACCGGGCGGCGGAGCCACTCGCGGCATGCCCTCTCTGGCAACCGTTGAGCCTGTTCTGAAGTTTGGCGATGCACAGGCTATTGCCGATGAAGCGACTACCGTCCAGCGCACGGCAGGTGTGCAGTTTGCTTTCGATATCGATGTCAAACACCGCGACAAAACCGGCAGCCCCGCCATATTCGGCGTGTCGGCTGACTGGATGCAGATACGCGGCTTTAATGTGTCGTTGGGCAACATTCTCACCGAGGAGGATGTTCGCTCACTCGCCCGGGTGGTCATTATCGGAGCCGACGTCCAGGCTGCCCTGTTCGGGGATGAAGACCCGATCGGCAAAACCCTGCGGATTGCCGAGATTCCTTTTCAGGTCACTGGCGTCCTTGAATCACGGGGTGTCGGCCCCGGCGGATCCAGTATGGATGATCTGTTGCTGATCCCGGTAACAACGGCATCAAGACGACTGTTTAACCGTGATTATCTGACCTCTATTGCCGTTCAGCTGAAGAACCCTGAGCTAGCTGATGAAGCGATCCAGGAAATCACTGCCATTCTTCGTGACCGTCATGGCATCGTGCCGCCGGCCGAGGATGATTTCAAAATCAGCAATCCGCGGGCTGCCATGGCCCAGGTCACCCAGGTCGACACGACCCTGTCAAAACTGCTGGTGGGCGTGGTCATTATCGCCACGCTGATCGGGGGCACGGTCATCATGAGCCTGATGCTGATTGCTGTCTCCGAGCGGCAACGGGAAATCGGCGTACGCCGGGCTGTTGGTGCCAGCCGCCGTGATGTCATGATTCAGTTTCTCGGAGAGGCGGTGATGATCTCTGTTTTTGGCGGGCTGATTGGTATCGCACTGGGCATCATCACTGGAGTCATGGTAGCCATACAACAGCAGTTGGCTCCGGCCATTCTGTGGCCTGCTGTGGCAGGCTCGGTGCTGCTATCAGTCGGGGTCGGGCTGGTCTTTGGTCTTCAACCAGCCTGGCGTGCAGCGAATATTGATCCGGTCGAAGCCCTGCGCTCCTGACGCATCTGTTTATGGGGTATACCCGTCGTTATCTGATGAAAGGCGCCCTGCGCCAGATCTGGCGCTATAAACTCCGCTCAACACTGGTTATCTGCTGTGCAGCCCTCGGTGTCGCCGGAGCAACATCAGCTGTCAACTATGCCTCCGGTGGCCGGCAGCAGATTCTGGAGCAGATCCAGCGTCTTGGAACCAACCTGGTGATCGTCAGTGCCGAGCAGAGTCGCAATGTAGCCGGGCGGGCCCGCACCGGCACCATTGTCACCACACTGAGAGAGCCGGATTACATCGCCTTGCGACGCGAGATTACCGGCCTGTCTCGTTCATCGGCGCTGGTATCGGCGAACCTGCGCCTCAAAGCCGGGTATCTCTCCAAGGCATCACCAGTAATTGGGGTCGAACCGGACTTTTTTCCAATCAAGTACTGGAATCTGGATGAAGGCAGTTTTTTTGGTACCGACGCTGTGAAGCGGTCAGCCCGCGTAGCACTCCTTGGTTATCAGCTTGCCCGGGACCTTTTTGAAGCAAACTCTCCGGTTGGTGAACGGCTATTCATCAACCGGGTGCCTTTTGAGGTCATCGGTGTTCTGGCTGAGCGTGGGCAGGGCCTGGGCGTCACCAACGAGGATCAGCAAATATATGTTCCTCTGACTGCTGCCATGCGGCGCTTGCTGAACAGGGACTATTACAACTCCATCCTGTTTGAGCTCGATGATTTTGATCAGATGGACCGGGCCGAGCTGGAAATTGCAGCACTGCTTCGGGTCAGGCACAGGATTTCCGCGGCCCGCCCTGATGATTTCAAAGTGCAAAGCCAGAAGGAGCTGATCAATACGCAAATAGCATCCGCAGACCGGCTTGGTTTTCTGGTACGGTGGATCGGTTTCAGCGCACTGGTAGTCTCGGGACTGGGGATTCTGGCAATCGCCTGGATTGCGGTCAGAGACAGGACCAATGAGATTGGTACACGGCGCGCACTGGGCGCGACCACCCCCGATATTTTTTTCCAGTTCACCTTCGAGGCGACTTTTCTCGCCAGTATCGGAGTAGCTACAGGTTTTGTACTGGGCTGGCTGGTTTCCAGATTGATTGCTGACTGGACAGGCATGCCTTTTGTTTTTGATCTGGCGAACGCGACTTTCGCAGCAGGCGTCGCGTTTGTTCTCAACCTGCTTTTTGTCAGCTGGCCGGCTCTTCGAGCGGCTCATCTTGATCCGATTCGTGCCCTGAAGCATGAATAACCGAAGCATTAATAATCCTGGGGTGCTCGCTGATATCCGGGGAAAAACCGGGCTGATGCTTGATCCGGACAGCACCAGACAGGTAAGCGGAGGCAGCATCAACCGCTGCTACCAGATCAGAGACTCCGGTAACGAGCAGTATTTTATCAAGCTGAACCACTCACGCTGCCATGATATGTTCGAAGCGGAGTGTGATGGGCTGCAAGAACTCGACAATGCCGCCGCTATTCGTGTCCCAGGGCCGATTACCTGCGGGATATCAGGCCCGGATGCCTATTTGCTGCTCGAATATCTGCCACTTGGTGCAGCGGACGGCGCATCTGCCGGACAATTGGGTACGGCTTTGGCAAAACAGCATCAACATACCCGGAAACAGTTCGGGTGGCACCGCGACAATACAATCGGGAGCACACCGCAGAGCAATCAGCTAACAGACAACTGGTGTGATTTTTTCAGCCGCCAGAGACTCGGGTACCAGCTCGGCCTGGCACAGCAAAATGGCTATGGCGACAAGCTGCAGGACCAGGGACACACACTGCTGGAACGACTGCCGGCATACTTCGAAAATCATCATCCAGAAGCCTCATTACTACATGGCGACCTCTGGGGCGGAAACTGGGGTGCGACCACCTCCCATCAGGCGGTAGCCTTTGATCCTGCGGTATATTACGGTGATCGGGAGACAGATATCGCCATGACCCGCCTGTTCGGAGGATTTGGCCCCGAATTTTATCGAGCATATGACGACGCGTACCCGCTGGCAGCAGGATTTGAGCAAAGGCAGGAATTATACAACCTCTACCATGTGCTCAATCATTTGAACCTGTTTGGCGAGAGTTACCTGCAACAGTCCGTTAATATGATCAGTCGCCTTGGTGCGGCAATCTGAGTAAAGGCAAGATTAATGAGTGAAAAGAATCTGGAATCAATCCTTCATGAAAGCCGGAGCTTTCCGCCCAATGCGGAATTTACGTCAAAAGCCCGGCTGAAAGCCGCCGATCTTGAAGCCCTCACCAGGGAAGCAGCGGCCGATCACGAAGCCTACTGGGCCAGACTGGCACGCGAAGAAATCGACTGGCATACACCTTTTACCCAAACGCTGGATGAGAGCAATGCCCCCAACTACCGGTGGTTTACTGACGGAACACTCAATGTTTCCCACAATTGCCTTGACGTGCACCTGGAAGCGCGCGGCGACAAGACCGCGATTATTTTTGAGGCGGAAAACGGTGATAGCCGGACCCTGAGCTACCGTGAACTCACCGCCGCCGTTTGCCGGCTGGCCAATGGCCTGCGCGCCCAGGGTATTCAGTCCGGTGACCGGGTGGTGCTTTATATGCCCATGACGCCGGAAGCTGTGATCGCCATGCAGGCTTGCGCCCGGATCGGTGCGATCCATTCGGTGGTGTTCGGGGGTTTCTCGGCGAAGTCGTTACGCGACCGGATTGTGGATGCCGGTGCCAAAATGGTCATCACCGCCGATGGCGGCCATCGTGGCGGCCAGATCATCGCGCTGAAGGAAGCAACCGATACAGCGTTGTCACAGGAATGTGAAACGATTGAGCATGTGGTCGTGCTGCGGTGTACCGGCCGGGATATCAACATGGTCGAGGGACGGGATTTGTGGTGGTCGGATGTCATTGATGGACAGGCTGATCAATGCGAACCGGAATTCGTGAACGCCGAACATCCTTTGTTTCTGCTGTATACGTCAGGCTCAACCGGCATGCCGAAGGGCATCCAGCACTCCAGCGGCGGCTACCTGCTCAATACCAAACTTACCAGCAAATGGGTATTCGATCTGAATGACGATGATGTGTTCTGGTGCACGGCAGACGTGGGATGGGTCACCGGACACAGCTATGTTGCCTACGGTCCACTGGCTGCCGGAGCCACCATTGTCATATACGAAGGTGCGCCCACCTACCCGGATGGCGGACGATTCTGGAAGATCTGCCAGCAATATGGCGTCACAATTTTCTATACCGCACCGACAGCTATTCGTGCCTTGATGCGATTTGGTGATGAAGTGCCACTCTCCTACGATTTGTCAAAACTCAGATTGCTGGGAACCGTCGGTGAGCCGATCAATCCTGAGGCATGGATGTGGTATCACAGAGTGATCGGCAAAGAGCGTTGCCCGATCGTGGACACCTGGTGGCAAACTGAAACCGGCGCGATCATGATGAGTCCGATCCCCGGTGTGACCGCGACCAAGCCTGGCTCATGCACCAGACCAATACCCGGCATTGCAGCAGCCATTGTTGATGAGGAGGGAGAGCGGGTTGAGGCTCCGAATCAGGGCGGCTACCTGGTCATAGAGAAGCCATGGCCGTCGATGTTGCGAACCATCTGGGGAGACAATGATCGCTATATCGAGACTTACTGGGAGAAATTCAATAATCGCTACTACGTTGCCGGAGATAGCGCCGTCTGTGATGAAGAGGGGTATTACCGCATCATGGGCCGGATCGATGATGTGCTGAATGTCTCCGGCCACCGGCTTGGCACGATGGAAGTCGAATCTGCGCTGGTGGCACATGAACTGGTTGTGGAGGCTGCGGTTGTCGGGCAACCACACGAAATCAAGGGCGAGGCAATATTTGCCTATGTGGTGCCAAGAGGAGCGCGCCCCGTGGGTGAAGATGCCGTCGCCATGGCCAAAGTTTTGCGTGACTGGGTCGGAGAAGAGCTTGGGGCAATTGCAAAACCCGACGATATTCGTTTTGCTGATAACCTGCCCAAAACACGGTCCGGGAAAATCATGCGGCGCCTGTTGCGAACTATTGCGAAAGGCGAGGAGATTACCCAGGACACATCGACGCTTGAAAATGAAGCAATACTCGACCAGTTACGGGGCGAAAAGTGACCTCAAGCCGACAGATCTGCTTTGCGGTCGCCGCCAGCCTGATAATGCTATCGGCACAGGCACAGAACCTGCGGCCGGCACCGCCGCTCCGGTTGCTGAATGGTGCGGACACACGGCTCCTGGAGGAGAAGGTATACATCGTTCAGCTCGCAGCACCGCCCGCGCTGAGTTACCTGGGGCGGCATGGCGGCATGGCAGCGACCAGGCCTGCTAAAGGTGAGCAATTTAACGCCCGGTCAGCGAATGTAAGACAATACTCGCAACACCTGACCAGTTCGCACGATGATGTATTGCGCACCGTGGGCGCCTATACCGGCAAGTTATACAGCTATCGCTATGCCTTTAATGGCTTCGCCGCGAGATTAAGCTCGATCCAGGCACAGAAACTTCGGTCGCGAAAGGATGTACTGAATATCTGGGAAGACAAGATCAGAATGCTTTCAAGCAATAGCAGCTCCGCCTTTCTCGGCCTGCTGGATCAGGACGGCGGACTGCGCTCGGATCTCGGGCTCACCGGCGAGGACGTTATCATTGGCATCATTGACAGCGGCATCGCTCCTGACCATCCAAGTTTTGCTGACTCAACACTTCCGGACAAACCAAAGTTGTGCCAGTCATCCTGGGCGGAAAACAGCCTGCTGGGAAAATGGCTGTGCTTTCGTTTCAACAATGCTGATCCGGAACTGAACTATCAGCCGGTGGAGAACTGGAACGGTCGCTGCGAAACCGGTGACTCGTTCACAGCATCAGACTGCAACAACAAAATTATCGGGGCACGCTACTACGTAGATGGTTTCCTGGAATCGAGTGTACTGGATAGCAACGAGTTCATCTCCCCGCGTGATGCGGATGGTCATGGCTCCCATATTGCCTCGATTGCTGCCGGCAACGATGTGCGTGCAAGCCTGTCGGGGACCTTCGTCGCCAGGGTCTCTGGCGTGGCACCGAGAGCACGGCTGGCAGTATACAAAGCCTGCTGGCTGGAGTCTGGCCAGACGCGGGGCAGCTGCAGTACTGCGGATCTGCAACGCGCCATTGAAGATGCTGTTGCTGATGGTGTAGACATTATCAATTATTCGATTGGCAGCTCTGATACAGCGATCAATGACCCCGACGATCTGGCGCTGCTGGCCGCATCAGATGCCGGTGTGCTGAGCATAGTCGCCGGCGGCAATGATGGCCCGTCGGCCGATACGATTCTTTCTCCCGCCGGGGCACCATGGGTGCTCACTGTGGCAGCCTCCAGTCGCAGCGGAGAGCGATTTGAAGAAGCAATGCGCGTCGATACCCCCGGCTCGGTTGCCGGGCTATACGCGACCAAAGAAGCCAACTTCACGCCACCACTGAAAGATGTCGGTCCGATCAGCAGCAGTCTGGTGCTGGTTGATGATGATGTCGGTACTGATGCCGCCGGCCCGCTGGGCACCTCTTTTGATGCCTGTGAACCACCGATCAATGATGCCGAACTGCTGGACAAGATCGCCCTGCTGCAACGTGGCAGCTGTGACTTCCAGGTAAAAATTGACAACGTGGAAACAGCGGGTGCAATCGCTGCGCTGGTATTCCAGAACCAGGGTGAACCGATCATCATGGCGGGCACCCGCAATAGTGTGAATATTCCGGCAGTCATGATCGGACAGGCTGACGGGCAGTTGTTGTTCGACAGATTGCGAAATGGCGAAAGTGTCGAAGTCACTCTCGATAAGACCCTTTTTCTGAATATCCCGGATAGCGGGGATGTCATGGGCAGTTTCTCCGCCCGGGGATCCAATCTGGGAGCCCCGGATATTCTTAAACCGGATGTCACCGCACCCGGGGTTAACATTCTGGCAGCACAGACTCCTGAGGTAGCGAACGGGATACGAGGAGAGGAGTTCCAGTATCTTTCCGGCACATCGCAGGCCGCGCCGCAGGTCGCCGGCATCGCTGCGCTGATCAAGGAAGCACAACCGGACTGGAGCCCGGCAGCCATTCGCTCGGCCCTGGTCACCACGGCGAGACAGAATATATTCAAGGAAGATACCACCACGAATGCAGATCCTTTTGATTTCGGCGGCGGCCATGTCGTTGCTAACAAAGCAATCAATCCCGGTCTTGTTTATGATGCGGGCAAACCCGACTACGATGCCTTCACCTGTGGCACGGAACATCCGCGGGTTAATCAGACAGAATGCGACACATTGGTCGCTGCAGGCTTTTCTGTCGATGCATCATCGCTGAATCTGCCGTCAATCGCGGTGAGTAATCTTGTCAGCAGTCATCAAGTTACCCGGCGGGTCACCAACACAGGCGATAACACTCAGTTCAGCGTCAATATTGATGCTCCGGAAGGTATTCAGATCAGCGTAGTCCCGGAGGTCTTGTCAGTAGGCTCAGGCGAATCAGCCAGCTACCAGGTCAATTTTACAGCTGTCGACGCCGAACTTTATAAATGGCAATTTGGTGCAATCAGCTGGGAAAGCAATGATCATGTCGTCCGCAGCCCGCTGGCCGTTCGTTCGCTGCCCTTTCTTGCCGCAGAAGAGGTGCGCAGCGCGGGTAGCACCGGCAGCCTTGAGCTGCCTGTACAGTTTGGCTACACCGGCCCCTATGAAACAACAGTGCATGGTCTGGCTCCTGCTGATTCCACCCAGGGCTTTGTGTTTGATGACCCCACCGACAGCTACTTTTTCGAACCTGATGGCGACCAGCTGCCAATCGGCACCGGACGATTCATCTTTACTGTTCTCGAAAACCAGGCCCATTTACGGGTTGCCTTGTTCGATGCAGAAACAGACGGTAATGATGACCTCGATCTGTATGTCTACTATTGCCCCGGCCTGGTGCTGTGCTCGTCGGTGGTCGGAATCAGTGGTTCGGATACTTCCGAGGAGGAAGTAAACCTCAGTTTCCCTGCTGCCGGTGACTATGTTGTTGATGTGCACGGTTTCGCCACAGACAATACCACTGGCGGTATCGGCGCCAATTTCACTCTGTTCGTATGGGCCTTTGGTCAGACAGATGATCGTGGCAACATGACAGTGACCGCACCGACATCTGCGGTGAGCGGCCAAAGCGACACCGTGCAGGTCAACTGGCAGGGACTTTCAGCCGACAAGCACCTGGGAGCAGTCACTCACAGTGACGGTACCAGCACCGTAGCCACTACGATCATCGCCGTGGATAATTAAAAAACCTCTGATCAACTCATGAACGGCAGCTGTGAATTCGAAGTGCTCACCCGGCACCTATCCTCGGGATTGAACCACCTGCTTTTACGTTTCCGCCGGTCTTTCTTTGATTGAATCGTTGTGCCAATCGTCCGGCATTAGCTGCCCCGATCCCTTTTTGCCGGGATGGCTCCCTGCGGTCCGCTTTATTCCCTGCAAAAAGGGATCGGGGCAGCTAATGCCTTGGTCGGGTGCGGGGTCAGCTGAAAAACCTCAGGAGGTTATCGACCGACAAAGCAAGAATCACCAACCATGTCAGCGCCGTGCCGATAAACCGGCCCGGAGAAACCCCCGCTGACCGGCCCAGCCCGTATGCATGCAGAACACGTCCGGCAACCAACGCGCCACCGACTATATGTACGCTCATCGGCGCCGCTCCACCGGCTTCACTGAGCGCAAGCAAAATTAATGCCAGCGGAACATACTCGATAAAATTGCCCTGCACCCTGATGGCTCGTTCCAGCGCTGCGTGAGACCCGGAGCCCAGGCCGACTGACAGTTTTCTGCGCATTGGTGGAATGCGCAGGCTCACAAACAGCAGTATAAAACCGCACAGTGCTGCATATAAAGGCGTAATCGTTAGCTGCATTCTTAATCCCCCGGTCAGGCTATTAGGTTAGCGCGCTGCATTCGCAGCTGCCTGACACTCAGTATATCGAAAACAATCAACAATATGATCATTGAGCATTCCTGTGGCCTGCATATGCGCATAGATAATCGTGCTGCCAACAAACTTGAAACCGCGTTTCTTCAAATCCTTGCTCAGGGCATCTGAAATGTTGCTGGTAGCCGGAACATCGGATTGATTCTTCCAGGTATTTTGTACCGGCTCGCCATCAACGAAACCCCATATGTAGGTATCGAATGTTCCGAACTCCTGCTGGACCTCCAGGAAACACCGGGCATTGGTTACAGCAGAATTCACTTTTAATCTGTTGCGAATAATCGCGGGATTAGCAAGCAGCTTCTCGATTTTTTTGTCGCTGAAGCGACTGACCTTGACCGGGTCGAAATTCGCAAATACCTTGCGATAGCCTTCCCGTTTGTTTAATACGGTTGACCAGCTAAGGCCGGCCTGGGCACCTTCAAGCAACAGAAACTCGAATTGACGCTGGTCATCGTGAACGGGAACTCCCCACTCGTGATCATGGTATTCAATATACAGATCACTGACTCCTTCACTCCAGGGGCAACGAACTACTGTATTTGACGTGGTCAAGGATTTTCCTCCCGGGAAACAGGACAATGAGGAGTGTAACCCGATTCAGTACCCTGCCGGAGGGCCAGGCACCCGCGTGTGGGTAGCGCATACTGCGTGTGACAGGCTGTCTGTATGGATGCAGTTGGCAGATTATGGTAAAACGCACTACCGGCAGGCCTTATATCAGGGGGCTGCCACGAACCTGCCGCACCGGGAGACAGAAACAGCATGACAGATAGGTATGGCGTAATAGGCCACCCTGTTGCGCACAGCAAATCTCCCGTTATTCACCAGATGTTTGCCAGGCAAACACGACAGGATATTAGCTATGAAACCTTCGATGTACCGCCTGATGATCTTCGGGCAGCGCTGAAGCGATTCGCCGATGATGGAATAAAAGGGCTCAATGTTACCGTTCCGCACAAAAGTGCAGTCTGCCAGTTCGTGGATACATTAAGCGGGCGAGCCAGGCTGGCTGGTGCCGCCAATACCCTCATCATTCACCGAGATGGGAAAATAGAGGGCGACAACACAGATGGTATCGGCCTCGTCAATGATCTGACGGACGATCTCGGGTTTACCATTGAAGATGCCAGAATCCTGATTCTCGGCGCCGGCGGGGCCACACGAGGGATCGTACCTGCGCTGCTTCGGGATCTACCGGAAAACCTGCTGATCGCCAATCGAACCGCCGAGAAGGCCCGAAGCATTGCCAGCGATTTCTCGGAGCTGGGCCGTGTTTCCGCCTGTCAATTCAATGAAATCGAGGGTCAGCAATTCGATCTGGTGATCAACGCTACATCTGCCGGATTACATGGCGATGTCCCGCCATTTCCTGAATCCATACTCGGTGCAGATACCATTTGCTATGACCTCTCCTATGCAATGGCTGACACTCCATTTGTCGCCTGGGCAAAAGCACATGGATGCTCAGAGGCCTATCAGGGTTGGGGTATGCTGGTTCGCCAGGCAGCGGAATCTTTCTACCTGTGGCGAGGGCACCAGCCCGATATCCATCCGGTTCGGCGGCACCTGCCATAGGCGTTTGTGTCGAACACCGACACGAGACTTTATACATACACCGGGAAGCCGCTCCTCAGATGAGGACTGATTTGACAATTCGGCAACCTTCACCAATTATTGGGGCAATGTAGCGACAAAGCCGAGCACAGCAAGGCTTTCATTGTTGCACTACCGCTACATCGACTTTTTGTTGCAACCCAATTTGCCAAGCGTTCAGGGGAATACGATGACACTAAACAAACAACTTACACCGCCTGCTATCACTCGTATTCGCCCTGTTTCAGCGGCGGTTGCCATGGCGGTTGGCTCCATGTCAGCCGGGGTCTCCACCGTGCAGGGGGCCGATGCGACACTCGAAGAAATCATCGTCACTGCTTCTCGCCGTGAAACATCGGTTCAGGATCTTTCCTACAACATTGCTGCCTTCAGTGGTGAGACACTGGAAAACCAGCGGGTCACCAATCTCTCCGAGTTCGCTCGCTGGGTTCCGGGGTTAACGCTGGTCGATCAGGGTCCACGCGGCGGTAATATCCTGTCGGTACGCGGTTTGAATGTTGACTCACTGAATGCCAGTGAATTTCTGGATAACAGCAGTGGCAACACTGTTGCCACCTATATTGGTGAAATTCCTCTTTACCTCGATCTCAAGATGATCGATATGAATCGTGTTGAGGCACTGCTCGGCCCGCAGGGCACATTGTATGGCGCGGGAACACTCGGCGGCGCGGTTCGTTATATCCCGAACAAACCAGATACGCAGGAATCAGCTCTTGAGATTCACAGTAAAGTTTATTCCCTGGAAGAAAGCGGCGGTGCCGGTTTCGATGGTGATGTGATTTTCAACCTGCCACTGGTACAGGATGTGCTGGCATTCCGCGGCAATGTTGGCTATCTGAGCGACCCCGGATTTATTGATTATGACTTCCTGGTGATTGAGTCCGGTGTTTCCAATCCGCAACCTGATTTTTCCGATCCTGCAGATGTGGCCGCGAATCTTCGCCAGGAAAAAGATGTTAACGACGAAGAAACCCTGTCCGCACGAGCTGCGTTGCTCTGGAACATCACTGATTCACTTGAAACCACCCTCAGTTATTACTATCAGAACAAAGATGTCGGCGGCCGCCAGATCAATAGTGCTGCTGCGTTTGGAACCGGAAAATATGTCTCCGGAATGCGGTTCGTAGAACCCAACGAGCGCGAAAACACGCTGATATCTCTGGAAACGATCTGGGATCTGGGCGCTGTCGAGTGGGTACTCGCAATAGGCTCATCGAGCTATGAAGAAGGAGGCCAACGCGATCAAACTGATCTCTTGCTGGCTTTTGAGTACGGTTATGAGGACTTCCCCGCATTTTCTGCATTTACCCGTGAGGATGTCGACGAAGACCGGTTTAACGTTGAGACCAGACTGGTTTCCACGTCAGACGGAATGATCGACTGGATTGTTGGCTTTTTCTACAATGATTTTGAAAGCGATGCGGTCAGCCAGGAATTCACGCCCGGCATCCCGGGGTTTTTCGGTATTAATCGCCCCGACAACCTGGAGTTCATCCAGGTCACAGAGCAAGAACAAACCGAGACTGCTGTTTTTGGAGAACTCGGCTTTCAGTTCACCGACAAACTGCATTTTCTGATCGGAGCACGCTGGTTCGAGTATGAGGATGATCTGAACACCGGCTTCGACCTGCCGCTTCTTTCAGGTAGCCCAACCGCCATCAATCCGATTTTTCAGGCCAACAGCGTCAGTGATGATGATGTGATTTTCAAGGGCAAGATCACTTACCAGTTCAGTGAAAATGCGCTGGGCTTTTTCATTGTATCTGAAGGGTATCGAAACGGCTCTATTAACTCGATTCCACCCTGCCTGGTCCCTCTCCCCGCTGGTCAGAATGTCTGCGCGTTACCGAATGAAGTGCTGATCAAACCCGACACGATTCAGAATGTTGAAGTGGGTGCCAAAACTACCTGGCTGGATGGGCGTCTGATCGTCAACGGTGATATCTACATTATTGACTGGCAGGACGTGCAGGTCGCTGGTGTCACACAAAATGGCGGGCTGCCCATTACCGTAAACGGCGGAGAGGCCATCAGTTATGGTGGTGATCTGTCCCTCCAGGCAATCCTTCATGACCGCTGGACTCTCTATACCAGCTACGCCTACAACAAGGCAGAACTGGATCAGGATGCCCCGGGGCTGGTGGACGGTGAAGATGGCGTTAAAAATGATCGACTGGCTGGATCTCCTGAACACCAGGGTAGTCTGTTTTTGCAATACACCGCCCCGATGGCCAACAACAAAACGTGGAGCCTTGACTACGGCATCACTGCGGTCAGCAATGTTTACACAAGAGTCGGCCTGAGAAATGGTGGAGAAAAGCTGCCAGGATTCGCCGTTCAAAATTTGTCACTGGGAATTGACGCTGAGGCATGGTCGGTTCGACTATATGCCGACAATTTTATGAACAAGTTTGCTGTAACATCCGTACGGCAGACCAGAGACTTCATTCGGCCGGTGGGCGGGTTCGATCTGCGAAGATACTTCAGTAATGTCATCCGTCCACGAACCGTCGGAATCGATTTCCGCTACAAGATTAAATAGTCGCAGTCATTGCAAACGGCTGAAGTTCGCCAGTGGCACAAGGAGGCCCAGAACCTCCTGAATCGGGGCGACCTTGCGGGAGCGCATGCGCTCTGTATCCAGGTTGTCAAGGCTTCCCCGGATCATGCGGATGGGTACTTCCTGTTGGGAATTATCGCAGCAGCCGGCGGACAGTTGCTCAAGGCGATTGAACTCATCGAGCGGGCCATTGCTCTTGAGGGACGGCTTGCCGAGTATCACGCACACCTTGGCCGGTGCCAGGCGGCATTAAAGCGTTTTCCGGAAGCGATTCTTTCCGCCGACAATGCCATGGCCATGGCGCCAACCGATGCGCTGACTCTCGATACCATAGGGTGTGTCTACAGTCGTGTTGGGGCGCATGAAAAAGCGGTTCCGGTATTTCGTGCGGCGACTGCCCGGCGCCCGGACAACGCAGGATTTCAAAACAACCTGGGTGCATCACTGAAATTTCTGGGTGACTTCGATGCGGCAGAACAGGCCTATGAATCTGCTATCTCTGCAGACCCTGTTTTTTACAAGGCGCACTCGGCGCTATCACAGCTACGCCGACAAACACCATCGTCCAATCATATTGAACGTCTTGAAGGACTGCTTGAGTCAGCTGATAGCGATGTAAACTCCGAGTTGCATCTGCGTCATGCTCTGGCAAAGGAATGCGAAGATACTGGAGAGTACCGCAAGGCTTTCGATCACCTGACTGCCGGTAATGCAAGAAAGCGTCGCGAGGTTGAATATTCTATTGACGAAGATCGTGCACTATTCGCCGCACTTCAGCATGTGTTCGACGCTTTGGTGATGCCGGATATTCCCATGGGTGACAGTACCGATGAGCCAGTATTTATTGTGGGTATGCCCCGCAGTGGCACTACTCTGGTGGAACGAATTGTTTCCAGCCACTCAAAGGTTTTTTCAGCGGGCGAATTACAAAATTTTGGTATCGCAGTCAAAAAAGCTTCCGGGACTGTATCAAGCAAGGTTCTGGATGTGGAAACAATAACGAACGTCACGACTGCCAACTTCGCAGCTCTGGGAAAGACTTACCTTGAAAGTACCAGGCCGGCAACTGGTCAGTTGCCGCATTTTACTGACAAGATGCCGCTGAATTTTTTCTACCTTGGATTTATTCATCTTGCTCTACCCAATGCAAAAATCCTGTGTCTCCATCGCAACCCGATGGATACCTGCCTGAGCAACTTCAGACAGCTTTTCTCACTGAATGTTTCTTACTATAACTACGCCTTCGACATTCTCGATACAGGGCGATTCTATGTGATGTTCCGGCGACTCATGGACTATTGGCAGAAACTTCTGCCAGGAAAGATCCTCAGTATTCAGTATGAGCAGCTGGTAGCTGACCAGGAGCATGAAAGCCGGCAGATCCTGGAGTTTTGCGGACTGGAATGGGAAGACGCGTGCCTGGCATTTGAGAACAATGCAGCGCCAGTTGCTACGGCGAGTTCCGTCCAGGTTCGTGAACCGATGTATCAGAGTGCAGTTGATCGGTGGAAACGATATGAGGCGCAACTGGCTCCGTTACGAGAGCTGTTACAGCGTGAGAACATTCCGGTGTGATGCCCGACCGGGAACCGTACGCTGCCGCTTGCTATACTCCGGAACCATTCATTCGCCATAATCTCTATGCTACGTTCAATTCTGGACAAACTGGTATTCGGCCTGGGTCTGCTCATAGGGGGGATATTCCCCAGTTACCTTATCCAGTACCGACAGCGGCTCGGCGGACTTGTCGACCAGATTCAGCTTGATCTGCAGCCGTTTCAGGAAATCGCAGACCGATATCACAATGGCAGTCTCGACGCATTGATCAAACATCACCTGAACAGCAGCGATCCTACTTTTTATGCAGAGGGGTTTGCGATACAGCAAATGACGGATAGCCGCCAACATCTTTCTGAAGCTTATGCTGCGCTTGATGGCTCGCTGATTCACCAGATGGGCTACCTTGCAACCAATATTGATGAGCGGTTGTTTCAATCCACATGGACAGATTTTTCACCCGCCTTTGTCACAACTGCTGATGCCCTGATTTTCGCGTTTTTCACCGCGTTCCTTTTCAGTATTGCGTTCCATGGTTTTATGTGGAGTGCGAGTGTACTGTCCCGGAACTTGCCATGGCGTGCACGGGAGCCCGGCTAACATGAAAGAACAGATCATCAACCTCGAAGTCAGAATTGCCCACCAGGAACGGGCAATCCAGGAGTTGAGCGACACCGTATATGCCCAGCAAAAGAGCATCGATCAATTGACGGTTTTGTGCCGTCATCTTTCCGATAAGTTACGCAGTGTGACTGATCAAAATGCGATTTCAGCTCCAGTTGACGAAATTCCGCCGCACTACTAGGTTTCGCTGACTGTGTCGTCGTGGAATGTCTATATCGTTCAGTGCGCTGATCAGAGCCTGTACACCGGCGTCGCAATTGATGTCGCAGCCCGGATTGCCGTGCACAACTCCGGCCGGGGAGCGAAGTACACCAAGGCACGGCTGCCCGTCGAACTCGTTCATATTGAGACCAATATGAATCGTCAAACAGCACAGCGACGAGAACATGCAATCAAGAAAATGCAGCGCGCTGATAAACTGAACCTGATCGATCCGGAGTTTAAAAGGCGGAGCTAATCAATGAAAACTAAAATTGTCGAGGCAGATCTCGCAAACCCTGTTCATGCTAACGCGATTATCACGATACTGGACAGTTATGCGAAAGAACCCGTTGGGGGAGGAAAGCCGCTTCCTGACGATGTGAAAGCACGCCTGATACCTGAGCTGAAAAAGAGGGACAACGTGTTGATTCTGTTAGCTCTGCAGGGGGATGCAGCGATCGGGGTTGCAGTATGTTTCGTGGGCTTTTCTACCTTTTCTGCACGTCCGTTAGTCAATGTGCATGATCTGGCCGTGTTACCCGGGTTTCGCGGTCAGGGTACCGGTCATCTGCTGCTCGAAAGTTTGAATGTTCATGCTGCGAAGCTGGACTGCTGCAAGATCACTCTGGAAGTACGGGAAGACAATACCGGAGCCCGCGCACTGTACAAACAATTTGGCTACAACGACTACAATCCTTCAGATAAGCCTGTGACCACATTTTTTCTCGAAAAGCGCTTGTAGTTCCATGAAGTGTTGCGCCGCATCTGGCAGTATGCAGAGTGAAAGCTAAAAAGAAGATTACATAATGTTTTCTCAATCTATTATTCGCAGTACCGGACAATTCTGGAAGTTGTTGTTTTCAAGCATTGCAATGCTGGCTGGTAGTATCGTCCCGATGTTCCCTTCGGTCGGAATGGGGTGGATACCCGGTACAATACTGGCGGCCGCAGGACTTGCATTTGCCAGCTATAGTATTTCCTGTCCGAATTGCGGAATCCGCTGGTTCTGGAAAGCCATGAGCAACCTTGAGCTCCAGGGTTGGCTGGTGTGGATGGTCAGTCGCCCGGATTGCCCCGATTGTAAAAAAGACTTTCGGGAAAACTGACCCGGAACACCGTACCGGAGCACCAGCGCAGAGAGATTCTCATCAATCTGCCAATTCCCTTATACTCTACTGCTATTCGGAACTGTCCAGAGTCAGGGAGCTACCATGAAATACCAACCGATTAAAAAAACGATGTGGGCCATCGGGATACTTTCTGCCCTGCTGGTCTCCGTACCAGCCCATGCTGCCGAGTCTATCAAGGCATCTAAAGTTTCCGCCATGATCGAGGCAGGCAGTGCGCCACTGATACTGGATGTGCGCACCAGCGACGAGTACGCCTCAGGTCATGTACCGGGTGCTATCAATATCACTCATTCGGAACTGGCAGTCAGACTGGCAGAAATTGACGCTGCCAAGGATGATGAAATTATCGTCTATTGTCGGAGCGGGCATCGTGCAGGCATTGCAGAGGCGGTGCTTGACGAAGCAGGGTTCACCAATATCCTGGATATGGAAGGCC
>JAJRUG010000075.1 GCA_024277915.1 Gammaproteobacteria bacterium
CTTCGGCATCCTCGCGCATCTGGCCCAACAATACCGTCTTACCCACACCACGCAGACCCACCATCAGTACACTTTTGGTGGGGCGCCCGATTCGTACCCGTTCCAGTGCAATCCGCACAGATTCGCGCAATTCATCACGACCGGCCAGCTCCGGCGGAGGTGTGCCGGCACCTGGGGCATAGGGGTTTCGGATGGGATCCATGGTGCTGAATTATAGACGGTTTATCTTAATTTATAAAGAAGTTATAAACCCGCTAATTTCAATATAATCATGCCTGAGTTAGATTGACCCTATCTAAAGACAGGCCGCTTGCTTGGTGTCGAACAGATATTTTTTGCTTTCAAGCTGCATAGAGCGTTTCCAGGTTCCGCTGTATGCTTTCCAGGAAATAAGGGTTGGTAATGGCCGTTGATGACACGAGTTCTATGCGGTGATCAAACAGTGCCATCAGGCTCTCATAAAACCCCAGATAGGCATCTGCATAGACAGCAGGTTCGAGCTCCTCAAACATGACAAGAAAATCAAGGTCACTGGTTTGCGGATTGAACTCGCCAGAAGCAGCGGAGCCAAACAGCTCCAGCCGCTGGACGCGGTATCGGCGACACAACTCTTCAATTTCACCACGATACCGGGCAATGGGGGAAACCATGATCTTGACAATAGGAGCGCTGGACATTTTCGAGTATAGCCTCTGGCAGAAACAGCGTCGAGATGAACCGCCCAAGTACCAAGATAAATGAGACTATTGTGTGAACTTGTATGCGGTTGACTCAAGTCGGAGATAAGCAATGGAAGCTCACGATGTTACTTCGAAATATGGGTTAATGACTCTCTCGGGGAAGGCGGAAATTGCTGATGCGCAGGCCATCTTATCTGAAGAGATGACACGACGCTGTGATCGCCGTGAAGAAATTCAATTGGGCTTTCAGGGTGGTGGATTGCCAGCAGAAGTGTGCTGGAATTCAAAATTCGATTTCTGGATGGCTTTTCGCTCTGTTAAGAATCGGTATTGGTCGGCATTCGGTACAGGAAATCCATTTGAACATGATTCAAAATCAATTGTTGTCGAGATAAATTTTCCATTTCATGGCATTAATCGGCATATTGGCGGTTTGTTCTTACGCGGCACAGGCGACAAGATCTATCTTGGGCACCGCGGCCGCATTGGAGGAGGCCGTCGCGGTATTGGTAAGAAAGCATTCTTAGAGAGCATGGATACCAAGAGATTAGTAATCGTAAATGACGGAGACAGAAAATCCATGGTGGTACTAATCGGCGCAATCGATTCTGAAGAAATAGACAATCGCGTGGCATCTTTTGTTTACGGTGTCGCAAGATTTAAGATGAATGCTGTAGGGCAATAAACCCGGGGCGATTCAATTGATGCAGATACTCGACAATCCCGTAAGCGAAATTAAGCTCAAATTTCCTGAAGAGGAGATTCTCAGGATTGCACAGCGATACTCCTATCCCCGGGAGGAACAAGTGCTTCTCGATATACGTATAGCCGCACGAGAATCTGGTTTCCTAACCAAAGATCAGATAAAAACGGTTGCACTGTGGAAAGCACCACGTGCTGCGGGCCATATTGACAAGAATGATCCTGAATTTGTTCGCGAGATGACCAGTTTGGGATTCTCTGCCAAGACCGAGCGCGCGCGAATCGAAATACTGACATTGATAGACGGTGTCCGTTGGCCAACAGCATCGGTGATCCTCCACCTGTTTCACGAAGACCCGTATCCAATTCTGGACTTCAGGGCACTGTGGTCAGTCGGACTGGAAGTGCCAAATGCATATACGTTTGAGTTCTGGTGGCCATATGTTGACTACTGCAGAGCAGTCGCTCATCGCAGCCGTATTGACATGCGTATGCTGGATCGAGCGCTTTGGCAATTCTCCAAAGAGAATCAATCATCGAGCGAGCCTGTCTTCACACCCAGAGGTACGGGCAAGGTTCAGGCACCGAGGTCGGGATCCACGTTGAAGAAAGAGCACGCGCCAATCTCAAGACATCCAAATCCCCAAAATATTGCAGGCACGGTGTACTGGGTGTCATGTGTCAGCAGGAAGAGATCAGCCCCTGCGCCGGCTATGGATCTCTACGTATCGGATTGGTTCTTGAAGGCACGTGCCTACGTCGAGTCTACCGGCGCTCCCTGGTTCATCCTGTCGGCGAAGTACGGGCTCGTCGACCCAAATCAAGTGATAGCACCCTATGAGCTAACGCTGAACACGATGCGGGTAGAGGATCGCAGGCGTTGGGCCGAGAAGGTCTTCGACCAACTGGCTGAGCAGACACAAAGACCAGAGCATATCTTGATGCTGGCTGGCGCCCGCTACCGCGAGTTTCTTGAACCTGGATTGACAGCCATGGGAACACAGGTCGATGTGCCGATGCAGGGACTACGAATCGGCGAACAGCTCAGCTGGTTGAATCAGCAATCGCAGCATGACATAGCCAGGCGGCAAGACCTCGAGCGCTTTTATGAGCTCCTTGACCAACTCAAAAAACAGACTGGTGGTATGCGTAAATTAGCTGACTGTCACGGCCGTATGAACTGGCCGGATCGGGGCGTTTACTTTTTCTTTGAGCCGGGTGAGGTACGCTCTGATAACGGATCGAGGTTACGGGTTGTGCGTGTTGGCACCCACGCGCTGAAAGATAATTCACGCACAACACTCTGGAATCGCCTTTCGCAACACCGGGGAACCAGGAAAACCGGTGGTGGAAATCACAGGGGATCGATTTTTCGACTCATCCTGGGCGCTGCCATTAAACGCCGTGAGCACCACAAAAAACCAACTTCCTGGGGAATCGGCAATGATGCCGGCACGGCGGCACGAAAGCTGGATTTGGACTCTTCCACAATTCAGCTCTCTGAAATGCCGTTGGAACAGGCAGTCAGCAAATATATCGGAGAAATGCCGTTCCTATGGCTCGACATCAACGATTCCCCGGGAGTTGACAGTCTTCGTGGCATCATAGAGAAAAATTCAATTGCATTGCTGAGCAACTTTGGTCGAGATGCCCTGGATTTTCCATCATCGACTTGGCTGGGACTTCATTCAGATCGTGAACGTATTCGGCAGTCTGGCCTATGGAACAGTAATCATATTGATGAAACATATGATCCTGATTTTTTACTGACTTTCCAACACCTCATCATCACCGCATCATATCTTTAAACTTAAATCCAGAAGCAACAGTAACGGATCAGACAAAGAAATGAGCTGCTGCCCTTGGCCGGTTGCAGTATGTAGATTTAGGGCACTTTCATACAATGTGGAATACCAAGCGAAATCGTACATCGGAGCAGAATTGACGCAATGGAATGGCGCCGCATAAAACAAACTGGTTATATGACTGTTGACGATCGTGATTACGATCTAACGCACCTACAAGATTCAACATTTGAGTTTACGATCACCGCTACAAGGCACTATCCTGAAATCAACGCGAGTATGCTCATCCAGTACAGCAGCCACTGCGTGAGCCTTGGGTCAGCGCATGACCGACAATTCAACTTTGCAGAGATTGGAGGCGATAGATTGGTTGTTGATGAGAAAGACAACGAACGATGCTTCAGCGCCGACCGGTGGAACTGGTCGATGAATTTACCAAGCATTATTCGATCACTTCCAACGGATCGGCAGTGCTTCTTCACCGGCCATGAAAATTGGCTGTCGATTGAGATTTTGGATCCACAAGGGACCCAACATATCTACGAGGTGTTTTTTAATCTGACTCGTCAGAGTAGCAACTTCTTAAGGGTTTACGTTGAAAGCGCGTATGTGCGGACGGCCGATAACGAGATTCGTCGGCCGAGCGAATTCAAAAGGAAGGCAAAAATCCGGGGGAAAGTGTTGTTAGCGAAGAAGCTACGCAATCAACCAATTACTCGACCAGGACACTGCTAGAAAAAGCAAAAGACCCCGTAAAAGGGGCCTTTTCCTCTCGAGTACTCTTGGCTATTCCAGCACGGCTGGAACCGGTCTCCCGGCGGTTGATGAACACTGCTTTCGCAGCCTCGTACACATCCATCTGCACTGATTATCAGCAATTGCGTTTTGCAAGTCAATATGGTGGTCTCGATGAGTTCACGGATTTCGGAGAATTACCGAGCATCCTTATAAAACAATAGCTTACAGGCCTTTCATCAGCGCGTTGGCAGTATTGCACATCAGTCCGAGATCGCTTTCCAGTTGCCGGCCATGTTCCTGGTCAACGTCGCCAAGAGTTGATGTGCAGCAAATCTGCGCACTACAACTGTACCAAAACTGTACCTCGCCCCACTGATCAAATGATTTCGCTTCATCTATCAATCAAGTAACTTATTGTTCTTGCTTGTTATTTTGGCGGAGGGAGAGGGATTCGAACCCCCGTGGGGCTTACGCCCCCCACTGATTTCGAGTCAGGGCCGTTTGGCCAACTCCGGCATCCCTCCTGCTCCGTGCAGATTATAGGGATATCCGGGCGCCTGAGATAGCGCATTCTCGTTCTGGTGTTCTGGCCAAAGAAATTTTCAATTTTCTGTTGTTTTTCGGGCTGCGAGCATCAGGAAAAACCGCTAAATGCCGATATTGAATGTGAAGGGCTGCATTCAGCCAGTATGGATGGTGTGAATCTTAAACAAAATCAGTCTCATAGCGGTGAAAAATGACCAATTCCTTATGTAAAACGTGTGAACTGAGTCTCAGCGCAACCGCTGGCACCAAACTAAAGTGGGGCAAACCATATTGTGCGGATCATTTTGACCCGCACCCATACCCCTGTTCGGATCAGGAACTACCGAAGAGCTATTAATGGATCTTGCTACCCTACTTGGACTCATTGCCGGCACGATCGTTGTCCTCGGATCGATCATGGTCGGCGGTTCGCTGACCACGTTTATCAATGTTCCCAGTATGTTGATCGTGTTTGCGGGTACGGCCTCGGCAACATTGATCAAATTTTCTGTCGCTGATTGCATCTACGCTCTGAAGCGCGGCCTGAGCATGGCCTTTTTTGAAAGTGGGGGGAACACACGTGACCTTGTCGAGCAAATCAAGTCACTTGCAGATAAGGCCAGAAAGGAAGGCCTGCTCGTTCTTGAAGAGGAACCTGTCGACAATGTCTTTTTCAAAAAAGGCATTCAATTATGTGTCGACGGACAAACACCGGAGTTTGTTCGCAAAGTGCTCTCCAGTGAAATGGATCAGAGCATAGAACGCGATGAATTGGGTGAGCGGATATACCGGGGAATAGGTGAAGCTGCCCCTGCTTTCGGCATGATCGGAACACTGATTGGCCTGGTACAGATGCTCGCAAACATGAGCGACCCGTCATCCATTGGTCCGTCCATGGCGGTTGCGCTGCTGACCACCCTCTACGGCGCAGTCATCGCAAACCTGATTGCCAATCCTTTGGCGGACAAACTGCAAATGCGCTACATGTATGATCGATTGACAAGATCATTGATCCTCGAGGGTGTGCTCGCCATTGCAGAAGGTGAAAGTCCGCATGTGATCGGAGAATACCTCGAAACCTTCCTGCAAACCGGCGATGCACCCGCTCCAGCGAAATGATTATCGGGTAGACAGCTATGGGTGAGGAAAAAAAAGGCGCAGAAGTCCCCGCATGGATGACCACCTTTGCCGACCTGATGGCATTGATGATGACCTTCTTTGTGCTGCTCTATTCCTTCTCCACTATTGAGGAGAAGAAATTCAGAATGGTCGCCCAGTCGATGGCCGAGGGGTTCGGGGCATCCGTGGTTCGGTTCACCGAGACAGCCAATTCTGCATCAGGCGCACCGACATTCACCCCGATGCGACCCTCCGCCTCCCGCTCAACATCACGAACTGATGACTCGCGGAAAGCGGAAGCTGCCGCAGATCTGCTCAGGCAACTGCAAGAATCGATGGCAGAGGAAATAGCCAAGGGACTGGTTGAAGTTGAAACCCAGGGCAATAGCGTCATCGTCAGACTGCCGGAGGAAATCGCATTTCCTTCCGGCAGTGATCAACTGTCTGACAGCATCATCCCGATTCTGGCAGATGTCGGAAACGCGCTTGTAGACTCTCCGGGACTCATAGTCGTTTCCGGGCACACTGATGATCAACCCATTTCATCCACTGAATTTCGTTCAAACTGGGAGCTTTCCACCGACCGGGCGGTATCAGTAGTTCATCAGTTTATGGCCAGGAGCAATATCGATCCGGGACGGCTCAGCGCTGTGGGATTTGCAGACACAAAGCCGCTCGCGCCTAACGATACTCCGGAAAACCGCGCCCAAAATCGACGTGTTGAAATCAGTATTACGAGTGAGTGACGCAGGCAATTAACAGCTTGAGAAAAACATCGGACTGCTGAATCAAACTGTTGCCCTGTGACTGACTATCAACAGAGCATCCATCGGGCGCTATGCCGAGGTTCCGGCTTTCGGATGCTCTTTCAACATGGTACCAATGAAACCAGCTCTCTATCGGTAACACCTCGCCTTTTGCCGATTGCGTATAGCTCCTGTATGCATCGTAACGGCCAGCAATGATTTCTATTTCTGACGGATCGATACTGAATTTCTTGCACTCATCGAGCCACACATTTTTTTCCTGAGCATTCATCAATATTGCCGTCACCCTTGTTGAAAATACCCAGTCTGCCCGGGCTGATACCGGAGCTGACCCGCCGATAAAAGGAATGTCAACGTAGCACGAAGTAACCAGCGCGTGCTATGTTCCCGGAGTGAAAGTTGCGCTTCTCCTATGTTTGATCACACTGGTCGGCACATGCTCCACACCTCCCACGCTACTTCAGGAGGTACAGGAGCTGGGCGCATTACGTGTCATTACGCGCAACAGCCCTACCACTTACTACATCGGGGCGAATGGTCCGGAAGGCCCGGAGTATGAGCTCATGCGCGGGTTTGCTCACTTTATCGGAGTCGGGCTCGACCTGCAGACTGCCGAATCCTTCTCCCGGATCCTGCCGGTTATCAAATCAGGAAAAGTCCACATGGCAGCCGCGGGACTGACAATCACAGCGGAAAGAACCCGACAGGTAAGCTTTGGCCCTGCCTTCCAGCCAGTGACACAACACCTGATTTACAAACTCGGCACCGGCAGACCCCGTGCCATGAAAGACGTGATCGGCAAACGGCTCGAGGTCATCGCAGGAACCAGCTATGTCGAGTCTCTGGCACTGGCGCAAAAAAAGTTGCCGGATCTGGTATGGATAGAAAACCCTTTCAGCGATGACGCGGAGTTACTGACAAAAATCGCGGAAAACCAATCGGACTATACAATTGTTGATTCCACTGTATTCGCAATTTACCAGAACTACCTGCCTGAAATCAGGATCGCCTTCGATGTAGCGAGAGGTGACTCTATCGCCTGGGCATTCCAGAAACGCAACGACAATAGCCTGATTCTTCGGGCAGAACAGTATCTGGATTTTATTCGTGATAATGGCGAGTTTGATCGCATCATGGACCGGTACTATGGTCATACCGAGCGTTTCGACTATGTCGGCACCCGCCAGTTTATTCGGGACTACAACAGGAAACTGCCGCGGTATCGAGCCATGTTCAAAGAGGCTGTGGAAGATATCGATCTTGATTGGCGTTTGCTGGCGGCCGTCGGGTATCAGGAATCACACTGGGACCCAATGGCGGTTTCACCAACCGGGGTTCGCGGCATCATGATGCTGACCCGGAACACAGCAAGTTCGCTGGGGATCGAGGACCGGGTTGATCCTGAGCAAAGTATTTTTGGTGGTGCAGAATACCTGGCTCGCATGAAACGTCGTATACCGGCATCTATTGCTGAACCTGATCGCACCTGGTTTGCATTGGCAGCTTACAACATTGGGTATGGACATCTTCAGGACGCGCGGACAATTACCCGGATGAATGGTGGAGATCCCCTGCACTGGATTGATGTCAAACCCAACTTGCTGCTGCTAACACAGAAAAAGTGGTATTCACAGGTAAAAAGCGGGTATGCCCGTGGCTGGGAACCAGTACAGTACGTCGATAACATTCGCAGCTATTACAACATACTGCTTTGGTTGACCGGCAAAGAGCCTCCGGAAGAGCCGGATCAACCTGAACTGACTCCTGATGGCTCGGCTACGATTGCGAACGTGCCTGAGGAATTGTATTCCCCGGCAGCACCGCTTCCAATGGCCAGCATATCAGCTGGTGGTACGGTGGATTAGTTTGCAGACTGCCGTCTGATCTTGAAAAATTGCTGCAAAAGATTCCTGCAGTCTTGCTCGAGAATTCCGCCAGCCACATCCATACGATGATTGGACTCTGCGGCCCGAACCACATCAAATATTGTCCCCGCTGCACCGAATCGAAGATCATGGACACCGAAAACAAGGCGGCCTACACGAGCATTGACCATCGCACCGGCACACATCGGGCAGGGTTCCATCGTGACATACAAAGTTGTATCACAGAGCCGGTAGTTCCCGACGATACGGGCACCCTCTCGCAGAGCGATGATTTCTGCATGGGCTGTCGGGTCACAGTCTGATACCGGGCGGTTCCAACCCTCTGCAATGACTATGTCATCTTTTACCAGTACAGCACCGACAGGAACTTCGCCAGCCTGCTCAGCCTGGATCGCCATTGAGATCGCCTGGCGCATGAAAGCTTCGTCAGCGTGCCCGGACACCACGCTACTCCCATTCAATAGTGGCTGGAGGCTTCCCGGATATATCGTAGGCGACCCGGGAAATCCCCTGTACCTCGTTGATGATACGACGTGATACAAGGTCAAGAAAATCATAGGGAAGATGTGCCCAGCGGGCCGTCATGAAATCAACTGTTTCCACGGCACGGAGTGCGACGACATAGTCATAGCGTCTGCCATCACCCATCACGCCCACCGACTTGACCGGCAGGAAAACAGCAAACGCCTGGCTCACTTTGTCATATAACTCTGCGTTGTGGAGCTCTTCGATAAAAATTGCATCAGCTTGTCGCAGCAAATCGGCAAATTCCTTTTGCACCTCGCCGAGAATTCTCACTCCCAGACCAGGACCTGGAAACGGGTGCCGGTATACCATTTGCTTCGGCAATCCAAGCTCCATTCCTATCTTGCGTACCTCGTCTTTGAACAGGTCACGAAGAGGCTCGATGAGTTTCAGGGTCATGTGCTCGGGTAACCCGCCGACATTGTGGTGCGATTTGATTACATGAGCTTTTCCGGAAGAACCCCCGGCCGATTCAATCACATCCGGATAAATCGTACCCTGGGCAAGCCACCGAACACCTTCGAGCTTGTCGGCTTCTTCTTCAAATATTTCCACAAAAAGATTGCCGATGATTTTCCGTTTTTGTTCCGGGTCGGTAACACCGGACAAAGCACCAAGAAAACGCTGCTCGGCATTCGCCCGAATAACATTAACACCAAGGTGACGAGAGAATATCTCCATTACCTGATCACCTTCATTAAGGCGCAACAAACCATTATCGACAAAAACACATATCAACTGATCGCCGATAGCCTCATGCAACAACGCTGCAACGACTGAAGAATCAACACCGCCCGACAAGCCAAGCAAAACACGATCACTACCCACCTGCTCGCGAATGAGCTCAATATCCCGGGCGACGATACTGCCCGGATTCCAGGTATCAGGGCAGCCGCAGATATCACGTACAAAACGCTCGATCATCGCCTGGCCCTGGTCGGTATGGGTTACTTCAGGGTGAAACTGCACCCCGTAGAACCGGCGTGACTCATCAGCCATACCTGCTAAAGGTGCATTCGGTGTACTGGCAATGGTGTGAAAGCCGGGCGGCAGGGTTTTGACCCGGTCACCATGGCTCATCCATACATGCAGGGATGGCTCATCAGCATCCGGCGTATCATTCAGTCCTTCCAGCAGGCGACTTTCACCCAGCGGGGTCACCATCGCGTAACCAAACTCACGATGTGTTGAAGCTATTACCTCGCCACCGAGTTGAGCAGCCATGACCTGCATTCCGTAACAGATACCCAGCACCGGCACGCCCATGTCAAAAATGATATCCGGTGCGTGCGGCGATTTATCAGCAAGATCCGATCCTGTGACGGACTCAGGACCACCCGACAGAACGACACCGTCAGCACCAAAATCGCTGGCCCTGGATTCACTGATATCCCACGGGAAAATCTCGCAGTAAACACCCGCCTCTCTGATCCGGCGCGCAATCAACTGGGTGTATTGAGCACCAAAATCTATAATAAGAATTCGATGGGCGGCGGGTGAATCAGCTGATGATCCTTGACTGGCAGTAGACATGGATGTGGGTAAAACCTGTGCTGGTGGCATTGTCTGAAGTCTTATGGCGATCCGCGCCGATCAGCTATCAGACCGGTAATTGGGTGCTTCTTTGGTGATTGATACATCGTGGACATGACTTTCGCGCATACCAGCAGAAGTAATCTGCACAAACTCCGGCTTGCTGCGCATCTCATCAATACTGCCACAACCCGTGTAGCCCATCGCTGCGCGAATGCCACCAATCAGCTGTATCACTATTGCAACCAGGCTGCCCTTGTACGGCACACGCCCTTCCACTCCTTCGGGTACCAGCTTCTCCAGTTGTTCAGAAGAATCCTGAAAATATCGATCCGAGGAACCGTGCTTCTGTGCCATCGCCGCCAGTGACCCCATGCCGCGATAGGATTTATACGAACGTCCCTGGAACAGCTCGACTTCACCGGGTGATTCTTCGGTACCAGCAAACAAGCTGCCAATCATGATGCAATGAGCCCCTGCCACCAGTGCCTTGGCAATGTCTCCGGAATATCGAATCCCGCCATCTGCAATCACTGCCACACCCGAACCTTCCAATGCCCGGGATACATTGGCTACCGCTGTGATCTGTGGAACCCCGACGCCGGAAACTACTCGAGTCGTACAAATTGATCCCGGGCCGATACCAACCTTCACACCGTCAGCACCCGCTTCTGCCATTGCCCGCGCAGCTTCTGCACTGATGATATTGCCACCAACTACTTCCAGATCAGGATAGGCAGACTTGATCCCGCGAATACGATCAAGAACGCCCTTTGAATGACCATGTGCAGTATCGACAATGATGACATCCACGCCGGCTTCCGCCAATGCAACAACTCGTTCGTCGGTATCACCGGAAGTACCGACTGCAGCACCGACTCGCAACGCGCCACGCGCATCTTTGCAGGCCAGAGGATAATCCTTGGCCTTCTGAAAGTCCTTGGCCGTGATCAAGCCACGCAGCCCAAAGTCATCGTTGACCACCAGCACTTTTTCGATACGATGTTTATGTAACAGTGAAAGCACTTCCTGTTTATCTGCGCCTTCCCGAACTGTCACCAGCTTGTCTCTTGGTGTCATCACTGAAGAAACCGGGGCATCCAGCTGGGTTTCAAATCTCAAATCACGGTGAGTGACAATACCGACTGTCTCGCCGTTATCTACCACAGGCAATCCGGAAATCTTGTTCGCTTCAGTAATCTGCAGCACTTCACGAATACTTCGATCTGGTGAGACGGTAATGGGGTCATTGACGATGCCACTTTCAAACTTCTTCACCACCGTGACCTGTCGCGCCTGCTCGGCCGGACTCATGTTCTTGTGGATAATCCCCATGCCTCCTTCCTGGGCCAGACAGATCGCCAGCCTGGATTCTGTCACCGTATCCATCGCTGCGGATACCAGTGGAATATTGAGCTCAATGTTCCGTGTCAGGCGAGTCCTGAGGCTCACCTCGCGGGGCAGAATGTCGGAATAGGCGGGCTGCAGCAGAACGTCATCGAACGTCAGTCCTTTGTGGGCAATTCGCATGGCGGCTCCTGATAGTCGGGTAGGCTTTAGATTAACCGGTTATCTTACCCCCCGGAATATTCTGCGTAAACATAAAGGGTGTAAAGAGGGTGGGACAGCAGTGGGTTCGACCCCGCTTTTCTCATTTCTTCCTGCTTGACTCGGCGGCCAGGATAGCTTCTCCTGTCCTCAATGGGTATGACTGATACAAGTACACCGGAAACTGACCAGGAGGCGCCTTACCGACTCCTGACACCAGACCTCATCCTCGAATCGCTGGAAACCCAGGGGTATCCCTGTGACGGCCGCCTGCTGCCGCTGAACAGCTACGAAAACCGGGTCTACCAGGTGGGTCTGGAAGAACGCCCTCCGGTGATAGCCAAGTTCTATCGGCCAGGGCGCTGGAGTGATAACGCGATCCAGGAAGAGCACATTTTCTCGGAGGAGTTGGCGGAAGCGGAATTGCCGGTAGTTGCACCCCTTGGCAATACCGAGGGATCGACCCTGCATCACCACCAGGGCTTTCGATTTTCTGTTTCGCCTAATTGTGGCGGCCGCTGGCAGGAGATGGATGATCCTGATCGTCTCGCCTGGATGGGACGTTTTATTGCTCGAATTCATGCAACAGGGTGTATAACCGGATTTCAGCATCGGCAGGTAATTTCTATCGAACGATTGGGCATCGAGTCCTGTGACTACATCCTGGCAAACAATTTTCTGCCTGCTGAACTGGAAACAGCATACGAGTCTGTGGTGAATGCAATCATTCCTCGTATCCAGGCTGCATTTGAAATTGCCGACCCGTTGAAAACACTTCGGCTGCATGGTGATTGCCATTTGGGTAATATACTTTGGACAGATGCAGGGCCTCATTTTGTTGATTTTGATGACTGCTGTACCGGACCGGCGGTGCAGGATCTGTGGATGATGCTGTCGGGTGACCGCAACCAAATGACCATTCAGCTCGAGCATCTGCTCGAAGGTTACAATCAATTTTATGACTTCAATGCCCGCGAACTGCATTTGATCGAGCCTTTGCGAACACTGCGAATGATTCATTACTCCGCATGGCTGGCCCGCCGCTGGGGTGACCCTGCCTTTCCGGCCAGTTTCCCCTGGTTCAATACGCCCAGATACTGGGAAGAACAGATCCTGTCGCTCAAAGAGCAGATGGCCCTGTTGGATGAACCGCCTTTGCAGTGGATATAACCTGATGCCTGTACCTGTCGGTGAACAGATCTACAGCGTATCGCAGTTAAACCGCGAGGCGCGGCAACTGCTGGAGCAGGGACTGCCTGCTTTGTGGATTGCCGGTGAAATTTCCAACCTGGCCCGGCCGGCATCGGGGCACATCTATTTTTCGATCAAGGACAATCAGGCTCAGGTACGCTGCGCAATGTTCCGGGGGAACAACAACAGATTGCCATTCAGGCCGGAAAACGGCCAGCAGGTACTGTTACATGCCCGCGTCGGGCTCTACGAAGCCCGGGGTGAATTCCAGCTGATCGCCGAGCATATGGAGCCGGCCGGTGAAGGATTGCTGCGCCAGCAACTGGAACAACTCAAAGCCAGACTCGCTGAAGAAGGGCTGTTCGATGAAAGTCTCAAGCAACCCATTCCAACCATCCCGCATCGCGTCGGGATCATTACCTCACCCACCAGTGCGGCTGTGCGGGATATCCTGCACATTCTCGAACGGCGATTTCCGGCAGTTCCGGTAGTGATCTACCCGGTGCAAGTACAGGGTGACCCGGCCAAACACGATATCGTAGCCAAATTGAAAACTGCCGCAGAACGTGACGAATGCGACGTACTGATCATTGCCCGGGGTGGCGGTTCGCTTGAAGACTTGTGGGCATTCAATGAAGAAATCGTGATCCGTGCCATCCATGCCTGCCCGATTCCAGTGGTGGCCGGCATCGGACATGAAACAGATTTTACGCTGACCGACCTGGCGGCAGATCTCAGGGCGCCTACCCCTTCAGGGGCAGCTGAACTGGTCGTACCAGACAGCAAGGAATGGGTGTCGCGTTTTCAGTCACTGAGCCAGCGTGCTACAAAAGCGGTACAACGCGTTTTGCGTGATCAGCGGTTTCATATCGAACAATTATCAGCGCGTCTGGAGCGCTGCAACCCTGGCACGGTGCTGTATCAACACACTCAACGGCTTGATGATCTGACGCTGCGGCTGCGAACAGTCATCAGTAGTCAGCTGACCATGCGGCAAATCCAATTGGCCGCCGCCGAAGGTCGCCTGCGCAGTGCTGCGCCGGGCAACCTGATCAGGCACTACCAAAACCGGCTGATGAACTCACGGTTGAAGCTGGACAGTGCCATTACCAGCCGGCTGACAGGTTTTAGGAATCGGCTGGCAGTCGCTGCGGCAAGATTGCAGGCTGTCAGTCCGCTGAGCACGCTGGAGCGAGGCTATGCAGTCATTCAGGATCATGCCAGTGGCAAGGTAATTACCGATAGCGCCGGGCTGAAGATCGGGCAGGCGATTACCGGTCGATTGGCACATGGTGGTTTTGAAGCCGAGGTTATCGGCCTGGAGCAAAACAGCAACTCTGAAGGTCAGGCGAAAAATTTCCTCACTACTGATCGGAAACCATCCATGTCAACAAGAAAAGAATCATGACCCTGCATTGGGTCCGGCTCGATCACATCGACCCTCCCTTTCAGCCCTGTGGCAATTTCTCTTTACTCCCGAGATCATTGCAATAAATTTGGAGTGAAGTAATTATAAACTTGCTAGTTCGTTCTTCAGGTTCTTCACAGCCTGGATCGCATCACCAAGCTCTGTCTTGATCTCATGGCGTTCCGTGTTGTAGTGGCTAAAGGGGTTTAGCACAAGGGCGCGGTATTTCTCAATATCTGCTTTCGTAGCCTCAGGCATATCATCCTTGATCGCCTTCCAAAAATCTTCAGATTTATATTTCTTTAGCTGCGACTTGAATGCCAAGTGTTTTTTCTTCTTCTCGCAATGAGTGCGGATGATCTTTTCAAATGCTGACCGTGTATAGACCGCAGCAGCTTTATAGTCGCACTGTTTGAGGTGTGTTTCCGCCTTGGCAACCAGATCTTGATTATCAAAGATCACTGGCTGTTCGAATCCACCATTGCAAGGCTGCGAGTAAAATTCCAGCGTTTTCCACCCGGACTTTGCATCGAGAAAACCCCGTGCATATTCGAACCAAGGCTTATCGTAAGTTGTGATGAAAACCTGGTAGTCAGGAAACTCGGATTCTAGGATGTTCAGCAAGGGCAAGCGGTTAGCGATATCCAGACCAATGAAGATATCGTCCAGAAAAAGCACCTTGCAAGCAATGCCCTGTACATGCCGTTTGATCATGCCCAGATAGATAGAGATGGCGATGGCCGATAATCGTGCCTCATTCAGAAACAGGTGCGGCTGCTGAACCGGCTTTCCCGCATAAGCGAGCTCAACGCGTACTTCACCGCCTTCAAGGCGAGTATGGTCAGCACCAGGGCGCACCTGACCAAAATTCAGATTCAGATCAATGTTGTGATTAAAGTAACCGAGAATGGGCTTGGCGTGTTTCAGGATATATTCCGGACTCTCCAGTTCGAACAATTCACCGAAGGCCTCGTTAAATACCTTGATGGCAGCATTCACATCCGCCTTTTTCTTGCTGATGTTATATTCTCTGCTGGTGCTCCTGCCGATGCAAATCTCTACCTCGGCCCAGAGCTCTCCCAGTTCCTTGCCGCCCGTCAGCGGATACTTGAAATGCCTGAGCACTCCTTTGACCAACAAATTAAACAGATTGATAGTTTCATCTTTCTGCACATAGTGGATACCCAGCAGATGCTTGTATGTGAGAAAACTCTTAAGCTTGTTGCCGTCACGAATGCTAGTATCACTAGCCGCACGAGTATCGTTCTTTGAGGCATTGAAGCAATAGGTTTTCTGCCTGTTTTGCCCTTGGCAGTTGGGCATAAAGGTAACCTTGATGGCTGTTGTTCCCTGCTCTTTTTCGAGGACAAAGATATTTTCCAGTACGCTTAGATCGATCTCTTCGATAGAAGACTGGAAAAAATCCTTCAGTGCGTAGTAGAGGGAGCTCTTGCCACTCCCGTTTTCGCCATAGATAAACAGGTTCTTGCCACCAACGGCAATCTTATGGGTGCCGTGGAAAGCTTTGTAATTCGTAATCTCGATGGCCTGAATTTTCACCTATGTGCTCACAACCCTGGCTGCCTTCATACATACCCCGGTCAATTACCCATCACTAAAACCAAACTCAGTACGGCTCATTGTACGGTTTTGGCGGTATATCACCCCGAATGTGCATGGTTATCGCCTCGCTCTTCGCTGATCTCCCCGTCTTTAAAAATAACGACCGACGTTCCGGCTTTTCTGGCAATTACCCTGGCCTTGTGGGCGGCCCGTCTCAAGGCAATCTCCGCATTGACCAGATCTGGATCACGTTTTTGCTTAGATGCGGTTTGATCCGGTATTTTAGCAGTCATACTTTAACTCCTTCTTTGAGAAGTAGTGGCGTTGGCCCAGAGTTATCATACAGTGCCCATTCATCCACTAGAGGTTTGTAGAGCGCTTCAAGATTATACAGCCCGGTTGCAAACCGGCGTCGAATAACTGACTCAGGCACATTGTGGCCGCCGATTCGGACCCGTTGCCTAACCCGTGCAATCGCCAGTTCGGGCGATTCAAGTTTCAAAAAAAAGAGTTTGACTCTGTAGCCCAACGATTGCCATTGGGGTATTAATCGGGCGTAGTTTCGACCGCTCAAGGTGGATTCAAAAGCAAAGCTCTCGCCCAGACGCACATGGTTATGAATTTCAGCAAGCATAAATCGCCCGGCCCTGAATGCAGCAGCATCCGGAGCGAAAGGTGCCAATCCGGCGGCGATCAGGTCGGCATTAACAAAAATGGGGCAGCCCGCTTCGTTGGGCAGAAATTCACCAGCGAAGGTCGTTTTCCCTGCCCCGTTAGGGCCGGCGATGATAATAATCTTTTTGTCCGTCGCGACAGTCATCGTTTCAATGCCTCGCGGATAGTTCTGACGACTTCCACACTGTCCATGGTTTCCAGGTTGTTGCGCACTAGATGGCGGGGATCGTAGAGGCGGTCGAATTCCCGCTGGATAGTGGCGAGTTTTTCTTCTTCACTTATATCGTCGGTGATGGGGGCCAGTTCTTCCAAATGAGGAAGAATTTCCTTGTTGGCAGCCTTAATTTCATCGGAGAAGTAAGATTCAAAAAAAAGTCCATCAATTAATTGTCGAAAAAACCAATATCTTAGCTTACCCTGTTTCTCGCTAATAACTCCCATGTAGTCGGACAGTATTGAAATCATGTTTGACTCTTCAAGCGTGTGATCTACCGGTAAAGGTAGTTCGTTGATCATGCCCTTTGTAAAGTTAATACCTTGATTGTAGCTCGATCCTCGATATCTTTCCTTTATGTAAAAAAAAGCTAATGATGAATTTATTAGAAGCAGAAAATATTTTAGTAATGACAAATTTTCGCATGGCAACACTAATGTCGACTTTCCCGGCAAATAAATACCATTTATATCTATTGAGGCATCCAATAAAGTGAGGCCTTTTATTATAAGCTTTGGGCGAATAGATCGCTCTCCATATGACTTACCAAATTCAGACAGGAATTTATTTCTGTGAACATAAGGACGAATGTACTTTCCCTTTAAGTACGTCATCTCCTTAACGCCCCAGTTGAACCTGAATTTACCAACTGTTCCTGTATTGATTACCATCAGATAGTCTTTTTTATCCTCACTTTTATTAATATCATTGACAATAAAAGGTTTTAATTTGTATGCATCTGAGGTAGCACACGCATTCTCACACGTTGCTAAATTAATTAGCCTTCGCGGGGCCCCTTCAAGTTTTGAGATAACAGAAAGGTAATCGCTAAACAGAAAATCGAGCGCATACGGTTCGAAAAGGCTTTCCTTGTTAATGAGTTTTGATTTGGTAGGCCTGCCTTTACTGAATTCAGAAATCAACAACAACGGAAGTATACGGCTGGAAATTCCTGTAACGATAGAATCAACCTTGGCTTCTTTAAAGATACTTCTACCTGTCTCAGTAATGAAAGAAAAATGTTGTAGTTGATTTTTCCTAAGGGTATTGCCAAATGGTTTTGAAAGCCATTTATCTGGTGTGATATATGACAGGAACGAAGCATCATTCATAAGACGGATTCCACGCTCAAAAAAAGCAATATAGATATCCCAATTACCTTTCGTATATGTCATTAGTTTATTCACTATTTCTCTCGTTTCTGAAAGGTCGCTTTTTGTCATTCTCTCAGAATCTATATACGGAGGATTGCCAATAACCACATCAAAACCACCTTTTTGGTTCCAGACTTCGGAGAAGAACAGGCGAAAATCAAAATTCACCTGCCAACCAAATGTTGATCTTGATCCATCTAGCCGCTTCTGGATTTCATCGTCAATCTGTCTTTTAAGAACAATTTTCTTCTCGTGATCCGCCTCATCAAAGAACCTTTTTTTCAGCACTTCTATCTGATTGAAGGCGGGACTCCTCCAGTTTTCAGGAAAGCCCACCAGTGAATCGCCCCACACAATCCTGTAATCTAAATTCGGTAGCGCCTCAATCGAATCGTAGTCCTCTTCATCTACAATCAGTGACAACCACAAACGTAAGCGAGCAATGTCAATAGCTGAAGCATCTATGTCCACACCATAAATACTCTCACTTATGGCATGACGTTTAAGCTCATAGGGACTTTGACTATTACCACTGTGTGGCGCAAGCGCCTGTCGAGCATTGACGATCTCATGCAAAAGGCCCACCAGAAAAGCGCCGGAACCAATAGCTGGATCGCAGACCTTGATACCGATCAGGGCTTCATCAATAGCTTTGGCGTGTTGACAAACAGACTCGGGAAGCGCAATTTCTTTTTTTGTTTGTTTTTGTTCTCCTTTTTCTATTCGCTCCAAGGCCAATAACGCGGCCTGATCATTCTCAATAAAAAGATGCCCATTTCGGATTAAGGTTTCCAAGTCTGCTTTGGGGGCTTTGATATTTTCACCATCCCCGAGGCTCTGCTGCCTACCCGGATAGCCAAAGATATCCGTCTGTACCTCAGACATCTCCGGCGTGGAAGCGTAGCTGTTGAGCCAGTTATCTAGGTAATGAATCAGACTCTCTTGGCACATGTAGTGAACAATCTCGCGGGGTGTATAGAAGGCACCCTTACTCTTGCGCTCGGTGACTTCGAGCATGTTCTCAAAAACTTTACCCAACATCTCCGGATCCACCGCCACTTCCTTTTCCAGCGGTTCATCTTCCTTGACAGTGAAGTTGTAGCGGCTTAAGACATCCAGAATACCCGTACCGATATCGCCACTTTTGTTTTTTTCCATGTTGTGGAAAAGCGCGTTGGGCAGGTCGATATGCTCCTGCTGCCACTCATAATCAGGTTCAAATAGGCCGCCGTTAAGAAACGGCACGCGGCAATCGAACCGAGCATAATAGCCAGGGTCATCCTGGTCCTTACGTTCATCTGCCAAGGCTTCGTAAAAGAGGTATTGCAGAAAGTCATGGTAATAGCCGCCATCCTCCTTCAGAAGCTGATCGAAACGCTTTTTCATAAATTGTTTGTTGCCCGTTCCCCATGGCTTATCCTTGTCGACGCCCAGCCAGCCTTTCTTTTGCAAAAAATAGAGAAACACAATTTGGCCCAGAAGTTTTTTGGTAAAGCGGCTGACCTGCTGATCCCGCTCATCTTTATCGCTATTATTAAAAAATGATTGGGATTTCAGGTGCTCTGCCAGCTTCTGGAACAGCCCTTTGTATTGCTCGAAGAACTCATCGGTGACTTTCTCGATGCTAAAGGCGGCTTCTATCTCCTCGATACGCGGGTCGGCATAGTCCATCTCCAACAGTGGTAATAACTGCTTGCTGGCGGTGTGGCTGTTTTCGTGCGCACCCACCAAATAGGAGTAGCGTTTTGCCGGCGTGAGTTCCTGCTTGAGTTTGACCTTTCCCTTGTCATCTTTATAGGCTTCGTGTTCAATTTTGACAAAGGAAAAACGCCAGTCCTCACCTTGGTCGTCATCAGCATAGAAGGCAATTAGTGAGGCTTGTTTTTCAAATTTTTTCAACCGCGTGACGGCGAAGTTACGTAGCGCTGAGCGGGCACGTTCCAGCTTGCTGAGGGTTTTGACCTGAACCACCAGCAGATCCAGCTCATCGCCTTCCGGGTCTTGATATTTACCTATACGCCAGTATTGCTTGATATGTTGTTTGTACGCATCGGGTATGTAATTGCCAGTGTAGTGACGATTTCGTGGCTCGTATTGGTTAAGCAGGTTGCTTATAAAATTCTGATAACGTTCCCGGTCAAACGGGTTGTCAAACAGTTCGGTAATGGTTTGTTGGGCCTGTCCTTTGTCCATTGGATTATTTCTGCCGCCCCTCCGTCGCACCCACAACCTGATAACCGGAGAGAATAATCTCGCGCCGTATCTGCGTTCGTTGTGATGACGGGTGTTCTGCGGTTGCCAGGGTGCGGATATGCTTGCGTAGTACGGCGACCATTTCTAACGGATCGAGGGTCATTTCAAAGGCCTTTTTGATGGTCTGAGCGGTCTTTTTTGCCATCAGACCCTGAGCAATCATGTGTTTGACACCTTCGATGAATGCTTCATCGTCATCAGTAAATTTCTGACAGTTGCGGAATACTTTGTCTTTAAGGCGCTTTTCGATATAACCGATATTTGAACGGCCACCTCCACCACCGGCCGGTTGTTCATCCTGCAGGGTATCTTGAGCGAAACGTTGCTTGTTGGTCTCCAGCCAGTGGTAGTAATCCGCAGGTATGGGATATCTTGGCGTATCCGGTTCGCACTCCAGTTCATTGACTGCGTCGAAGAAGGTGATCTCACGGCTTTCGCCCCCTTCATTTAGATAAAACTTTTTCAACGGGCCAATGCGGAAGAAGGTAACCAGCTTATCAGCAGAAATATCTTCTGCCTTGCGTCCGGAACGCGCCTTTTTAGGCAGCCGCTTGATCTTTTCAAACAGTTCCGGCTGTTCGTCGCGCAGATTGCGCATCATTTCCAGGTATTTCAGTTCCGAATCCCCCTCTTCGTCTTCACCGGTATAGGCCGATTTACGATTCAGGATATCAAACAGCTCCTGGCTGCCGATCTCCTCGCCGTCAGTCAGGTACCTGGCATCCTCACCCAAAATGTCGTGAAACATCTGGATTTTATTGGTGATGTTGGTCTCCAGTCCCAGATGCTCATCAGACTGGCTGGTAGGGAAGAAGTTGTAGATAAACAGTTCCGGATGTTCAGTGCCAAGACGATTGATGCGACCAGCCCGCTGCACAACCCTTGTGGGGTTCCAGGGCAGATCGTAATTGATCAGTACATTACCCCGGTGAAGATTGATCCCCTCTGACAGCACATCGGTGGCAATCAAGATACGCAGCTCGTCACTACTTTCCTTATGATTGGGATCAAAGGACGCTTTGATCATATCTCGCGCCAAGGTATTGTTGTGAGTAACAGGTGGATCTCCTGCGCGACCGCCTCCACTGCTGAAAAACATCACCTTGCCGGTATAGTGGCGGTTCAACTGCTCAAAAAGATAGTCACCAGTTTCCTTTGATTCGGTAAATACAAGCAGCCGATGTTGGTTCAGGTCATTATCTTCTCTGAGTTGCCTGATAAGGGCTTCAATCTTCGGGTCATCGTTCACCTTACGCCAAAGTGCCTCAATCTGGCGCAGTGTGTCTAAATCATGATGCAGGTCATCGGCGAAATCATTGCGGAAGTCCCCAGCATCATACTTCTGCGCCTTTTCAGCTTCAACAATGCGTTCCAGGGTTTCGATGTCGTCGTTAGCAAGCAGTTCATAAACATCGATGTCCTTGCTGATATAAACAGTTCCCTCATCAAGCATCGCGATAAAACGCTCATAGGATCCAATAAAGCGGCTGATGCTCCGGCGGAAAGCATGGAAGCTGCTTTCCAGACGCTTGATCAGAATACCTTTCATGAAGCCACCAACATTACGCTGCTGCTGACGCTCAAACTCTGAAAGCTGAGCGCTGCCGCTATAATACAACAGCGGAATATAACGAGCGTAGCGAAATCCCTGAAGTAAGCCGATGGTTTCGTTGAAGATCCTTTCCAGTTCACCCTCAAATTCGTAAACAATGCGCCGCGGTTCTTGTAGCTCCGGAAAAAACAGGCCCTGGGTTTCGATATCCTTCTTGAAATAGGTGGCTACATCTGCTCGCGTGCGCCGCACCATGACGTGTTTTAGAATGCGTTCACGGATTTCACGGGAGACCTCCTTGATGGCATCTTTATAGCCCGGGTCATCTCGATCAAGCCCTTTGAAACGTTTTCGTAGCGCGGTGAAGAATCGCTCCAGATTTGGTATTCCGGGAATGGTTGAATTCTTAGGCGCCTGAAATAACTTGAGCTGGGAGAAGATGTCATCAATGGTGTTGTTGAACGGCGTGGCTGTAACCAGAATCGCCTTTTTGCCCCGACAAATGTCAAGAAGATCCGCATAAGAGCGGGTCGCCTCATTGCGGAACCGGTGCGCTTCGTCAACCACGATGTAATCGAATCGATCAAGCCCAAATTGGATTACCTTTTCCAGTTTGCCCAGCGACTCCACACGAGCAGGCACGCGAAAATCATGCAAGCTTTCTTCCCAGTAACCTTGGAGGATCGGCGGGCAAATCACCAGAATTCGCCCTTTGAGCTGTTGCAGAAGCTGGGCTGTGATGAAAGTCTTACCAAGACCCACCACATCAGCAAGAAACACACCGTTATGCTCCTTCAGTTTTTTTAACGCCTGTTGCACCGCCTGCTGCTGATATTGCAGCGCCATGAAGCCTTCGGGCAGGAAGATTTCCATGTGATCTTGCAGATTAATATCCTCCTGCATATATTCGTAAATAAGCTTCAGGTAGAGCTCGTAGGGGGTGATGGAATCATTGAGCCAGGTTTTCTTCCGAACGGCATTGATGAATTCTTCAGAAATCTCGGCAGATTGCTGCCAGAGCTCTTCAAATTGATTGAGTGCGTATTCAACATCACGACGCTGGCGAAGCTCGACGTTAAACTCCCGGTTTGCAACCAAGCCGGAATAGGAAAAATTACTCGACCCGGTAATCACAAATCCATAGTCCCGATCATCGGGGGCAAAACGGCCGATATAAACCTTGGCGTGAATATTCCGGGATGGGAAGGCCCGGATTTCGAGCTTTTTACCATTACCTCCTTGCTCTTGGTCGACTATGAGATTCGGGCAATCCGCTTGGAGAAATTCAATGAATTTTTTTAGCCCTAGCTCTAGCTTGTCATCGGGTTCTTTAGAGTTCTCGATTTCGTCGATCAGGCTGTCCTGAAATACTGCCTTGGTGTTCTTGTGTGATTCAAAATCAAAAACTGCCTGGGAACGGAAAATATCAATTGCACGATAGGATTCATTATCAATCCCAAGACCAACCAATATACGCGTTTTCTCAACCTGCTCGATACTCTCATAAAGCTGGTAGAACCCACTGGAACAGAAATAACCTACGAGTACGTCAAATAACTGGGTATCTGCGAGGGTTGCATTGAACCGATCCAGCAGAGTCTGGTTTTCATCGTTGGTGAAAAAAGTCAGATCAGTTTCCTGGCTACTCATTTATGATCTCCGGCCATGTTGAGCTTGCCCTGCTTCATCATTTTTTCACAGAATGACTCTACCTGCTTCCGCGCCAGCCTCGATGGAGTTGTCTTTCCGTTCTCCCAGCGGTTCACGGTAGCAAAACTCACCCCTAGAGCCTGCGCTAGTGCCTCCTGACTGAGTCTCAGTTGCCCGCGGATATCTCTTACTCGCTCAGGGAAGTTTTCTAGCTGTAAGTTCATTGCTATTCCGATACTTCGGGGGGAAGATTACATAAACATATGTGAGAGTTATGGTTACAAAGCTTATACTTTGTTGAGCGAAAACTACCCGATTGAATATAACATCTGCTACAGCATAAGCAATACAAGGACTTATAGACTAGACAAAGGGAAAACTAGCGAATCACCCTGTTTCTCCTGGCACCTTGCAGATCAGGAAAGAGGCATTTAAGTGATGGCAGCGTTATCACTGATCAGCCGGTACGTGGTGATTTTGAAACTAAACAAGTTTGCCGAAGATCAGGCGAAAAATTCCCTCACAACCGGCCGAAAACCATCCATGTCGACAAGAAAAGAATCATGACCCTGCATCGAGTCCAGTTCGATCATGTCTACTGCCCCTTTTAACCCAGAGGCAATTTCTCTTTGTTGAGCCAAAGGAAAAAGCCGATCTGATTTTACACCAACAATCAGACTACGCTCCGCATCAATACGCTGCAGACCCGCCGCCACAGTCCCGCCAAAGGCTGCAATATCGAACAAATCCAGCGCCTGTGACAAATACAGATAACAGTTTGCATCAAAATGTCCGGTAAATTTTCGAGCCTGATGATCAAGATAACCCTCTATCTCAAAGCGCAGTGGAAATGGTTCGTCAGCAATTTGCTCAGCTGGAATCGGCTTTCGGCCAAACCGTTGCTCCCACTCGGCCAAAGCTCGATAGCTGATCACGCCCAGCTTTCTGGCCAATCGCAGGCCATTGACGGGACCAGCATCGGGATCATACCTGCCGCCACACCATGCAGAATCCCGTAATACCATCTCACGCTGCAACGACCGTAAAGCTATGGCCTGCGGCACGGCTCGTGTAGCTGTTGAGATCAACAAAAGTTTGCTGCTGATCCCCGGCTCACCGGCTGCCAGTGCCAGGGCAACCATCCCTCCCATGGACGGCCCGACGATGGTGTGCAATTTGACAATGCCCAGATGATTCAGCAAATACCTGCCTGCGACAGCAATATCCTCAAGTCTCAGTTCCGGAAAATCCAAACCATAGGTGCGACCGGTTGACGGATTTTCCGAGGCGGGGCCGGTAGAACCATAACAACTACCGAGTGAGTTCATGCAAATGACGAAATAGCGATCGGTATCAATCGGCAGAGAGGGCCCTATCATCTCCTCCCACCACCCGTGCGTACTATCCTTGACAGAAGATGCCGCATGAGCCGAGGGAGACATGCCGGTCAACACCAATACGCCATTGTCGCGTTGGTCGTTTAACTCACCCCAGGTTTCATAGGCCAGCACCGGAGATTCGAGTGCCCCGCCACAACTCATCTTGAACGCGCCATCAAATTGATAGTTCTGCCGGGCTGCGCTCATTTATTAGTTCTCATGATCAGGAACGATGTGAGCGGATACGTTTTTGCTTTCTCACCTGACGAGGTGAGAGTTTGTTGCGCCGCCCTGCGAATGGATTTTCGCTGGTTCTCAGCTCCAGTCGGATCGGCGTTCCTGCCAGTCTGAAAGCCTTGCGGAAACACTTGATCAAATAACGACGATAGCTGCCCGCCACATGCGAAGTCTGATTTCCATGCACCACAATCAATGGCGGTCGTTTTCCACCCTGATGTGCATAACTCAGTTTTAACCGCCGCCGCCGAACCAAAGGCGGCGGATGGGCTGTAATGGCAGCCTGCAACACATCGTTCAAACGCGGTGTCGGCAAATCACGAACTGCCGCCTGTGCAGCCCGTGCAGCACTTTTAAGTGCATCGAATATGTTGCTGCCATGTAAAGCCGATATAAAATGAATCTTCACGAAATCCAGAAAAGGCAACCTGCGATCCAGTTCTTCACGCACATCATGGCGCTGCCGTTCCGTCAGGCCGTCCCACTTGTTGATTGCCAGCGTCAATGCCCTGCCCCGATCCAGCATCAAGCCGATCAGAGAAACATCCTGCACGGTGACACCCTCACGAGCATCGAGCATGACGATCACGGCATCTGCATCCTCAACAGCTTGCAACGCTTTGACAATACTGAATTTCTCGATTTTCTCAGTGACTTTGTGTCGACGTCTGATACCTGCCGTATCCACCAGCACGAATTCTTTCCCGTCCATTGAGAATGGAATGCTGACACTGTCACGCGTCGTACCGGCCTTATCCTGAGTAACCAGACGATCCTCACCCAGATACCGGTTAATCAATGTTGACTTGCCCACATTTGGCCGACCCACGACCACAATACGAGTACCTGTCGATTCTGTCGGTTCGGCAGGTTCACCGGCTTCGGGTGAACAGTGTTCGAATACCGCATCGACCAGCTCACCAATACGATCTCCGCGTTCCGCAGACACCGCGATCGGCTCACCCACACCCAGTTCATAAAACTCGGCTACAGTACTCTCGGGCGCCCGACCCTCCGCTTTATTGACAGCAAGAACTATCGGCTTGCCGGATTTCCGGACCAACTCCGCCACTTCCCGGTCTTCACCAACCAGTCCTTCACCGGCATCTGCCATCACAATGACAACATCCGCCTCTTCCACAGCTAACTGAACCTGGGCGGCCATCAACTGCCCCATATCATCAGGAGAAGACATCAGTCCGCCGGTATCAATCACGATTGCAGAACCCGGACCCAGTCGGGCAAAACCGTAGAGGCGATCCCGTGTCAGCCCCGGATAGTCTGCAACCAGCGCATCCCGAGTGCGGGTCAGACGATTAAACAGCGTGGATTTCCCGACATTGGGGCGACCCACCAGGGCAAGTACTGGCAACACGAATATTTACTCGCTTTTCGGAATAATTTCTTTGAACGCAAAAAGCTTTCCGCCATCCGTAAGGACATACATCATGTCATTCACGACCAGCGGGGCGGCAGAAATACGATCTGAGCCGGCTCGTTTTCGAGCTTGCAAAATACCCGTTGAGGCATTGAACCAGTGCAAATAACCTTCAAAATCACCAACCACTACTGAGCGGCCATAGGGCGTCGGGCCGGTTACATCACGATACCGGAGAATATCGCGCCGCCATACCTCACGACCGGCACTGCGAGTCAATGCCACTACCCCACCGTCTGAAGTAGTCGCAAAAACATTATTCAGATCGGGCGCAACGCTACTGTAACTGGAAATTTCTCTCGCCCACAAGATCTGGCCTGATTCCACAGCCAGGGCTGCGATCCTTCCCTGGTAACCCACAGCGTAGAGATCATTGCCTACTACACTCACCGTAGAATTAACATCGGCAAGACGGTCTATCTCGGTACGCCCACTCGGTGGATCGAGCAGAACTTCCCAAAGCAACGCACCATTGCTCAGCTGATAAGCAGCAATTTTTCCATTGTCGAACCCGCAGACCAGCCTGTTCCTTACGACAACCGGGGAGCCTGTCCCACGAACCGACAAAGCAGGCATTTCCTGAATCGCAAACCACGACTCCTCACCATCAAACAGGTTGATCGCACTAAGACGGCCATCCACCGTACGCACAAAGGCTTCTGTGTCAGTTAATGTGGGGGCAGCAAGTACCTCACTTGCGACGGTGGTTCGCCAAAGCTCCCGACCGTCCTTCGCATCAAGGGCAATCAAATCCCCGTCGCTTGACCCGAGCACAACAACACGGCCATTGACCGTAGGACCCGCAGATAACGGCAGTTTTGTCTTGATACGCCAGATTTTCCTGCCGGTAACAGCATCGAAAGCTGCGACCTTGCCATCGATCGCTGCAGCATATATCCGCGCCCCATCACTTGCCGGCCTCAATGCCAGACGCTTGAACTCACTCCCATCGCCGATACCTGCACTCCAGATCTTCCTGATCTTTAGTGTGGATTTGAAATCGATCAGATCTGCCGGGCCAATCTCCTCTTTGTCAGAGAACATGCCACAGCTGGTCAGCAGCGACAGGGTCATCGCGGCCATCAGAATCTTTCGGAGCAATCGCGCGCTCAATAACCGCGAACAAGAAACATACATCGAAGCTACCCGTTATCCTCTCCATCAGAGACAAGCGGTTCTGACTCAGCGGCGTTCACCTCAGCTGCATCTGCAGGACTCACATCACTCAGCTTCGCCTCTACATATACGCGATCGACGACGCCGGAACTTTCCAGTGCCAACGCCAGCTGATACTCACCACGAGCCTCATCCGGCCGGCCAGACGCTACCAGAGCATCCCCCCTGACCTCATGAAAGCGTCCTGCGAATGCCGTATTTTCCGGCACATCCAATATATCCAGAGCTTCATCGAATTTCTGCTGGTGAATACGAAGCCTCGCCAGGCGCAGGCGCGCGATATTCTGTATTTCCTCACTGTAACCACTCTGCGCGACGGACTTCAGGTAATCTGCGGCTTTATCAAACTCGTTGCGTTCAACATGCAATTTCGCCATTGCCAACTGTGCCTGATCTTTGTACGGCGTTGCCCCGAACTCCCCAACAATCTGGTTAAACTTTTCCCCGGCGGTAATGGCCCGCTCACTGGCAATCGCCGCAACCAGTTCTTCGTAAACAACAGATGCCTGTTCAGCATGGTTTTTCTGATAGTCCTGCCACTTGTTCCAGCCGAACAGCGATCCAAGGGCAACCACCAGACCAATGACCATGAACGGCCCGTTCTCTCTTAACCAGGTCTTGGCCTGGGTTGCACGTTCTTCATCTGTCAGAAACTCATCCACTACTTTTCACCTATATTTTCATTTATTCGACATACCAACTGCATCGATAACGACATCACCGATGGCATCCCAGGCAACACTCTGCTGATCCGATTGTTCCCGAAGCAATTTCAGGCCAACCGTTTTATCAGCTACTTCATCTTCTCCCAATATCAGTGCCACTGTAGCACCGCTACGATCGGCTCTTTTGATCTGGGATTTAAAACTGCCGCCGCCACAATTTATTTCCACTTTCATATTGTGATATTCGTCTCGCAGGGTTTCTGCAATCCGAAAAGCCGCACGCAGTGGCTCATCTCCGACGGCGATCACATAAACATCAGGATGCCCTTCCGGCACCACAGCTCCCGACAGGCGATACAGTTCCAGCAGGCGTTCCATTCCGAGCGCCCAGCCTACAGCGGGCGTATGCCGGCCACCCAAATGTTCTACCAGGCCATCATACCGCCCCCCGGAACAAACTGCTCCCTGGGCCCCCAGGCTATCCGTCACCCATTCAAATACTGTTCTGGAATAGTAGTCCAGCCCCCGTACCAGTCCAGGATTGACCTGATAGGCTATGCCCGCATCATCCAGCAGATTTCTCAGCTGTTGAAAATGAACTGAAGATTCTGCGTCGAGTGAATCCGTGATTAACGGAGCTCCATCTACCAGCGCTTTCATGGCCGGATTCTTGGTGTCGAGTATTCGCATCGGATTTCGGTGCAGGCGGTTTTTGCTATCTGCATCCAGCAGATCCATATGCTCGCTGAAATAAGTGACCAGCTTGTCCCGGTAGCCAGCCCTGGACTCCGGGGTTCCCAGCGAGTTGATTTGCAGCTCGATATCCTTGATGCCCAGCTCCTGCCAGATACGCCGGGACATGATAATCAGCTCTGCATCGATGTCAGGCCCCTCATACCCAAGCGCCTCGACATCCAGCTGATGGAACTGCCTGTAACGCCCTTTTTGGGGTTTCTCATAGCGAAACATCGGCCCGGCGCACCATAACTTCTGACGTTGGTTGTGCAACAGCCCGTTGGAGATACCCGCACGGACAATTCCTGCCGTCGCCTCGGGTCGCAAGGTAAGACTGACATCGTTGCGATCACTGAAGGTATACATTTCCTTCTCAACGATATCGGTCACTTCACCAATTGACCGTTTGAACAGCTCGGTACGTTCTACTACCGGAATACGGATTTCCTGATACCCGTAAGATGCAAGGATACGTCGCATCAGCGACTCCAGCTGCTGCCACAGCACAGTATCGACGGGCAGAATATCGTTCATGCCACGAATTGGCTGAATCTGCTCACTCATCGGAAGGAGCTTCTATCTCAAATCGCGCTACATTATTCGCGCTGATCCGGTCTTCCGGAATGGAATAGGGAGAATCGTCCACATAGATATTCACGCCCCTGGCGTTGCCGAGATTCAGTCTGAACGGTGGTTGCCCGGCCAGTTCCCGGCGCACGCCCGGTTGCTGCAGACCAAATAGCAATCGGCTGTCCACATCGGATATTTCTGCCCATGTCTCTTCTGCAAAGATCAGCGTAAGCTTTATTTCTCGCTGGCTCCCGGTGGCAACATCCGGCGCAGCAGAAACTGATTCGGCCTCAATTGATTCAGCAAGGCCTGGCGGTAATGCATTCGTTTCGGAGGATGCCGGAGCCGGGACTTCTGTCATCGGTTCGTTGGCAGCCCCCGAAAAGCTCTCTAATCCGGCTGCAACATCAGTTACTTTTTCGACTGGAACAATCTCTTCAGTTATTACCGGAATCTCGTCCGCTCGTTGGATCGGATCGGGTAAACGCGTCGACTCAGTTGCCACAGGCTCCATGCTGACCTGCCTGACGCTCACGGGCTCTGGCTGAAAAAAATAAAAAACTGCTGCCAGCGCTACCACTACCAGCAACATCCAGAATCCCCACAACCCGAGTCGCAAGTCCTGCTGAACCGGGCTGGAAGAAGTGACCAAAGGCGGTATATCGCTTTCCGGTGCCACCTCCCGATAGGCTTCGAGCACGTCATTCTCAGCCAAGCCAATCATTCTTGCATAGAGCCTGAGGTGACCACGCACATATACAGGTGCACCGAGCTGCTCGAAACGATCATTTTCGAGATCAGCGATCACTGAATCACTCAAATGCAATTCACTCGCAACCTGCTCCAGCGATAGCGCACGGGCTTTACGGGCTGACCGCAAACGCTCGCCAAGGGTCAGAGCATTGGGCTCCGTATGAATTGCCTGATTTTGATCAGCTGGATCCGGCATCGCTCTCCATCTCCAGCAGCAGGCTGGTTTCCGCTGAGGTGGGAAATTCCTGCTTCAGGCGTTCGCCGTATTTGCGCACCTGCATAGTGTCGCCCATTTGTTGTTCTATCTGGACACCCAACCACAATGCCATCGCCGAATTGGCTGGAAGCGCGAAGTATCGCTCCAGAAAAGCACGGGCCGGCAATCCTTTGTTACTTTGGAAACTGACATCTGCCAGCTGGAGCAGTACTTCAGATGAACGCGGATCGTGCGCCAGAGCAGCACGAAAATAGCCTTCTGCCCTGCGAAGATCCTCCCGTTTCGCACAGACTCCGGCATTGACATTCAGCATGGTCTTGTCAGATACCTGCTGTGAAACCGGAACCGCAATGGCCTGGTCCAGATATTTCAGAGCTTCATCGACGTCATTGTTCCGAAGACAAAGAAAAACCGCCAGACCATTCAATACGTCAGGGTCTCGCGGTGCCAGTTTATATGCCTGAAGATAGTGCCGTTCTGCTCCAGGAAAATCACCCAGGCGTTCATAGACCAGTGCGAGCGCCCGATGAGCCACTGCAGACCCGGGATCCAGCTCAACGGCCTTCTCCAGCTTGCCTCTCGCCACATCAAAATCGCCCTGACGTAAATAACTGACGCCAAGCTGCATATTGAGGGCAGCAATCTCCTCATCCGATGAAGGAGCGGGGGCTGGGTTGGTAGAGGTTGTGATACAGCCGGATAAAAATCCTGACACCAGCAATGCAGCTGCCTTGAACACCAGATCGGTCGCTTTCATAGCGTTGCAGAACTCCCTTCCAGTCCGGAACGCCTGGTACCAAGCGGTTTTCGGACCCGATTGTGGATGCGGCCCGCCAACTGGCCGCATGCCGCTTCTATGTCATCCCCTCGCGGACGGCGCGTCATTGTCATGACCCCCTTCTCGACCAGCACCTGACGAAACCTGTCAATAACCGCTGCCGGTGACCGCCGATAAGCAGATCCGGGAAACGGATTGAATGGAATCAAATTCGCACTGGCCGGCCGGTTGACCAGCAGTCGTGCAAGCCTGCGGGCATGATCCACGCTGTCATTGATGCCATCGAGCAGCACGTATTCAAAGGTAATGCTCTTGGCATTCGTCTCTCGTGCATATTCCCAGCAGACCTCCATCAGTTCCGCAATCGGGTGTATTCGATTAATCGGAACCAGCTGGCTGCGAAGCTCATCATCTGCGGCATGAAGTGATACAGCAAGAGAAACATTTGATAGCTTCGACAGCCTTCGAATCTGCGGCACCAGGCCTGCTGTACTGACAGTGACACGTCGCCGTGACAGGCCCAGACCAAGATCATCCACCAGCAAATTGGTTGCCTGAACGACCGGCCGAAAATTCGACAAGGGCTCACCCATACCCATGAACACGACATTTGTGATCGGTGACTGGTTGTCGCCGGTACCAAGCTCCTGGCGCGCCAGGAGTACCTGCCCGATAATCTCGGCAGCAGTGAGATTGCGATTAAAACCCTGGCTCCCGGTCGCACAAAATGAACAATTCAACGGGCATCCAACCTGGGAAGATACGCACAGGGTGCCTCTGGCGGGCTCGGGGATATAAACCATCTCAATGGCCTGATTCTGGCCGACATCGAGCTGCCACTTCACTGTACCATCCGCCGATTTTCTTACCGTATTAATCACCGGCAAATTCATCGGAGCGGTTGCCGCCAGTTTTTCACGCAAATCCATACTCAAATCCGTCATCAACGCCGGATCCAGTACAGAACGACCGTAGATCCAGCGCATCACCTGCCTGGCTCGAAACGGGCGCTCGCCGAAAGTATCGAACAATGCTTCAAGTTCGGTCTGCGGCATTCCCAGCAAGTTGACGGCGGCAGATGGCATTTACCGGGTACGCGGACAGATCTGATCAGCTTCGAAAAAGAAAGCGATTTCCCGGGCTGCGGTTTCGGTGGCATCTGAACCATGCACGATGTTTTCTTCGATACTTTCCGCAAAGTCTGCCCGAATTGTTCCGGCATCGGCTTCCGCCGGATTGGTAGCACCCATGACTTCACGATGGGCGAGTACTGCGTTCTCTCCTTCCAGCACCTGTGCAATCACCGGGCCGGAAGTCATGTAGCTGACCAGGTCGTTAAAAAACGGTCGTTCGCTATGCACCGAGTAAAACTCTTCCGCTTGCTGCTGACTCAGGTGAATCATCCGCGCAGCGATAATCTGCAAGCCCGCTTTCTCGAACCTGCGGTAGACTTCCCCAATCAGGTTTTTTTGTACGCCATCCGGCTTGATGATGGACAATGTTCTTTCGACAGTCATTCTTTTCTCCAACTCTAAATACTAAAACTTTCTCCGCAACCGCATTCTCCGGCGGCATTAGGATTACGAAATCTAAACGCTTCATTCAGGCCTTGCTGGACAAAGTCCACTTCGGTTCCATCTATGTGCTGCAAACTGTTCTTGTCAACCACGACTTTTACGCCGTCAGTCTCGAATACCTCATCTGCCTCGGAAATCTCATCGGCATAATTCACAACATAGGCCAGACCGGAACATCCGGTCTTTTTCACGCCCAGCCGTAATCCCAACCCAGTACCCCGGCGGGCCAGGTAGGACCGAACCCGGTCGGCCGCCGCTGTTGTCAAAGTAATTGCCATTCTCTCAATCCCTCTCGTCTAACTTATTAGTATCCCAATCCTGCCAGCAGTTCCGCAAGGCATCCTGAATGAAAAATAGCCGGCCGGTCTTTTCTACCGGAACCTCCAGCAGCTGTGCCACCCGGTCAGGCACCCATTTTTCCAGTGTCTCGGGTGCTTTCCCCAGCAAGCCCTCCACCGCCAGCTCACAGGCGGCAATGGTATGCGGACAGCCATATGCCTGAAAGGTCATCTGCGAAATCATGCCGGCTGCTACCTGCATACTGAATGCTACTTCAGTGCCCAATGCTCTGGACCCCGCAGTACCACTGGCGCCAGACAGATCTCCGGCGTGAACCGGATGATCAAATGCCTGCTCGACAGCTGCCGAATACATCAGCCAGACCCGACTGACTGCTGGTTTGGCGACAGATCGCGCAGCCTCGTAACAGTAGCAATGAAAGTGTCGGCTGCCTGATCCAGTTCTGCCCGTGTGGTGTATCGCCCCAGACTAAATCTTATTGACCCCTGGGCAAGCTGATCAGATCGGCCAAGACTTTTCAGCACATAGGAGGGCTCCGCGCTGTCAGATATGCAGGCTGACCCGCTGGATAGCGCAAAATTGCGCATCCCGTACAGCAGGCTTTCGCCTTCCACATCCGCAACGCTCACATTCAGAATATGGCAGGCTCGCCGCGATGGATGGCCATTCAATTGTATTGATGGAATCACCCCGACCAATTGCCACAGGTAATCACGCAGCACCGAAATATGCTGAGGCTCCTGCGCCAGATTCTGATGAGCAATTTCCAGCGCCCTGCTCATGCCCAGTATCTGATGAGTCGCCAATGTGCCGGGCCGAAGACCTCGCTCATGCCCACCACCGTGAAGCAAAGGCTCTACCCGTCGAATTCGTTCGCTATCCAGAAAAAGCACACCCACTCCCTTGGGCCCATAGGCCTTGTGTGCGGAAAGAGAAAGCATATCTATCTGGTCACGTCGTACATCAATCGGAAGCCTGCCAAAACTCTGGGCGGCATCCACATGAAACAGAACATCCCTGCGCCGGCAGATCTCACCGATTGCACCAATATCCTGAATCACACCAGTCTCATTGTTAACATGCATAATGGAGACCAGTGTTGTTTCATCTGTAATCGCTGCCTCCAGATCCTGAAGACTGATCACGCCGAACTCATCCGGATGCAACCAGGTGATTGTAAATCCTTCTTTCTCCAGCAAGTGAAAGCTATCCACTACTGCCTTGTGCTCGGTAACCGATGTAACCAGGTGCTTCCCTCTAAGACGACGAAAATGTGCAGCACCGATAATCGCGAGGTTATCTGACTCAGTCGCACCCGATGTCCAGATCAGTTCACGAGCAGCAGCATTGATCAAACCGGCAACCCGGTCGCGAGCAGCCTCGACAGCTTTGTGGGCTTTTCTGCCTGCAGCATGTGATGAGGCTGTATTGGCAAAAAGCTCTTGCGACCCAAGGCACTGACACATCACATCGACCACGTTCTCGTCAACCGGAGTCGTCGCGGCATAATCGAGATATATCATCAGAGGTTCCTCAGGGTTTCCAATCGGATTTCCCTGACCCCGGCACCAGTGCACTGAGAATGCCGCGCAGGATATTCATTTCGTTCTCATCCAGCTGAGTTCGATTGTATAGTCGCCGCAGGCGCCGCATGAGGTTGCGCGGATTGCGTGGTTTCAGAAATCCGCTCCCCACCAATACTCTCTCCAGGTGCTGATAAAAAAGCTCCATATCCTTGCTGCTGGCGAGCGGCGATTCGGTTTCCGGAGCCGGAATATCTGCTTCTTTCATCCAGCTCAATTCATAAGCGATGACTTGTACCGCCATCGCCAGGTTCAGCGAACTGTAATCGGGATTACTGGGGATGCACACCAGTGAATGACACAGATCCAGCTCGGCATTGGTCAGGCCCGCTGTTTCCGGCCCGAACACGATCGCCGGCTGGCGGGTCTGACTGGCCTTGTGCAACTCGATTGCACATTCCTTCGGATCCATTTGGGGTATGTTCAGCCGTCGTGTACGCGCACTGGCTGCCAGTACCAGGCCGCATCCGCTGATCGCTTCCGCCAGCGTATCTGTGATCAGGGCATTCTCCAGTACATCCACCGCACCCGAGGCGCGCGCGCGCGCTGCGCCCATGCCGGCATCCGTAGCCAATGGAGCAGGATCAACCAGTGCCAGCTCCGAAAAACCCATGGTCTTGATGGCTCGGGCAGCAGCACCAATATTCCCGGGGTGCGAGGGCTTGAAAAGGACGAAGCGAACTGAGGACAGAGACATGTCAACTATGATCCGGTGAACAAACTATCGAAAGCCGGGTATTCTACCAGCCAAACCAATCCAGGCCAGGGGACAAATAGACCCGACACCTGCCCGGGAACACCGTACAATACGCCCCCGATTCCTCCGAACACTACGAAGTACCGCCCTATGCAAGCCTTGTTAAATACCGCTGTCCAGGCCGCCAGACGCGCCGGCGACGCTACCCATCGCTTTTTAAGTAAATTACAGCATGTGGAGGTCAAGGAGAAAGCCCGGAATGAGTTTGTCACCCAGGTCGATGTCGCCGCAGAACAGCTCATCATTGAAACCATTCAAAAACGCCACCCGGATCATGCTTTTCTCTGCGAGGAAAGCGGGCAACTTGGTGAAAGCGACCACCTGTGGATTGTCGACCCTCTTGATGGAACCACCAACTTTATTCATGGTTTCCCGTTTTTTTCCGTCTCTATCGCGCTCAAAATTGAAGATAAACTTGAAGTAGCAGTCATATACGACCCAAACCGGCAGGAACTGTTTACTGCCATGCGCGGCCAGGGAGCCCAGGTTGACGGCCATCGCATCCGGGTCAGTCAAAGGCATGAACTTGACCATGCCCTGATTGGAACCGGTCTGCCCTACCGGGATAATCGCCGCTGGATGCCGCAATACATGCCCATGCTGGAAAGCGTCATAGAGAATACCGCTGGCGTTCGCCGCCCGGGTTCCGCCGCGCTGGATCTTGCCTATATCGCTGCCGGAAGGCTGGATGGTTTCTGGGAATTTGGCCTGAGCAAATGGGACATTGCCGCCGGCACGTTATTAATTCAGGAAGCCGGTGGAATTATCTCTGATCTCACCGGAACCCATGACCCGTTCGAAAGCGGCAACGTCGTCGCCGGTACTCCAAGAATCCACGAACCCCTGAAAAAACTGCTCACCAAACATCTGTAAATTAAATGGGGTCTTGACTATTGCAGCTAGGGCATATCGTCTACTGCATCTTCGATTTTTGGTGGTAGCAGATCGACAGGATTCACTTTTAGCGCAAGGGCAGCGGCACTCGCTGTATAAATAGACGAATAGGTGCCCACCAGGACACCGATAATCAGCGCCATTGAGAAACCGCGCATTGCCTCGCCCCCCAGCAATAACAAAGCCACCAGCACCAGCAATGTAGTCATGCTGGTCACCACTGTCCTGCCCAGCATCTGATTGACAGAGGTATTCACGATCTTTACCGGAGTCTGTTTTCGGATCACATGGAAATTCTCGCGAATCCGGTCAAATACAACAATCGTATCGTTCAATGAATAACCAATCACCGCAAGCAGAGCAGCCAGAACTGAAAGATCAAACGAAAACTGAAAGATGGAAAAGACACCCAGGGTAATGATCACGTCGTGTACAAGTGCTATTACCGAGCCGACAGCAAACTTCCACTGAAAACGAAACATGATATAAAACAAAATCATGATGATGGCGAACAACATCGCCAGACCGCCCTGCTCGGTCAGTTCTTCACCCACCTGGGGCCCGACAAATTCCAGTCGGCGCAGATCCACGGTTGCATCTGCTACGCGTAAAATACCGAGTAACTGCTCTCCAAGTACGGCGCCTTCAACGCCCTCCTGTGGCAGAACCCGAATCAGAACATCTGTTGATGTACCAAAATTTTGTACCTGGGCATTACCAAAGCCACCCTCGCCAAGAACCTGTCGAATACCGGCCAGATCTGCAGTCTCGGAATACTCGGCTTCAAGCAAAACACCGCCGGTAAAATCCACACCAAAGTTGAGGCCCCGCATCCCGAGCGACACAAGTGATACAAGGATCAGAAGCAGCGACAAAGCAGCCGTTATTGACCGTTTGCCCATGAAATCGAATTCGGTTTTTTGATTAGGTAGTGCCATGACTGTTATATCCGCAATGTATCCAGCTTACGATTTCCGTAGATCAGATTGATCAGGGCTCTGGTTCCGAGAATCGAAGTAAACATGGAGGTAATGATGCCCAGTGATAACACAACTGCAAACCCCTTGATCGGCCCGGTACCAAAAATAAACAAAACAACCGCCGCTATCAATGTGGTGATGTTTGCATCTGCAATAGTCGAAAGGGCCTTCTCGTAACCGGCCGTGATACTCGCTTGTGGTGAGTTACCGTTTTTCAACTCCTCGCGAATACGCTCGAAAATCAGCACATTGGCATCTACTGCCATACCCACCGTCAGCACAATACCCGCAATACCCGGCAATGTAAGCGATGCCTGCAGCATGGACAGCAAAGCCGTAATCAGCACAAGATTGGTAATCAGTGCAATATCAGCCACCAGGCCAAATACCCGGTAATAGAGAACCATGAACAATACAACCAGTGCGAAGCCGATCATGATGGCATTCATTCCTGCTTCAATATTGTCCTGCCCAAGGCTCGGACCAATGGTTCGTTCCTCTATCTTGAAGATCGGAGCCGCCAACGCACCAGCTCGTAACAACAGCGAAAGATCCCGTGCCTCCATAACATCCAGACCGGTAATCTGGAAACTATTGCTGAATACGCCCTGAATCGTAGCGATATTGATGACTTCTTTTTCCTCGCCACGAATCTCAATCATCTCGCCATCACGCTCAACAAGATCACGGGTTTGCTCCACAAAAACTACCGCCATCGGCTTGCCCAGATTCTTCTGGGTGGTGTCCAGCATCGAGCGAGCACCCTTGCTGTCCAGCTTCACATACACTGCCGGCGAGCCTTCCGAGAACCCCTGCGAAGCATCCGTCAACTGGTCTCCGGTCACGATGGTACGGCGTTTCAGCAACTGAGGGTTACCCTGCCGGTCGTAGAACAACTCACACCCGAGCGGCGCCCTGCCCCGGCGTTCCGCTTCAAGCGCATTTTCCCCGTCACAAACCATGTGGAATGCGAGCGTTGCCGTTGCTCCCAAAATACGTTCTGCCTGGGCGGGATCCTGAACACCAGGAAGCTGGACCACAATCCGATCCATGCCCTGCCGCTGTACAACCGGCTCGGCCACACCCAGTTCATTGACGCGATTTCGCAGCGTGACGGTATTCTGCTGAATCGCAAAATCCTGACGTTCCTTGATCTGGGTGGGTGTCATGCTGATCCGGAACTCGACTCCATCACCATTGGCGCGCCGCTTGATCTCAATATCAGGATCCGAATCCCGCATCAGCTCCTCGGCCCGGTCAGCATCATCAGCACTGTTCAAGCGGACGAAAATCCTCCCGTCAACAAGGTCTACTGTCCGGCGGATTCGCTCATCGCGCAGTAATTTGCTGAAGTCTTCCGCATAGCGTTCCTGGCGCTGCTGAATGGCCGCTTCCATATCCACCTGATAAAGAAAATGTACGCCGCCCCGAAGATCCAGCCCGAGGCTCATCGGCTTCAAGCCCATCGCACGCAACCAGCCAGGGGTACGTGGCGCAAGGGTCACTGCCACTACAAAATTCTTGTCGAGTTCGGCACGCAACAGATCTCTGCCCTGTAATTGGTGCTGTACTGAATCAAAACGCACCAGCACCCGGCCGTCTTCCGCGGAAACCGACGTGTAACCGACATCCTTCTTATCAAGTATCAGCTTGACCAGCCCGAGCTCGGCCTCGGACATTGTTTGGCCGCGATCCTGCGAAATCTGCAACGCCGGATCCTCGCCGTACAGGTTAGGCAATGCGATTACCGCACCAAACAAGATGATGCCGAGAATCAGCAGGTTCTTCCAAGTGGGATAGTGATTCATTTGGTACTTTTCACCGTGCCTTTGGGCATCACGCTCCCGATAGTGTGACGCTGAACTTTCAGTTCCACACCACTTGCTACTTCAACAGTAATAAACTGTTCTGTGACCTTGGTGACCTTGCCAAGCACACCACCACCAGTAACAATCTCATCATCAACATTGAGGCTCGCAACCATTTCCTTGTGCTCTTTCTGCCGTTTGCTCTGCGGCCGAATCAGCAGGAAATAAAACACGACAAATATCAGCACCAAAGGCAGCAGGCCCATCAGGGATCCTTCTGAACCCACACCCTGTGCCATGGCATCTTGTATTAACCAGTCCATATTCACTCTCTGAGCCTGATGGCTCTTTATCGGGCATCAGAAAACAAGCTGTTTTCCCTGCCCTGGTTATCGTCCTTGTTGAATGACGTCTGCGTCAGACACCAAGGAAAAAAGGCGCCGTATTATGGCATAGATACAGCAGATTGCTCAGATGAAAATTTTTCCCGGGCAAGGGCGCGCAACGCTGCAAAGCTGTACGGTTGTGGTATAGCCAGTGGAAATGGCATTGGTTAGACTTGCTCTCGACACTGGCGGCAGGGCAGAAATAGCGAGGCACTCATATCGGATCACGGACTTTTTGGATCAGGTTCAAATACCTACGCCAATATTTCCACCTTATATGGGCTTCCCGTTGAGCCGTGATCTGACCGACACGGTTGATGCTGTGGTAATGGGCGTACCCTATGATCTGGCCACTTCGGGGCGCTCTGGAACTGGTTCAAAAGGCCGGCGCGATGCTTGATACTGTTGCATCCCGTGTACTCTGACCATATACCTGTACAGATCAGCAACAGATCCATGCTCTGTCAGCAATGGCTGCACTGAAAAAACCATGACGACAGACAGCAGCTTCCGTAGCCCCTCACTATGGTTTCAGATATTCAAATACGCTATCTATTGTCTGCTCGCTTACAACGTATGGCTGTTCTTCCTCAAAGATCTGGCTGCCAGTGCGCAGATATTTTCAGGCCAGGTGAGCTGGCAAAATGCTGTTGAGGCCTATTCCGCCTCAATTGATACGCTGGCATGGGTCATTCTGCTGCTCATGTTCGAGCTGGAAACAGCAGTCATCTCCGATGAAAAACTCAGCGGCACACTCAAATGGGGATTCAGCGGTCTGCGGGGACTTTGCTACTTGTTTATTGCCTGGTCGTTCTATGGGTACATCATAAAATACGGTGTGGTGACAGACTTTTCATCTTTGAATATTGCTGATGTCTGTGCGCTGGTTGGTACGGATTTCACTTTTGCCCACTCACTTGATGACTACCTTCCCTTGACGCCGGAAACCTGCGCTGCCATGCAGAGCCAGGACATTCTGCAAATCACCGGAACAAAAATTATTGGTACTACAGAGCAACTGGCGCTTGCCGGGTCGCTGGCATTAACCGATATTATCAATGCGGGAGACTGGCTGGTGATCGTTGCCATTCTGGAAATCGAGGTGCTGCTGCAAGTAAAAGGAGCGTTGAGCGAACGAATGCTGAAGACCAATAAATACGTCAAAGGATGCCTTTACACTGTCCTGTTCGCCTGTGCGGTTTACTGGGGTATCGATGGCCAGTTTCTGTATTTCTGGGATGCTTTTCTCTGGCTGGTCGCATTCCTGTTCATTGAAATGAATATTTTCAACTGGCACGCAGAGACATCCGCCGATCAGGCTGCCAGGTGACTCACCCTGTCAGGGTAACAACCATCACTGCACAGACACGCGGGTCAGGTTGGTAACTTTTCCGACCAGCTCGGCCAGAGTCCCGGCTGATATTGCCTCGCGAATGCGCCGCATCAGATTGAGGTAATAATGAAGATTGTGGATCGTGGCCAGCCTCGCCCCCAGGATTTCACCACACTGGTTAAGATGGCGAAGGTAGGCTCTGCTGTAGTTCCGGCAGGTATAGCAGTCACATCCCGGCTCGACAGGCTCGGGATCATCCCGATAGCGCGCATTGCGAATCCGCACCACGCCAAAATCGGTAAACAGATGTCCGTTGCGTGCATTTCTGGTCGGCATGACGCAATCAAACATATCGATGCCGTCGCTGACCGCTTTGACAATATCTGCCGGGGTCCCAACCCCCATCAAATAACGTGGCCGATCTGCCGGCATCAGTGCGACACAATGGTCGAGTATCCGGGCGCGATCCTCCTCCGGTTCTCCCACGGATAATCCACCCAGTGCATAACCATCAAAGCCGATATTTTCCAGGCCGGTCAGAGAATCCTCACGCAAGCCGGTATACATGCCCCCCTGAACAATGCCAAACAAAGCGCTGCCAGACCCGCCACTGCCGCCGGCATCAAAAGCATCACGACTGCGTTTCGCCCAGCGAAGAGACCGCTGCATCGATGCCTGCGCTTCAAGCTCGGTTGCCGGATATTTTGTGCACTCATCGAATATCATCTGAATGTCACTGCCCAGGTTCGCCTGTACAGCCATCGCTGTTTCCGGATCAAGAAATACCTTACTGCCATCGGTCGGCGCACGGAATTCGACACCCTCCTCGGAAACCCTGGTGCGGCTGGTCAGACTCCATACCTGAAAACCGCCTGAGTCGGTCAGAATCGGTCCATCCCAGTGCATGAACCGGTGCAGGCCGCCGTGCTTCTCGATCAGCTCACCACCAGGACGCAACATCAGATGAAAGGTATTGCCCAGTATGACCTCAGCTCCGACCTCACGAAGCTCCTCGGGCGTCAGCGCCTTGACTGTGCCGTAGGTTCCGACCGGCATGAAAGCGGGCGTTTCGATGGTACCGCGCGGTGTTGTCATGCGGCCCCGTCGGGCACGGCCTTTCGGCCCGCTATCCACCAATACTTCAAAATGGAATGACTGCGTCATCGCTGCTCGCCTTCAGTTGTCCGTTCAATCAACATCGCATCACCATAGCTGAAAAACCGGTATTGATGATTGACCGCATGCTGATATGCCTTGAGAATCCGCTGCGTCCCGGCGAAGGCACTGACCAGCATCAGCAACGATGACTCCGGCAGATGGAAATTGGTCACCATGGCATCTGCAACCCTGAACCGATATCCCGGCCTGATAAACAGATCGGTCTCACCTTCACAGGGAGACAGTTCCCCGGCGGGAACAGGCGAATTCGGGTTTTCTGCTTCCAGCGCGGCTGTCTCCAGTGCCCGCACAACGGTTGTGCCGACAGCGATCACTCTGTGTCCCGCAACTCGTGTTTTACCTACCACTTCACAAAGATCAACTGACACCGAAATCTTTTCGGCATGCAGACGCCCCTCGGCGAGTTGCTCAGGCTGCAGTGGACGAAAGGTACCGGCGCCGACATGCAGGGTCAGGCTTGCAACGATGACGCCCTTTCGGCGCAGAGCTGCCAACATCCCGGTATCGAAATGCAGCCCGGCGGTTGGCGCAGCAACGGCACCTTGCTTTTCAGCGTAGACCGTCTGATACCGCTCCTTGTCGGAAGCATCATCAGGCCGCTTGATATACGGAGGCAACGGCATATGCCCGTGAGTACTCAAAACAGCGTCAATATCCCCGTCAAAGTGCAATACAAAAAACTGCCCCTCCCGGCCAACAACCTGTGCGGCAATACCACCATCGAATTCGATCATCGTCCCAATGGCGGGAGACCGGCTGGCGCGCAATTGTACCCGCGCCAGTCCCTGACCCAGGTCTCTTTCCAGCAACATCTCGATTTTTCCGCCGCTGGCCTTTTTGCCATACAGCCGTGCGGGAAGCACACGCGTATCGTTGACTACCAGCAAATCACCGGGATCAAGCAACTGCAGCAACGAGGGAAACTCGAGGTCATCGAGTTTCCCTGCTCTGTTGATATGTAATAACCGGCTGGCCGTCCGGCTATCCAGCGGTTGCTGGGCAATTAACTCCGGCGGCAGATCAAAGTGGAAATCCTGTGGCTGCATGGAGCAGCATGATACAGATTCGGCAAATACCCGCTAGGTTTTAGCCGCCGGTGCCGGTTTCCCCGGTTGATCGGGACGATCCAGTTTGTGTCTGGGCGGCCTCGGCAAGCGCGGGCGAAACCGGAAAGACTGCTTGTCAGCCACCGGCAGTGTCACAGACAAAGTACGTTTTCTTTTTTCACGAATAATATCGATCTTCAGCTCCTCGCCCGAAGCGTAAGACTCAAGAATGCGCATGGCATGATCAGAGCTCCGTGGTACCCTATCACCAATCCTGACGATGACATCACCATCCTCGATCTGCAGCTTTTCATTGGCAGGAGCCCTCACAACGAGCAGACCCTCATCGGCCTTGAAGTATTTCCCAAGACCCGGCGTCAGTTCAACCAGCTCTAATCCGGAAAATACACTTGTATCCCGCCACTTGAACAGGAAGGGCAGATCACCATAGCCGGAAATCTCTCCATCCCAGTCGTCCAGGAAAGAAAACGGGTAACCTTTGGGCAACATTTCATTGGTGACCTCACCTGCTATTACCGTCGTCTCTCCGGTATTGTCACCACGCATATAGGCTACTTTCAGTTTGTCACCCGGCTCGACTGATCGCATGAACCTCTGCAATTTTTTGTTTGCCCGCCAGGCAACGTCTGCCCCCATATCTATTCCGTTCACGGACAGAATGAGATCATCGCTGAGAATGCCCGCCTTATCCGCCGGACCTCCCGGAGTGACACCAACTACCAATACTCCCTTGACTGCACCGCCACGCCGCTCGCCTGCTGAAATATTGACACCCAGAACCGCTCTCCGCGTTTCCATGACCTCATCTGTTTCGATATGTACCTCTATCCGGGGCTCTGCCAGAACCCTGGCGGACACCAGGAACAAAGAACCAAACAGACCTGACAGAACAAGCAGGCCCGGCAGATATACAACCCACAATCTGCTCTCAAGCAGTTTTCCAGGGAAGGTAATACTCATCGTTTTCTCCATCATTTCAGAATGCGTAATATCCGGATTCCACATATCGGGCTCGTAGCAAACGATTCATCAGATCGACACGTCGCTGCCACAAAGCCGCTGCATTTTTGTCAGTAAGACCAAGATCGTCAGCCTGGTTCAGCTGATAGTCGACCACGGCAATCCGGTCCTGCAGATTAATAATCGGGCCTGCTGTATCAACCCGCCGGACAACCGGACTCCGCGGCATCCGTCGCAATGCCTGCTCGAGCTGCCGCGACCTGCGCTGCAACACGTCAATGCCGGGCTGTCCGGACACCAGCTCCGCAGGTCGACTTTTCGTTACATCTTCGTCTGTCGACCACCGCAATCCATCCGGCGTTAAACCGATATTGATCACCAGTATCGCAACCAGTGCCGCACAGGCGGCAGTCGCCAAACCAACTGCATATCGCCGGGTCATCCAGTGATTCGTATCTTTTTCAGCAGCGATAATGTGTTGCCAGCTACCCGCAGGCGCCTGCAAACCCGGCAGTTCCTTTAGCGCCACCCGCCGGCTGCGCAACAAACGCAACCGGGCGGCGGTTTCCGGGTCTGATTCCAAAATACGTCTTCGCTCCGGATCGAACAATGGATCATCTTGCAAGGCAAGCAATTCATCAATTGTTGATTTCATCGTTTCGATTCCAATGGTTTTCCCACAGCAACGCCTGTGGGTACGGTATCCAGTGGTGCCTCGGCCTGTGCAGTAACACCGCCAGATGAAGGCATCACGGGTACATCGGATGCGAGCACTTTCTGCAAGCGATAATGCGCCCGTGCCAATTGGGATTTTGAAAAACTCGTCGTCTTGCCCATCATGGCGCCAATTTCACGGTGCGTATAACCTTATACATCGTGCAACATCACAACGGCGCGGCTGGTGGGCGTCAGATGATCCAGTGCGGATTCAAGATCCATTCGCAAATCGACACGATGGTGAACACCCTCGGTATCGCTGTTTTTTTCCGGCGAATGTTTATCCAGTTCTGTCAGGTCCCCTGTCAAAGTACTGCGCCTGTTCCAGGCCGACCGCATCTGCATCAGGCATTTGCTCACCGCGATACGACGAACCCAGGTCGCCAGCGAAGCTTCATGACGATAGTTCCGAATACTCCGGATCACCTCTATGAAAGTCTCTTGCACCACGTCATCGGCATTTGCCGCTGATCGGGTCATTCGAAATGCGAGCGTATACACCGGGTCGCCGAGCGTCCGGAAAACAATTTCGTGCGCCTTCATATCACCGCGCTGGGCACGGGACACGATGGCTGGGTCTACAGATTTATTGGCGAATCCCGACATAGCAGAGGATTAGATGCACTGTTATTCCAAAAGGTTGCATATGGGCATATTCAGTAAGTGAATTAACTTAATGCTGCGCAGCAAACCAGGATGACTGAACTGCCTCATCTGAAATTTTCCGTAAGTGTTTGAAATCAGGTGCTAATGTTCTTTCTCGCTGGAGCACTTTGACTTATTTTTCCGGAAAGAGTAGTTATTATCGTGTATGTCCTGGCGGCTGATACAGCACCGGAAGGGGAATCAGAACAATAAAAATCCTGCAACTTCGTTGCCCGGGCAAACATTCTCACACCTGCTCTGCAGGGTTACTATAAGTACCAGGGGGAAGACTGTGCCACACCATTCAAGCAATATTCTGATACTCGTTGCACTGTTTTTCCTCACCGTGGGTGGGCCGGCTCTGGGGTCTACTTTTCCTCCCCCTCCCGGTCCGGGTGTACCTCCCCCTCCATTTGTAACCTGGTGGCTGGATCAGGTCATCTTCAACGAACCGGGCTCTCCTGCAAACGGCGTCCTTGACGGGACATTTGAATCCAACGGCCTGGACTATACCGATTTCAATCTGACTTATACCCCGGATAACGACCCGACTGCGACGATACTATTTAACGCAACCACAATCACCTTAATTGAATCGATCCCGGTCTCAGGGGTTTCGATTGAAGCAATCAATCCTGCACGACAAGGGTGTGACTTTTGCACACTATTATTCATATTCAGCGAACCGTTACATGCCGGAGGAACAGGAGTAGCGGGAATCATCACAGGAGACCTGTACTTGGAAACCCGGCCGACGCCTGCAAGCACCAGGGCCCTGTCTAACCAGATTGTAGTCCAGATCATCCCGGTGCCGGCGGCAGTCTATTTGTTCGGCTCGGCGTTGGGGTTGTTGGGGTGGCTCCGCAGACGCTCAGCGAAGTAGCAAACCCTTAGGGCAAACATCGGTGCAACTGCCCGATGTAGAGGAGTTCCAAAAAGTGATCTTCCCCCATGATTCTGGACACGGGGTTAAGCCGTCTTCTCAAATAACATCGATCCTTTCCGCATCGAAGGCCCACTGACTCTGGACCTAACGTATAAGAACGACGCTGCGGCGGAAATGATCGCTTATCTACCCAACGTGGAGCTAATCGATAACCATACCGTGCGCTTTGTCGGAAGTATCATTGAAATTAGTATGTTCGTAGAAATGGCGTTGGGCTACCCGCCGACGATGACGCACTAAATTTCTAAACACTGTTGATCGCCTGCTCATAGCGCCGAAGCAGACAAGAATACCGTCTATTACAGAAATTATGATATCGTTCCGCGCCGACGAATAGGAGTGATTCTCCGATTCTGTCACACTTGGTTGACAAGGCGGAAATAGTGGGCACCGTGCCATGAATTTGGCACACTTTTTTTGCAACGCAGAATAGAAAACTCTTTATAAGTCAATATGCCGGGATGGCGGAACTGGTAGACGCGCCGGACTCAAAATCCGGTTCTGGTGACAGAGTGGGGGTTCGATTCCCCCTCCCGGCAGCACCCTCCTCCTGATCCAGGCTCCGGGCTCGTTTGCGCCCAATTCCAAGCCTGAATCATATCTACGCGACTTCCGCTGAGCGCTTCTTGTAACACCTGATACCCCGTATTTCCTGCCACAACTGCTGGAAATAAACACTTTCATACTTTTATGGCCCGCAAGGTTGACAGTATCCGATATGGTGTTATAGTTCACTACAACACCGGTTCAGCAAGAACGATTCCCACAATCTTAAGGAGCAATATTATGTTAAGCAGAATTTATGATGGTTTCATCCAGTCCACAGTCGTGATCCTCATCAGCATTACCTACCTTGAGGGAGTACACCAGTTCATCAGTGCAGCAGTTTGATTGACAACAGGGTGTGCCAGTTTTGCTGGCACACCGCAGCCATTCAGTAGGGTTTGCGAAACCGCAATAGCACTCGATCTGTCCGACCCCGAATTTCGGGATCAAAGGCCGACCGTGAACCGTCATCATCCGAATTGCGCAATATGTGACTCTCGGCTTCCAGGCCAAAACCAGCCGACAGGACTTCCCTCTTGATCACTTCCGGATCCAGGCGGTGCAAAGTACTCCCTGTTTCCACCGGAGCACCGACTACAGCAGCGTGATCAACAATACCCAGCACGCCCCCTGGCCTGAGTCCGTTGTACAACTCAGCGAGCAGCTTTGCCCCATTGATTTTATTCCAGCCACTTGCTTCATCAACGTAGTAGATGTCGTGGTAACTTAAAATCAGGAGCACGGTATCAAATCTTCCCGGCTCAAGGGTCAGGTCATTATTCTCGGCAGTCAGTCGTTCAACATTTTCCAGACGCCCCTCTCGAAAACGCCCGGTCAGTTCGTCTTTTGCGAACTGCAGATAAGCACGATTGTTCTGCGCAACTACCAGCCCTTCATCGCCTACCAGGTACGACAAGATCTCTGTGTAATAACCGCCACCGGAATAAAGATCCAGCACTGTCATCCCCGGCTCTACCTGCAGAAAATCCAGCACAGCTGCGGGTCTGCTCCCCGCATCCCTCAGTCGATCTGTGTCAGGTCGACGAGTGTCGCTGACAGCGATCGATGCTGGGGTCTGCTGTTCAATAACAGAGGCCGCTTCCTCTATCAGCATTTCCTGCTCAACAGCTGATTCATCCGGACTACAGGCAAACAAAGCCACGGACAGAACAAGACAAATGCCAATACGTGCATACGGATTCATATTCGCTCCCGTAAATCAGGCACGCATTCTTGCATCGCGTCGCCGTTCCCCCTCGACCAGAATCTTCTTCCGCAATCGAATACTTTTCGGCGTGACCTCCATGAGTTCATCATCATCGATAAACTCAAGCGCCTGCTCCAGGGAGTATCGGATAGGCGGCGTCAGAACCAGATTTTCATCTGTGCCGGCTGCCCGGATGTTGGTCAATTGCTTGGCCTTGGTGGGATTCACAACAAGGTCATTCTGCCGGCTGTGAATCCCGACAATCATGCCTTCATAGACTGCCTCACCATGACTGCAGAACAGCGAGCCCCGATCCTGCAGCGTAAACAACGAGTAGGCCAGGCATTTACCTGCGGCATTCGAAATCAAGACACCGTTGTTACGCTGGCCGATCTCGACCGGTACACGGCGATCATAGCCGTCAAATACATGGTAAATCAGCCCGGTGCCTGCCGTCGCTGTCAAAAATTCGGTCCTGAAGCCAATCAGCCCTCTGGCCGGTATGCGGTAGTCCAATCGTACCCGGCCGGTGCCGTCCGGTTGCATACCCAGCAGCTGTCCCTTTCGCTCGGCCAGCTTGCGCATCACTGGCCCCTGGTAGTCCTCCTGCAAATCCACAGTGAGCATTTCCCACGGCTCATGGGTTTCCCCATCAACCTCGATTTCAATCACTTCCGGCCGGGATACCGCCAATTCATACCCTTCCCGCCGCATGGTTTCGATGAGCACGGAAAGATGCAGTTCGCCCCGCCCTGATACCCGGAACTTGTCCGGGTCTTCGGTCGGCTCAACACGTAACGCGACGTTGTGCTTCAGTTCCTGTTCAAGCCGTTCTCCAATCTGGCGGCTGGTCAGAAACTTGCCTTCCTGCCCGGCGAAGGGTGATTTGTTGACCTGAAAGGTCATGCTGATGGTCGGCTTGTCAACTTCGAGCGATGGCAGCGCCTCAGGGTGTTCCCGATGACACAGAGTGTCCGAAATATTGAGCGTATCAATACCGCTGAATACAACAATATCACCGGCACCCGCTTCTTCCACGCGATAACGATCGAGGCCAAGAAAACCGTACAGCTCCATAATGCGGCCCTGCCGGATCTTGCCCGCGGTATCAACAATACTGACCGGCGCATTTGCCTTTACGACACCGCGACTCACTCGCCCGATACCCAGCAGACCTACATAAGAGTTGTAATCAAGACTTGAGACCTGCAGCTGCAGAGTACCGGCAGGGTCGACTGCAGGCGGATCCACATGCGTGACAATCGCCTCGAACAACGGAGTCATATCTCCATCCCGGGTCTCCGGATCCGTGCCCGCATAGCCAGCCAGTGCCGAAGCGTAAATCA
>JAJRUG010000076.1 GCA_024277915.1 Gammaproteobacteria bacterium
CGGCTTTAACCTGAACAGCGACCCCTTCGGGGGCAACAGAGCACTTCGTCAGGCGCTGTCGCTGGCCATCGACCGGCAGTTAATTACAGGGTCGGTGCTGGGCAATGGCGAACAGCCTGCCTATAGCTGGATTCCACCCGGCATCAGCGGCTATATGCCATCTGAGCCCGAATACCAGACATGGCGCCGGGAGCAACGCCACCAGGAGGCGCGGCGCCTGTTTCGGAAAGCCGGCTATTTGCCGGACAAGCTACCCGACATTGAGCTGCGTTTTAATAGTAGCGAGGCAAACCAGCGTATCGCTGTGGCGATTCAATCAATGTGGAAAGAGACACTGGGAATCAAGGCGACCCTGATACAGGAAGAATTTCGGGTAATGCTGCAAAAGATTCGCGATAATCAGGTGCAAGGCTTGTTTCGTGGTAGCTGGATAGCAGACTTTGACGACCCCTGGACGTTTGCCCGGGTGCTGGCCAGCGATAGCGCAACCAATATGACGGGATATAACAATTCACACTATGATTCATTACTCGAACAGGCTGCAAATGAACAGAGCAAAGCCAGGCGTCAGCAAATACTGGCACAAGCAGAGGCACTGGTTCTGGAAGACGTTCCATTGATTCCCGTCTATCACTACGTCAGCAGACATCTGGTTCAGAGTCGTGTCGGTGGCTGGCAGGATCACCCCCTGGACTACCATATGAGCAAGGATTTGTTTTTCATCGATACCAAGGGTGGGCGGCAATGATCCGATACGCGTTGCAACGGTTTCTCGGCGCCATCCCGACACTGCTGATTCTCATTGGCCTGGCATTCATCATGATCCGGTTGGCGCCGGGCGGCCCCTTTGATGCAGAGAAGCAGCTGCTGCCTGAAATCGAAGCAAATCTGCGGGCCGCTTACCATCTCGATGAACCGATCTATCAACAGTTCGGTCGATACATCTATGGCCTGCTCCAGGGTGATTTCGGGCCGTCGTTTCAGTACCGGGATCATACGGTGACCGAGCTGATTATGAGCGGATTTCCGGTGTCTCTTCGGCTGGGCGGTTTTGCCATGCTGCTCGCATTGATCGTGGGCGTCAGCCTGGGGACACTCGCGGCATTCCGGCAGAACACTGCGACCGACTACACGGTGATGGGGGCGGCCATGACGGGTATATCAATCCCGAACTTCGTCATGGCGCCGTTGATGATCCTGGTGTTCGCGGTTTATCTGAAATGGCTGCCCGCAGGCGGGCTGGGCGATGGCTCGATCCGTAATCTGGTTCTGCCGGTGATTGCACTGGCGTTGCCGCAGATTGCCTATGTTTCCAGACTTACCAGGGGCAGCATGATCGAAGTGTTGCGCAGTAACTTCATTCGTACCGCTCGCGCCCAGGGGCTGCCCATGCGCACCGTGATCATCCAGCATGCGCTGAAACCGGCGCTGTTGCCGGTCATTTCCTATATTGGTCCGGCAACCGCAGCAATCATTACCGGCTCTGTTGTCATCGAACAGATATTCGGTGTTCCCGGTCTGGGAAGATATTTCGTTCAGGGCGCACTGAACAGGGACTACACGCTGGTAATGGGTGTTGTGGTGTTCTACGGAGTATTGATCATTGCCTTCAATTTCCTGGTTGATCTGCTCTACGGGTGGCTCGATCCGAGGGTCAAGTACTGATGTCAGACCCAACCCGGATCCCGGCGGCGGAGAGCCCCGAACAATTCCCCGAAGGCCGAAGCCTCTGGTCGGATGCCTTGCAGGTGCTACTGCAAAATCGGGCGGCGATGGCGGCACTGATTATTCTGAGCATCATTTCCCTGCTGGTGATGATTGCGCCTTTTTTAAGTCCCTACAGCTATGATTTTACCGACTGGGACAGGGTTTCAGAGGGGCCTTCGTTAGCAACCGGCCATATTTTCGGCACTGATGCGCTGGGCCGGGATCTTTTTGTTCGCACCCTGTATGGCGGACGAATTTCGTTGATGGTTGGTCTGGTTGCTACCACTGTCAGCCTGGTGATTGGTATCAGTTATGGGGCAGTAGCGGGCTACCTGGGCGGCAAAATTGATCATGTCATGATGCGTATTGTCGATATTCTCTACGCCCTGCCGTTCATGTTTCTGGTCATCCTGCTGATGGTCCTGTTTGGCAGAAACATATTTCTGATTTTCATCGCAATTGGTGCCATTAACTGGCTGGACATGGCGCGCATTGTACGCGGTCAAACACTGAGCCTGAAAAACACTGAATTTGTTGAAGCGGCCCGGGCAGGCGGTGTGTCGACCGCACGGATTATCCGCAGGCATATTATTCCCAACCTGCTGGGGGTGGTGGTGGTCTATGTCACATTAACCATACCGCAGGTTATTCTGGTTGAATCTTTTCTCAGCTTTCTCGGCCTTGGTGTGCAGGAGCCGATGACTTCATGGGGCGCATTGGTCAATGAAGGCGCCCAGGAAATGGAAAATGCGCCCTGGATGCTGATTTTTCCGGCGCTGTTTCTTGCCCTGACATTATTTTGCTTCAATTTTGTCGGCGATGGTCTTCGCGATGCGCTGGATCCGAGAGACAGGAGTCGATAGGTGACAGATACGCTCCTCCGGATAGCTGACCTGAACGTCTCCTTTTCTACCAACGATGGCGATGTACATGCGGTAAAAAACCTCAATTTCGAAGTATCAGCCAAGGAAACCCTGGGGATTGTTGGAGAATCCGGTTCTGGGAAAAGCCAGACAGTATTGGCCTTGATGGGTCTTCTTGCCGACAACGGTCGCGCCCAGGGCAGTTCGATTTTTGAAGGAAGAGAGCTCCTCGGCCTGCCGACCAGTGAACTGAACCAGATTCGTGGCAGCCGAATCTCAATGATTTTTCAGGATCCGATGACCTCGCTGAACCCTTTCATAAAAATCGGGCGGCAGATGTCATTTGTACTGACCGGGCATCAGGGGCTCAGTCGTCGTGATGCGCTACGGCAATGCAAACAGATGCTCGATGCTGTACATATTCCGGAAGCGCAGCGGCGCCTGGATATGTATCCGCACGAATTGTCCGGCGGGATGCGGCAACGGGTGATGATTGCTTCCGCGCTGCTGTGTCAACCTGCGCTGCTGATTGCGGATGAGCCTACGACAGCGCTGGATGTCACCGTACAGGCACAGATACTGCAGCTGATGAGGGAACTTCGAGAAGAGTTCGATACGGCAATCATACTGATTACCCATGATCTGGGCGTGGTCGCGGGGCTCTGTGACCGGGTGATGGTAATGCGCAATGGTGAGTGTCGGGAGTCCGGGTCCATCGATCAGATTTTCTACCAGCCGCAAGATGAATACACGCGTGAATTACTGGCGGCTGTACCCCGGCTCGATTTTGAACAGCCGCAACCGCAAGACACCACTCAAATGCCGGTCCCGACCAAAAAGGATGACCGGGTCATTTTGCTGCAGGTCGATTCCCTGCAGGTGTTCTTCGATATCCCCGGTCCCGGAATATTTTCGGCAAGCCAGACATTGAAAGCGGTCGATGGAGTGAGCTTTGGGCTGGTTCCCGGCGAAACCCTGGGGGTCGTCGGCGAGTCCGGCTGCGGCAAGTCGACGCTGGCACGCGGAATCCTGCGGCTGGTGAATGTAACGGGTGGCCGGGTTTGCATGCTGGGCAATGATCTTGGTGTGATGAGTGATGCCGCACTCAAGGCAGCGCGCAGCGATATGCAAATCATTTTTCAGGACCCATTTGCCTCACTGAATCCACGCATGACAGTGCGGGATATTGTCGCAGAGCCTTTGCAGACTCATCAGCCCGGCATGGGTAGCGATGCAGTATTCGGGAAAGTGGCCGCCATGCTGGAGCGGGTAGGTCTTGAACGAGCCCATATGAACCGATACCCCCATGAGTTTTCCGGGGGTCAGTGTCAGCGTATCGGTATCGCGAGGGCGTTGATTGTTGAGCCGAGGCTCATACTGTGCGATGAACCGGTGAGCGCACTGGATGTCTCCATTCAGGGGCAGATTGTGGAACTATTGATTGAGCTCCAGGCCAGTTTTGACCTGTCGCTGATTTTTATCGCTCATGATCTGGCAGTGGTTCAACACATCAGTCACCGGGTAATGGTCATGTATCTGGGCCGAGTGGTAGAGGTAGCTGATAAGCACGCGCTGTATACCAACCCACAGCACCCATACACCCGGGCGCTGATTGAGGCCGTCCCCATACCTGATCCGCAGCTTGAGCGGCGCCGGCTCAATCGCGGGCTGGAGGGCGATATACCCTCTCCGCTGAACCCTCCGTCCGGATGCGCATTTCGAACCCGGTGCCGATATGCAAAGGATCGCTGCGCCCGGGAGCGCCCACAGCTTCGGATGTCCGGAGAGACAGCCGTTGCCTGCCATATGGCCGGTGAGATCTGACTAAAATAAATCTGTCCCCTTTTTGGCTTCCCGGCTAGAAATCAACAGCGTGTACCACTAAGATATTGCGTCCATTCAGTGCAATGGTCGGGGAAAAATCACATTTCAGGTGCTAGTTATGCAAAAAACGCTGTCTATTTTAATAACGCTTTTCATTAGCTCGACTGCCATTACCGGTTTTGCGGCAGCCAATACTGACCGGGGTGCGATGCTGGCTAATACATGCCTTGGCTGCCACGGCATTGACGGTTATCGAAACGCCTATCCGTCATACCGGGTACCGAAGCTGGGCGGACAGCACGAGCAATACATCGTCGTGGCGCTGAAGGGTTACAAGAACAAGACTCGGTCTCATCCCACCATGCTGGCTCAGGCCGGCTCCATGTCGGATGACGATATCAAATCGGTTGCAGCATATTTTGCTGGTCAGGGAGACCTGCAGGAAGGTAGCGCAAAGTCAGGATCAGCAATCAGCCGGGGTGAGAAAAAAGCGGCGGTCTGTACGGCCTGTCATGGCGCAGCCGGAGTCAGCATGATGCCCAATTGGCCAATACTGGCTGGGCAGCATACCGATTACCTGATACAGGCCATGAGCCAATATCAAAATGGTGATCGTAGCGATCCTGTTATGGCGGGACAGGCAGCGGCACTGTCGGAACAGGACATCAAGGATCTTGCCGCATATTTTGCGGCTCAGTCAGGGCTTTTTACCTCCAGCGACTAGTTCTCCGGCTGCCAGCAACCACGTCGGTGAATGAAAAGGGGTCAGGTTTATTATTGCCGCACAATAATAAACCTGACCCCTTTTCAGACTCTTTCTGATAACTTTTTTCGTGGCGGAGATTGACTGTGCCCCCTTTTAAAGCCTTTCGCATTCATTCGGAAAACGGAAAAATTATCCCGCGGCTGGAGAATATCCGGCTGGATGATCTTTCCGAAGGTAATGTAGTCATTCGGGGCGCTTACTCAAGCATCAACTACAAAGATGCGCTGGGCGCGACGGGCACCGGAAAAATACAACGCAGGTTTCCGCTGGTCGCAGGCATAGACATTGCCGGCACAGTGGTTGAGTCGACTGACCCCAGGTTCGCCGAAGGAGACGAAGTGGTCGCCACCGGCTGCGGACTTGGCGAAACACATGACGGCGGCTTTGCCCAGTATGTCCGTATCAACGGGGACTGGGTCAATCCACTGCCGGCCGGTCTGGATTTGCGATCAGCCATGGTGCTCGGCACCGCAGGGTTTACGGCCGGGCTGGCAATACACCGCATGGAACAAAATGCCATGTGCCCGGCAAATGGCCCCATCGCGGTGACCGGTGCAACCGGTGGTGTTGGTAGTGTTGTCGTAGATATGCTGAGCGGGCTGGGGTATGAGGTGACAGCGATTACCGGAAAAACAGATGACGCCGCCGTGAGCTGGCTCAGCCAGCTCGGCGCGAAAGAAATATTGAGAAGACAGGAAATCGAGATGGGCGCCCGCCCGTTGGAAAAAGCACTTTGGGCCGGGGCTGTGGATAATCTGGGTGGCGATATTCTGGCATGGCTGACCCGGACTACCCGTAACTATGGGTGTGTGGCAAGCATCGGGCTGGCTGCCAGTGTAGAACTGAAAACGACGGTGATGCCTTTCATTCTCAGGGGGGTCAGTCTGTTAGGCATCAGTTCGGTTGATGTGCCAATCGATATGCGCCGCGAGGTATGGACGAGGGTAGCGACCGACTTGAAGCCCGGCCATTTGCAGCAACTGGTGACACGTGAGGTGACACTTGATGATCTCGCAGAATGTTTCCAGGCATATATCGATGCTCAAATAACGGGGCGTACGATTGTCAGGCTGGATTAGTCGGGGTTGAGTGTGGATGCCATTGAACTGGAAGTGTCCCTTGAAAAAGGCCTCGCCGGGCTTGCCATAAGGCCCCGGGATAATCTCGTTCATGATTTTGCCCGGTTTTTACGCTTGCTTGCACAGTGGAACCAGGCTTTTAATCTGACCAGCATTCGCGCGCCCGAGGAAATGGTGGCACGACATGTGCTTGATTCGGTCAGCATTGTCCGTTTTCTGCGGGGAGCATCTATACTTGATGTCGGTACCGGCGCAGGACTGCCCGGGATACCGCTGGCGCTGATATAAAAAGACCGGCAGTTTACGCTGCTGGATTCCGTGGGCAAGAAGGTACGGTTTGTGAGACATGTTGTGGCAGAACTCGGGTTAGCTAACGTCACCGTGGAACAGGTGCGCGTGGAATCATTTCAGCCTGATAATCCATACGACACGGTGATGTGCCGTGCCTTCACGTCGTTGTCGCGCTTTGTGGAACAGTGCGGGCGGTTAGCCGCTGACGATGGTCAGCTGCTGGCGATGAAAGGGAAACAATCTGAAGAAGAGCTGGCAGGCGTACCATCACAGTGGTTGTCCAGGGTCACCCCGATTTCGGTACCCGACCTGGATGCAGCGCGCCATATTATTATTCTGGAGCGAAGTTGATGGGGCGGGTTATTGCAGTCGCTAATCAAAAAGGCGGGGTCGGAAAAACCACCACCAGTGTCAATCTTGCCGCAGCATTGGCAGAAAATAATCAGCGCGTACTGCTGATCGATCTTGATCCGCAGGGGAACGCCACCACCGGCTGTGGTATCGACAAGCAGAATCTCGACAGCACTTCCTGTGAAGTATTGCTTGGGGAGGCACATGCCAAGGATACGATTCTGTCGGTTCCGGAAGGAGGCTTTGCATTACTGCCGGCCAATTCAGACCTTACTGCTGCGGAGATCAGATTGCTTCAGGAACTCGCCCGGGAAATGCGCCTGCGCAATGCACTGGAACCAATCCGGGGTTTGTTCGATTTCCTGCTGATTGATTGTCCGCCGTCGATCAATATGCTTACCTTGAATGCGCTCACCGCTGCCGACGGTGTGCTGATTCCTATTCAATGCGAATACTATGCGCTGGAAGGCTTGTCGTCATTGCTTGAAACCGTCAAGCAAATCAGAAACTCAGTAAATAATAGTCTGGAGATCGAGGGTCTTTTGAGGACAATGTATGATCCACGGAATAAGCTGGCGATCGAGGTATCTGCACAGCTTGCACGGCATTTCCCGGAAAAGCTGTACAAAACGATTATTCCGCGCAATGTACGTCTGGCCGAGGCACCGAGCTTTGGGTTACCGGCGATGTACCATGACCGTAATTCCCGTGGCGCCAAGGCGTACAGTGCTCTTGGGATAGAGATCCTGGGAGCCAGCGAGCAGGTAGAGCAAGTCAGCCCCGGTTAGAGGCTATACTGGCTCATAAGAGTTGAGGAATC